>JAIXMY010000102.1 GCA_020328045.1 Candidatus Endomicrobiellum pyrsonymphae
ACTCCCATACCGTTGCGTCCTATTGCACGCACATCGCTTTCTTTAAATCTTATAGCAAAACCTTTCTTTGTAGCTATTATAACCTCAGGATTTTTATCTATGGCTTTTACTTCCGTTAAAATATCGCCGTCTTCAAGTTTAATTGCTATTATGCCACCCTTTCTAGGATTTGTAAATTCGTCAAGAGAAATTTTCTTGATAGTCCCTTTTCTAGTACACATAAGCAAATATTCGTCTTTAATATCTTTAGGATTAAATGATCTTATCGGAATCGCCGCAGTAATTTTCTCTTCTGTTCTCTGTAATTGCAAGAGATTAACTATGGCTTTTCCTTTAGAAGTTCTTGATCCTTCAGGAATTTCATATACTTTTGTCCAGTACAATCTTCCTCTCGTCGTAAAGAACAGCATGCTCGCGTGCGAACTTGTAATGAACAAGTTTTCAACAAAATCTTCTTCCTTTGTGTTCATTGCAGTTATCCCGCGCCCGCCTCTGTGTTGAGCTTTATATGTGTCTAAGGGGATACGTTTAATATATCCTGCGTGCGACATTGTTACGGCAACGGCTTCTTCTTGAATTAAATCTTCAATGTTAAAATCGGCATCTGCTGCTTGAATTTGAGTTCTTCTCTTATCACCATATTTTCTCTTTATTTCAACAACTTCATCTTTAATTATCGCTAAAATTTTCTTAGGATCAGCTAAAATAGAACGCAATTTCTCAATAAGTTTTATTATCTCTAAATATTCGTCATCAATCTCTTTTCTCCTAAGCCCTGTCAACTGACGAATCTTCATTTCTAAGATAGCTTCAGACTGTACTTTCGTTAAACGAAATCTTGACATCAAAATTGCACGAGCCGAGTCTTCATCTGCGGATTCTTTCATAATTTTAATAATCGCATCGATATTATCTATGGCTATTTTTAGACCTTCCAAAATATGCGCTCTAGCTTCGGCTTTCTGTAATTCAAATTTTGTCCTTCTTGTAACAACAATTTCTCTATGCTCAATGTGATGTATTAAAATTTCTTTAATGTTCATCACTTTTGGTCTATTATTTACAAGAGCAAGCATTATAACGCCAAAAGACGACTGCAATTGCGTATGTTTGTATAACTGGTTTAAAACGACTTGCGCGTTTGCGTCTCTTTTAATTTCAATTACCATTCTTATGCCGTCGCGATCAGATTCATCGCGCAAATCTGAAATACCGTCAATCTTTTTATCTTTCACCAAATCGGCAATAGAGGTTATAAGATTTGATTTGTTTACCTGATAAGGAATTTCATTTACTATAATTGCTTCTCTGCCACCTTTCATCTCTTCTATTTCAGTTTTGGCTCTCATTTTTACAGAGCCTCTGCCTTTTTCCATATAATCTTTAATGCCGCTCTTCCCTAAAATTATTGCGCCTGTGGGAAAGTCCGGTCCTTTGATAAATCTTGAAAGTTCAGAAACAGGAAGTTCAGGATCATCTATTAAAGCTACTAACGCATCACAAATTTCGCCAAGATTATGTGTAGGAACATTTGTAGCCATACCTACCGCAATACCTGCCGATCCGTTAATCAAAAGGCTGGGAAGTTTTGTAGGAAGTATTGACGGCTCTTTTAAAGAGCCGTCATAGTTAGGGATAAAATCAACGGTATTTTTATCTAAATCTGCAAGCATTTCATCGGTAATTGCGTCCATTCTCACTTCGGTATAACGCATGGCTGCGGCAAAATCGCCGTCTATGCTTCCAAAATTTCCCTGACCGTCAATCATCGGATATCTTAAAGAAAAGTCCTGCACCATTCTAACCATTGCGCCATAAACCGCAGAATCGCCGTGGGGATGGTATTTACCCAAAACGTCTCCAACAACTCTGGCAGATTTCTTATATGCTGTATTATGTTTTAAACCCATTTCTTTCATTGCGTAAAGTATTCTTCTGTGAACAGGCTTTAAGCCGTCGCGCACATCAGGTAAAGCTCTTCCAACAATTACGCTCATCGCATAGTCGATGTAAGAAGTTTTCATTTCATCTTCAATGTTGCGCGGGGCAATATTTGCAGCAATAACTTCCGGAGATGCAATTCCTTCTTGCTTGTTAATATCTTTGTCTTTTGCCATTTCTAACCTCTTGTTTGGTTTATGTAAAAGCTTCAATTATTTTCTATATAATTTTGTCATCGACCCACTGAAAAAAGTGGTGAAAGAAGTCCTTGAAAAAAGATACAATTAAGTGAGCATATAAGCTTTATCAAGGTAATATTGCTTACAACAATTGTTAATAATGATTAATAGTTTGCACACAAACAACCATTTTAAGTTTGCCGTCGTTTGTCAGCATAGTCTTTGTTGTTTCTAATAG
>JAIXMY010000044.1 GCA_020328045.1 Candidatus Endomicrobiellum pyrsonymphae
CTAAACTCTATTTTCGTACTCTTTTAAATAATCAATCATAACTACTTGTCATTATACAAATTTAATCGGCAGAGCTTGCAGTTAGAGTTTAGTATTGGCGCAATCAATTACAACTATTGTAATTATACAAATTTAATCCCTTACTTTTTCAATCACTTACTTTTAACATTTTAACCTAAAATCAATCAAAGATTAGCGATTTGATTATATTATTAATAATATCTATTTGGGCTGCTAATGATAGAAAAACTTGAAGACGCGATACTATTTCTCCGGATACAGAACTACCTGAAAATTACTGTTTTTCAAGAGCTTTTTGACCATATCTTCTAAATTTTTAGGAATTACTGCTTTGTAAAGAGAAGGCAATTTATTTATGCGACTGAGCGAAGAGTTGTATATTACACTTGAATAAGCATAAGATCCTGCTATGCTATCATTATCCTGCACAGCTTTCTCCCATAATTTTTCACAAGCTCTCTTGGCTTTTACAAAAGTATCTCTGTCAATATTTCCTGCTGCAACAGTTTTTATATCTTTTTCAACAGCAGCAACAAGTTCATCAACCCTTTTTGGATCACACGAAAAGTGTATTTCAAGCTTCAGCTCATCGTATGGAAAGTGTAATAACGATAAATCACTAGAAATTGAATATGTACCGCCAAGCTTTACACGAATGTTCTCCACAAGAATAATATTCATGTATTCCTCTAATATACTAGCTTCAGCATCCAACTCCTGAGAGTATTTTTCTCTTATAATCCACGACATGAATACAAGACTCTTATTTTCCTTTCCCTTATAAATTTCTTTTTTCTCAGCAACAACTTCCGGCTGTATAATACTATCAATCGCCATGTCCCATGTTTCTCCGTTCGGAATAGAAGCTAAATACGTTTCAACGTATGGTTTAATCTTTTTAATATCGATATTTCCAACAAAAACAAATGTGTAGTCCGACGGATTTAAAGACTTTTTTATAAAATTTAGAGCGGCAATTTCGTTTACTTTTGAAAGATCAGAAATCTCCGGCTCGTTAAAATACGGACTATTCCCGTGAATAGTTTTTGTAACCTCTTTTGAAAAGGAAATTTCCGGATTTATATCTCGATTTGCAAGATAAGTTTTGTATTGTGAAAGCAAAATTTTAACTGCATCAGAATCCATTTTTGGCTGAGTAAAATCTAGGTATAGCAGTTCAAAAAGAGTTTTAACATCTTTAATTGTTGATAATCCATAAAAACCGCGTGTAAAAGTCCCAATCCAAAAGGAAATTGATGCTTGTTTTTCTGCAAGTTTTTTGTGAAGCTCCTGGCGAGAATAATCGCCTACACCGCTTGCTGAAGACATTTCTGGAGCAAGTCTTGCGGACATAATATCTTCGATTGAACTGGATGTTGTTCCACCCTTAGCCAACGCATAGAGAGCAATTTCATTATCTTTATTCATAGTTTGCTTTAACACCACTTTTGCTCCATTGCTCAATTCCCATACAATAGCATCCGTTTCTTTATCTGTTGTTTCCTTCAAAATAGCTCCCGGTGTAGGGTTTTTTCTTACAAGTTGATCGTCAAATATTTCAGATTTTGGAGGCAATATCTTCATTTTTTTCGTACTATTAACTACTTTACGGATTTCCATCTTTGAAGGAAGCTTCTCTGTTTCAGGCGCAAGCACAAATAGAGTAAGATCATCATCGACAAAATAATTTTGCGCTGCTTCCGCTAAATCCTTAGCCGTAATAAGAGGAACCAGTTTTTGCGCCACAAGAAACATCCATTCATCATCTAGCACCCTTTCCCCTTTTCCGAGCAGGTGGTTGATAAATTTTTGCGCATAGTCAGAAGATTCTTGACGTGTTTCAGCTTGCAGGCGTTCAAAATAGGAAAGCAACGAACGTTTTGCTCTCTCAATCTCTGTATCTGTCCAGCCATAACGTAAAATACGTTCTTTTTCCTCCAACAAGGCTTTAATTGTATCTTTTGTATTCCCTGTTTTCGCTTGCGCGCCTAAAACATAGAAGCGAGAAGTTGTCGCTACTCTTTCATTATGCGCCACCGCCCCTGTATATGGGGCGCCTACCTTGTCAGCTTCATCCGCGAAACGTTGGGCAATCATACTCTCTATAAGAGAGTCGATGAGTCCTTCGCGGAGAGAAGCAAAGTCGCCTGTTATATGTTTTGGCATTCTCTTGTAATAAAGCCACGTATAAACATAGGACAGTTCTGAGTCCGTAAAAATTTCCACATCCATACGTCCTTTCTGAGGAAGAGGAAGATCGTAAACAGGTCGTTGCAATAACGTATCTGGCGCAGGCGCATGAAAATAAGAGGGTAACGACTTTTCCAAAGCAGCATCATCAAAATCTCCAACAATGACTAATGCCATGTTATCAGGACGATACCATGTCTTATAAAAATTTTTTAATCGTGACGCAGGCACGCTCTGAATAATTTCTGATAATCCTATCGGCAAACGATTTGAATATGGCGATCCCTGATAAAGAATAGGATATAGTTTATACAACATCCTAACATTTGCATTCTTCAGCACTCTTACTTCTTCAAGAACAACATTTCTCTCATCATCAACATCTTCCGGATTGAACATAACAAAACATGTCCAGTCATCAAGTATGTTAAGAATTTTATCTGGAATTTGTTTTGCGCCCTTCTTATCAGTTACAATGGGAACGTCAATGTGATAAACCGTTTCATCAAAAAACGTATATGCGTTATCCTCCTTGCCAAAACGCATCCCCAAAGAACGAAAATAGTCTAATAGCTCTTTTTTAGGGAATCTTCTTGTGCCTCTAAAGCTCATATGTTCTACAAAGTGAGCAAGACCTTGCTCATCATCCTTTTCCAACACTGATCCCGCATTTACTACAAGATTTAAAAACGCTCTATTTTCAGGTTTGTTGTTTTTAAGAATGTAGTATTTAATACCATTTGGAAGAACGCCTTTACGCACTTTCTGCATCAATGGTATTGAATCAGACGGAAGTCCAAGTCCTGCATAAATATCGGAAGAATCAATGTTTGTTCCCAAACACACACTGTTTGTTCCCAAACACACACTCAAACCTGCAATGATAACAAAGACAAGCGCAACGCACTGCTTTAATAAAAATTTTTTCATAAAACACACCACCTTTATAGTAAAACATATTTTTTAGGAAAGATATTATCCTGCCCTAAAATTCCTGATTCATCAAAGCTTTTTTTGAATTTAGCCATTTCTTTAAAACCTTCTTCGCCAAGCATCTTTTCTAAGAAAATATGTTTGAGTTTCCCTATTCCATGCTCTGCTGAAACCGTACCTCCAAGTTCAACAACTTTACCGGCAATATTCGCATACACCTGTCTGCACTTTTCGTACTCTCCTTTGCTTGTAGCTACAATATTTGCATGCAGATGATTTTCGCCTATATGCCCAAAAGTTAAATTAAAAACGCCTGCTTTTGCGAATTCTCTATCGCAAAAATCAATAATCTCTAGAAGTTTGCCTTCGGGTACGGCAAAATCTGTACCGACTTTAGGAACTTTATTCTTTTTTACCATTTCATTTACACGTTCAGGAATTCTGTGTCTAAAAATTCTAAACTTTTCTTGCTCTTCGACAGTAAAAGCAAACCAAATTTTTTCTAAATCTATATTGCTACTCTCAATGACTTTAACCCATTTTTCCGTCAAAACTTCTTGATTATCTTCATATACGTCTTGTTCAAACATAATACCTGCTTCAATATTTTCAGGAATAATGGGATAATCGTTTCTTATAAGGAGTAAGGCATTTTTATCAAAATACTCTAAAGACATCGCACTGATTGAATTTTTTAAACATCCTTCTTTTGTTTTTTTTGATATTGTTTTTATTTTGTTTACAAATTCATACGCGTCATTTCGCTTTTCAAAAAATACTATTCCACCAAAAACTTCTTTAAAATGTGGAATAAGTTTTAAAACAGCTTCAACAATAACACAAATAGTGCCTTCTGAACCTATAAAAACGTCCACCAAATCTGCTTTAGTATAATTATAATATCCCGCTGCATTTTTTATAACAGGTAAATGATAGCTAGGAAGCATTATACATTTTTTGCCTTTATTTGTATCAAAAGTTATCGCGCCGTTTCCATCGGCAAAATATTTTCCCCTTTCAACAAAACTAATAGAACCGTCTGAAAAAACAACTTTTAAAGCCTTAACATAATCTCTTGTTACGCCAAATTTAAAGCCTCTACCTCCTGAAGCATTAGTTGAAATATTGCCGCCAATGGACGCGTTTTTTTCAGTAGGGTCCGGAGGATACATCCAACCTGCGCTATAGGCTTTTAATTTTATATCGTTAGTTTTAGCGCCAGATTGAACGGCGATAACAGCATTACTATCATCAACTCTTTCTATTTCGCTTATTTTATTAAGTTTTTCTAAAGACAATATCGCGCCGCCAAACGCAAGACCTGAGGCAGTATTACCGGTGAGCGCCCCTGCAACGGTTACGGGCGTGTTTGTCTTAGACATTTCAGAAAGAAACGATGGAATATCATCTTCCGTTTCCACTACTGCAACAAAATCGGCGTTAGAACCTCCAACGCCGGAATTGTCTTCAAAATAATTTTGTATTATAGACTTATCTTTCTTTATTATCACTTTACTTTCCTAAATATTGACTTTTAACTACAGTGATACCATTGTTTCAGCGCTATCTGTCATCACACTGAAAATAGTTTGTCCAAAGACAACTGTCCGGATTGTTTTAATCTCCAACTGTCGTCGCCAACGCGTTGACCTACGTCTTCTAAAACATTTAATATAGTCTGATGCTTGGGAGTAGTTCCGTTCTTTAACAAAGGCAATATTTTCATAACTATTTCGTCAAACGTAACGACCATATTTTCTCGCTCCATTCTTCTCAAATAGCTTATTAAATAGTATCTTACTCTCAATCTCTCGTCTATATGCGTTTGAAAATTTGAATTCTTCTTTATGTTGAAAATCTTAGTATCTTCATTATAATCAAAACTTTCTAGCAGCAACGGCGTAATGTTCGAATACTCTTTTTTTAATAAATCTAAGAATCCTAATTCTAATCCTTTAATTATCAGTTCGTCGTTTATTTGTTCTAAAGTAGCGCCGTTATTTTTTGCTATTATTCCTTCTATCGTTTGCATAACCGTATCCGATATTTCCATCCCCAAATTAGCCTTCATTATTATTTTTGGATTTCTTACTTTTCTAAAGTTAATTATCAGTTGCCCTGATAACACTGTAAATGGATTTTGTATTTTCTTAAAACTACTATGTCCATTTTTTTGCGGAACGGCGCCAATATATTCAAACCCGCAAGACTCGGCGGTATCAACAATTAAATGCCAAAACTCAGGGTCCTTATGCGCAAAAAAATGGACATAGTAGTTTTAAGAAAATACAAAATCCATTTACAGTGTTATCAGGGCAACTGATAATTAACTTTAGAAAAGTAAGAAATCCCCAAATTAGCCTTCATTATTATTTTTGGATTTCTTACTTTTCTAAAGTTAATTATCAGTTGCCCTGATAACACTGTAAATGGATTTTGTATTTTCTTAAAACTACTATGTCCATTTTTTTGCGGAACGGCGCCAATATATTCAAACCCGCAAGACTCGGCGGTATCAACAATTAAATGCCAAAACTCAGGGTCCTTATGCGCAAATACAAAAGAAAGCCATCTGTCAAATTTTAAAACGCGGTACATCTCTTTTATACTTTTAGCCATAAGATTGTTATAATCTTCTTTGCTTTTTTTATGTTCTCCGCCTTCTATTGCCTCTTGCTTGTAATCTTCTTCCGTCACTTCCAAATCTAACCACGCATTCCACATTACGGATAAATCTAAATAAGGTATCTTTTTGCCGTAAGGCGGGTCGGTATAAATATAATCTATGCTTTCATTGCGTAAAAAAGACAAATCAACAGCAGTGCCTTTGATAGTCTGCGCATTTGAAATGGTCTTGTCATTAATGAAATATTCCATTTCTTTTTTTGCAGCGCATATTTTTTGATAGCGAGATTCAAAACATCGTATTACATCAATCTTTGTTATCTTTGGCGAAATTCTGTACCTATAATATCTAAAAGCTGCAGCATCTGTTCCTCCCATACTACTTTCAGAAGCGCCAGGCATTGTTGTGTGCGCTGTAAGATTTATCTTAGTTACTGTTCCAGAAAACATAAGTAACAACGATTTTCTTATATTTTCATCTTTCTGCTTCAAAATAATAAATTTTAATAGCGCAAGTTGGGCCAACTGCTTCTCGCTAAAAAGTTGATCAACAGTGTTCACATCCGAACCTTTTGGCAATACCAGTTTCTTTGGTCCTGGACACTTCTTTATAGCTTTCTTAATCTCTTCTTCACTTTTAGGTTCTTTCTTTACATATTCGTCTCTTACCTCTTCAAACGCTCGTGATAACTCAGATTGTTTCACTGGCGCTATAAGCGAATCTACTAGAAATATAGCCATAGGGTTTAAATCTATGTTTATCGCTCTTCGACCATTCATCATAGCTTCAATCGCAGTAACGCCACTGCCGCCAAAAGGATCTAACACTAAATCCCCATGTCTGCTAAAATTCTTTATGTATTCAGCTACAACATTCCACGATTGTTTCGTAAAATATCCGTGTACTCCAAAATGACGCTTTGCGGCTCGTTTCTTTACAGGTATCTCTTCAAGCAAAGGTCTGTTGGCATAATCAAATCTATTGTTATCACTGCTAAAATCCGCAGCATTGCGCAACACGTCTTCCCTTACTTCATAAACATATCGCTTCCCACTTTGGAAACTGTCCTGAGATAACAAAAGTCGCAACTTATCCCAGTTTCTATCTATATCTTCCACATCAAAATATAAAATAGGACTACTGCTATCAGAAGTCCTATACAATGAAAATTCTATGCCGTTGCACAATGCAAAATACAAACTTCTTATCTCTGGATGCGCCGCATAACTATACGCCTGTTCTACGTTCTCGTTATCTATAATCTTTTGATTTGGAGCTTTTGCCTCTAATACACAAGCAAAGCTATCGCCTACTCTCAGTACATAGTCGGGAACAAGATTTACAGGTCTTTTTTTACTTCCTATCTTTAAGAAAGGATGCCGTAAAGTTTTACTGCGTATTATATTTTCATCGCTATATCCAAGTTCTTTTAAAATAGGCACAACTATAATTTCTCTAACGCTGTTTTCCTTAAAATCAGCGTTAGACGCTATCTTTTTAAAATTATGTTTGCCAAATAACCTTTCTCTCATTTTCATATTAATATCCCAACAGGCAGAGTTTATCCCAGAATGTCTTTGTCGATGGACTGCCCAACACCAATACCCAGTCAATGCCGTTGGTATTGCCACTCATTTCAGTGAAAGGAGAATCACAGCAAGAAATAGGAACTACTAACAATGTCTTTATTGTCTTAGTTTAACGCCAAGCTGCGCCTTGAGTTTTTGCAAAAGAGTATTTATGTCGTTATTAACTTCTTCATCTGTCAATGTTTTATTGTCACTTTTGTAAGACAATCTGAAGGAATAACTTATTTTTTCCGCGCCTAATTTATCCTCATCTACATATACGGAAACCAAAGAATATTCTTTTAAAATAAAACCCTTATTCATAATATCTTTAATAACTTTTTCTATTTTCGCAAGCTGTAAAGTTTTGTCGGCAGTTATTGAAATATCTCTTTTTACTACAGGTTGTTTTGAAAATGCTTTATAGGTGGGGTGGATGTCAACACAGACTTTTTCAATAGATTCCAAATCAATTTCAAAATAAACAACGTCATCTTTCATGTCTTCTGTAATTGACGGTTTTAAAACGCCAAACTGTCCTATAACATTTTCTCTGTGCATAATTTCTGCAGTTTTACCGCTGTGATAATAATTATACGGGGTTAAATTTTCAGAAATCACAAATTCATCAGATGGCAAAACACTTTTGATTATGCCACCGCCAAAATAAAAATCATATTTCGGACTAATTTTTTGTTCCAACCATTTCCACCACTCCTGCCATATTTTGCCGTACATTATTCCTGCAAAAGTTTTTCTTTCACCCATTTCGTTAAAAATTTTGCCATACTCAAACAAAGTTACAGTTTCAGCGCCATGACCAATATTAAGTGTTAAGTTTTTATACAATCCCGGCAACAAAGAAGGTCTTAAAACTTCATTTTCTTTTGATATCGGATTTGCTATTTTGTAATAATATTTTAAACCGAACTTTTCCAGTTCTGAAATTTCTGAAAAACTGTAATTTAAGGCTTCGCTAAAGCCAAGCCCTTTTAGTTTGGCTCTAAAATCTTCAACAACTTTTGAAAGGAACGAATTATTTAACGTATGTTTATAATCTGTATGCTTTTTTAACGCAGGTATAGCGTCATACCCTTTGACTCTTACTATTTCTTCAATTAGATCTACTTCTTCTTTTATATCGTTGCGCCAAGACGGAACCGTACAAAGAAGAATCTCGCCACGAGGCTGCAAATCTATTCCGAGAAATCTTAATATTTCAGCTATTTCATCGTCCTCAACAGTATATCCTAAAACTTTTGCCACTCTTTCAACCCTTAAAGCAATATTTGTTCTTGCATATTTAACGGTCTGCAAATCTTCTCTTGCTTCCATTTTTCCACCGGCAATCTCCGTTATCAAATTTACGGCTCTCCACAAAGCAAAATCTGCTATATCCCAGCCTAAACCTCTTTCAAACCTGTAAGAAGAATCGCTTGAAAGATTTAATTTTTTAGAAGTTTTTCTTACCGACGTAGCATCAAAAATTGCGCTTTCCAAAAATATGGTTTCGGTTTTCTCGTCAACACCGGAGTATTCTCCACCCATTACCCCGGCAATTGCAATCGGATTTTGATTGTCTGCTATTACAAGCATGTCGGAATCAAGTTTATACTCTTTGCCGTCAAGAGCGGTAATTTTTTCAGAATCGTTCGCTTGTCTTACGATAACTTTTTTTGAATTAAGTTTTGCTACATCAAAAGCATGCAAAGGCTGACCAAGCTCTACCATAACGTAGTTAGCTATGTCAACAACATTATTGATAGATCTTATTGCGCTTTTTTCTAGGACGTCAATCATCCACTTCGGCGACGGTCCCACTTTTACTCCAGATATAATGCAGCCTATATAACGTAAACACAAATTAGACTTTACTTCAACACAGTTTAACTGTGGCGCATTAAAACTTTTTATTATAGGCATTGACACTATTTTGCGCAACTTGGCGCCAATCTCTCTTGCTACCCCCAAATGACTTAAACAATCGCCTCTGTTTGTTGCTATTTCTACTTCAAGAATAGAATCGATATTATCTAAAACTGTTTCTAAAGGGGCGCCGATTTCTGTATTTTCGCTAAGAACTAAAATATCTCCATCAGATTCTGCCTTAAAACCAAGTTCTTCCTCAGAACATATCATACCCTCGGATTCTACGCCTCTTATTTTTGATTTTTTTATTTCAAATTTTCCGGGAAGCGTTGCGCCGACTTTTGCAAGAGGAACTATCTGTCCAACAGCAATATTTTTTGCTCCACATACTATGGAATATTCCTGCATTCCATCGCTTACTTTGCACAAAAAAAGTTTATTTGCATCAGGATGTTTTTGAACATCTAAAACTTTTACAGTATAAACGCTAGTCCAGCCGCATCCGCCTAATGTAACAGAAGTTTCGATGCCTAAAGAAGTAAGTACGGAGGCAAGTTCTCGCGGATTAAGCTCAAAATTAACAAACTCTTTCAACCAATTATATGATATCTTCATTTTAATTCCTCAAAAATAGTATTGCAACTTAGAATTGTTTTAAAAATCGCAAGTCGTTTTCGTAAAACAAACGTATATCGTCTATTCCATATTTTAACATCGCAATCCTTTCAACGCCTATTCCGAAGGCATAACCCGTATATCTGTCCGCATCGTATTTAACAGCTTTTAGAACGTTTGTATGCACCATTCCGCAACCTAATATTTCAATCCAGCCTAAATTTTTACATACTCTGCAACCTTTACCTCCGCACAACATACACCGCATGTCAACTTCTGCCGACGGTTCTGTAAATTGAAAATGCGACGGTCTGAAACGTATGTCTAATTCTGATACAAAAAACTTACGCGCAAAATCAGTAAGAACTGCTTTTAAATCTACAAACGTTATATTTTCATCTACAGCAAGCCCTTCTACTTGATGAAAAGTTGCAGAGTGCGAGGCGTCTGAAGCTTCGTTCCTATAAACTCTACCCGGAACAATAACTTTTACTGGAGGCTGATGTTGTTCCATTGTATGAATCTGCCCGGGCGAAGTATGCGTCCTGAGCAAATTTTTCATACCATCAAGATAAAAAGTATCCTGCGTATCTCTTGCAGGATGATTTTCAGGTATATTTAAAGCTCCAAAATTATACCAATCAGTTTCTATTTCTGGACCTTCGACAACTGAAAACCCAAGCGATTTAAAAACAACGATTATATCCTGTATTGTCTGCGCAACCGGATGAAAATGCCCTTTTGGAAATGGGAAGTAAAAACTTTGCGAATAATCAAGCTTTTCTTTCTGCATTTTTTCGTCAAGCAAAACTTGTTTAAGAAATATTTTTCTATTCTCAATTTCGCTTTCAATAATGCTTTTTGCCTTGTTTGCCTGCGCTCCTATTTTCTTTTTATCTTCAACAGAATACTGCGACAAAGATTTTAAAATCTGCGTTAAAACACCGTTTTTTCCTAAGTAATCAACTTTCAGGTTTTCAAGCGCCTTAATATCTGCATTTTTTATCTTTTCAACGGCTTCTTTAATAATCTGCTCAATATTGTTCATACGGAATCCTTCTTTATATTATTAGTCAACTCACTTTAAATTGTTCCAACGATGTCCTTGCGAGGGATTGTTCCTTAAAAAACAAGTATAATAAAGTGTATAAGGGTGTTGGAAGATCGAGCGAGAAAGGGGCAAAGAGCCCGTTTTCATCAGGATCTCCAACACCACAAGGGTAAAAGCTTGATGAGGTTGCTGATGCGC
>JAIXMY010000045.1 GCA_020328045.1 Candidatus Endomicrobiellum pyrsonymphae
TGAACAAATCAAGAGAGTTTCCGGAAGGGGGGTAGTAGGAGTAGGTGTAGGGCTAAGATGGGGCAGTAGGGACAGTAGGGGTTGGATGTGGAGGTACGATCGGTTATGGGACAATTGGGTATGGGACGATTGGTGATAGGAAGCCCCTCGTAACACTAGCAGGACTGGCATTGCTAGGACTGGATGTTGGGGCTGGGGTAGGTATATCAAAACTTAATGAACAAAAAGAGTCGTCTCATTCTGACGCAGTAGAACATGAACCTTTCATGAGACGTTTCAAAATTGGGGCAATAGGAACAATATTGGGGCTAATACTCATTGTAACCGGGGGACTAATCCGGTCCCTTTTTAAAAAGACATGAGGTATGTTCTAAGCCCGGCTAATACTCATTGCAACCGGGAAACTAATCTGGAAGACGGTCGTTGATATGAAAACACGGTCGTTGGTATGAACGATGAGGGACAAAAATAATGATATTAAAGAAATACGTGGTGTTACTTGTTTGCTTGAGCTTCATCCTTTCAGCATGCTCACCTCTCAGCATGCTCACCTCGATAAGTCTAGCAAAGCTAGCGAGTTCACAACAAGAACGACAAAAGTCGAAGAATCGGCGTGGGTATCCCGTCATCGTACTTGACCACGACTTCCGATGGTTTAGAAATCCCGACATACTAACTACTCCCTCCCCAGTCCGCCAACGAGTTCGCTATGGTACTTTCGGGCAGGCTGAGTCCTAACCAGCCACCCTCTACTAAGTCCCGCTAGCAGTTCTTTCTCGCTTTACTTTATCAAGAGTACCAACGATGGCGCAAATCCAACTCTTAATAATTTGCATAATATGTTTGAGAATATGAATAAAAAACTTTTTGAGGATATGGATAAAAAAAAGGGAAGAACTTATATTGGATTATATTAGATTCATGATTGGTCTGATGCATGGAATAGGGCGTGAGACAGAGAACTTTATACATACAAGAAATTATATTTGAGGAGTAAAATTATGACAAAAGAAGATATACAAAATATTATTTCTAAAAATAAGAAGGTATCGCGTGATACATTAGACAAAATGCAGGAACAGTTTTTACAAATAAAAATAGATATTCCTGAAAAAATACAAGATAGTCCCGAAAAAACATTTAATGATTTGGAAACACAAAATAAATATGTTTCTCCAAAATGGTTGACTAACTAAGCAGTGCGTTGCTTTTAATAAAGCGGTGTTTTATTATATAATTTTCGCTCATTTTATAAGCAATTTGTAAGCTCTCATTGCAAATCAACAACAAAACTACCATGCTTATTATACACAATTTTACTGCATAATCAAACTAAAAAGAATGTTATTTAAACTCTAAAAGTAAAACTTATATGGCGTTTGCCTAAAGGCGCTAATTTTGATAATTATAGATGTAAGAGATGTGTCGCAACTGCAGAAGATTGGCTTAGCAACAGACCAAGAAGACATCTTGGTTACACTTAACACTTCAAAGATGTTTTTAGTTCTGCTGTTGCGTGTGCGATTTGAATTTGCCTTTTATTTTACTTTGTAATATGTTATCATTTCATAAGCATTTCACAAATATTTTATCAATTCCTACAAGTTGTCAATGGATTATTTAGTAAATTATAAACTAGATAAATGGGAGGGATTAACATGATTGATAAAAATTACGAATACTTTTCTAGAAACATGCTAGAACTTTATAAGAAATACGGACATAAGTTTTTGGCTATAAAGGACGAGAAAGTTATCGAAGAATATGATACTTTTGACGAAGCAATAAGGGAAACCAACAAAACTGAAAAACTTGGAACATTTTTAGTCCAGGAATGTTTTGATAGTGAAGATGAAAGTGTGCATCATTTTCAAGGCAATGTATCCTTTGACTTTCACTCGGGGCAATAAATAATAGAGAGCGTAAAATGGGGAATTTAGAATACGGCAAATTGAAAAATCCTCCTGTTAAAGAAACAGTTATAGGTATAGAAATCAATAATTATTTTAATAACATTGAATCTACTCCGTTATACGATGAACTTTTAAAAAGATATCACAAGAAAAGTTCTATTTACAACAAGGTTACAATAAGTAAAGGGCAGATACTAAATGGTGATGAAATTTGCGGATATTGCTTTCAAACCGATGATCAAAAGCAAAGTATTATTATAGATAATAAGAGAATTATTTTTGCAGATAAAAGCGCCTATACGGGATTTGATGATTTTTATGAAAAATTTAAAACAGTATGTGATATTATTCAAAAGAATAAACCAATAGAAAAATGCTCTCAGCTTGCGTTAAAATATGTAAATCAATTTTATCTTGATCAAGATGAGCTTAATTCCGAGCAACCGAAGCAGCCGAAAATAAAGTTTTTGCCAAATTTTAATAATATTAAAGACGACGGTACGAATATGTTTGCTCAAGTGACAGGATTTTCTGGCAACTATTTGTTGCAGTCTGTAAAAAATACAGAGATGAAAGCATTTGTAAATACTGGTTTAAAGTTTGTTGGTCAGCCTCCAAAATTATCGACGTTTTTTGTCATAGATACGGTTATTAACATGAGCGATATAAAAAATATAGATACTTGCATTAAGCAGTTAAGAGATTTTAAAAATACTGTTTTTTTTGAAAATGTGAATAAAGACATAAAGGAGTTTTCAAAATGATATCTATGCTAAACTCAAATCAAAAAGAAATCAAAAACATTTCTATGCTGTTTATTAAAACCCCCGTCGCTTTTAATAATATATTGGACGATATAGGAGATTGTACGGATATAAATTTTCAAAACACTTTTGCTCTTTCGAGATATAAAGCGATAAAAATGAGTATGTTAATTCAAGAACTACTTGATATTCAAAAGGAAGCTCGGCAATATGGCGAATATGAATTGGCAGATAATGTCATAAATAATGCAACTGAAATTCTGAAGTGCATTGTAGAAGAAAACATAGAAATTCCGCATTTTTCATCCAATCCAATGAAACAGATTGGATTTACTTGGCATACGGATAAATATATAGTATTTCTAACAATAAACGCTTCAGGGACGCTTAATTTTACGAGAATGGAATTAGAAGCGCCAAACAAATGTTCATCTTTTCGTGGCAATATGGACGATATAAGCTATATATTATCCGGAGTTAAAGATGCCATGTAGTCCTGTGCATACAGAGTTATTAGATTCAGATACTGTAACGAGATTTGTTAATAATAGAAATTGCATTGAGAAAAATACGAGTGTGCGTTTTTCGCCCAATGCGTTTATGTTTCCCAAAAGCGACAAAGCTCTGTCTTTAGTGCATATTGATGGATTAAGCGCTGATGATATTTGGAATTTGGGAGATACGAAAGTTTTTGCAAATGTTAAATTGAGTGCCAAAGAGAAATTTAAAACTGTTGCAAGAGCAGATATGATTGTTGGAGAATTAAAAAAAGTTTTTATTAACGATGGATTTTGTATAGAAAGGGACAATTGCGATTTTGATAGACATGTCACAGCTTTAAGCAACATGGAAAAACAACAATTTGCCACTAAATTAGCAATAAATTGTTTGCCTAAGATGAGATAGCGTGATTTTATGGCATTTGTATATAAACGTGAAATAATCGTGTAACATTACTTCCAATATAAACTCAGAAACAGATTGATTTTTCAAAGACTTTCAGATATTCTCAACCGTTATTCAACACTTTTGATAGCCATGAATCAAATCTATAATCTTTTGTTCGTACTGCGTAGAATGGCTGACCCAACCAATTTTATCATTCTTTCCGGGAAGTATGCAACCTTGTGTATCTTTTGAGGTATTTCCTCTATGGACACGCACGCCTGTAAAACCAGCCACATTTAGAAGCAATGGCAAGTCTCTGTTAAACCTGTTGCTATGGTCGACTATTACTTTATATTTTCCTGTCGGTATAAGTATTTGTGTCGATTTACTTGGCTCTAACGTGTCGCACAGTAATTTATTGTCTTCAACAATATTGTTATGCTCGTCATACCCGCTAAACTTGAGTCTGCCGATAGTATAATTGTCCTTAAAGGCGACTCTCTTTAAAAATAACTCTAAGGCTTGTTTCATAAATTCCTCTTTACTCCTTAAATCAATTAAGTTTGACAATTTCATTTAAGTTTGACAATTTCATTTAGGTTTGACAATTTCATTTAAATTTGACAATTTCATTAAAAAACGTTATTATGTTGCTGTTGTCACCGTTGCAGTTATTGTTAGTAGCTCTAGCTGTTACCCCGAGTTGCGAAAGTGGCTCAGGGATTTTCTTCTTCCTCGACATTAAAAACAAAAACATTTAGAATGTTGCCATGAAAAAATATCGTACCGACTACCTATTTGATGACAACAGTTTTATTATGGGCGTAGCTTCCGCCTTTAATCTTATGGGTACTTTTTTTGATTACAACTATTGCCAAACAGACCAAGAAGCTGACGCAAAAGCGCTCGAAAACGACTGGGGCGTTATAGGTCAAGGTTTGCTAAAAGTCGTCTCCGGTTGATAAAATAAAAAAGGTGAAATTTATGTTGTCAATTAGAAAAATACTTCAAGCGTTGTATTACATACAGAGCAGAACGCCTGATTCTAATTATAAAGCTAAATACGACATCATGTATCTGCTCAAAATGATGTTTTTTGCCGACAGATATCATATTAGACATTTTGGATTTGTCGCCTCGGGCGATACTTATGTTGCTATGAAGTACGGACCTGTCGGGTCGGCGACGAAAGACATTTTATACAAGCAAATGCCTCGTCAAGCTAATCCGGTTGAAATGTCGTTGCTTGACGGTGTTTCAGTCGTAAGTGAAAACGACGTTGAAATAGCAAAACAGGACGACGACGAGCTTTCAAAGAGCTTTATACAATCGCTAGATTTTGCGCTTAAAACTTACGGCGACCGTAACCAGTTTACACTGAGTGATATAACTCACGATTATCCCGAATGGAAAAAACACGAAACAGCCATAAATAGCGGCACAAAGTCTATTCCGATGGATTTTAAAGATTTTTTTGACAATCCTGAAACATTGAAATATTCTAAAAAGCAAGGGATTGAAATAGACCCTTTCGTTGACGACAAAGATTTTTTGCAGGCGCTTAAGGATGATTTCAGTGGTCAAAGTTCCTGCTGAACTTATCCCGTGTCGTAGATGGGTTGCGTATAAAAATGCTCTTCTTCCACAAGGTTCTGAACGATTGCATATGATAGTAATTGTTTATCAAAGATCGTCAGAAATCAAATACTTTTACATCACTTCGCAAGTAGAAAAAGCCAAAATGCGGTACAGAGACGACGAATCTGCATTGGTCGAGATGCAAAAAAGTGAGTGGACGGAAGTATTGACGAAAGATGTCTCTTGTATTCAGTGCGGAAAAAATCATTTAAACGGTATTGATGTTTTAGAGTTTAAAAAATTATATGTTGATACAATGATGGAGTATATTGGCGAAATACCTGAAAATATAAAACAAAAAATCAAAGTCGCTATCGAAGCGTCCAAGACATACAGTATTAGAGAGCGAGACGAATTAATCTGCGATAAATGATAGGGCTTATTAAGTTGTCAAAGGGTCTGCCTGTCAATAACTTTAAAAAGCCGAGTTCAAGCAAATCTCAAAATCCCGCAACCTGTTTTCATATATCAAAGAACATTAAAAAAAATATACTTAAAAACTATCCTCGAATCACCTTTCATAAATATAGTTCGTTCCTAACTTTCTTGCGAATACAAACTAAACCACAACTTTTGTTCGTACTGGCAAGAAAGTTAGGAACTTAATTTATGAAACAAGACTTAGAGTTATTTTTAAAGAGAGTTGCCTTTAAGGACAACTATACTATCGGCAGACTCAAGTTTAACGGATATGACGAGCATAACAATATTGTTGAAGGCAATAAATCGCTGTGCGATACGTTAGAGCCGAGTAAAATATCACGAATGCTTATACCGACAGGAAAGTATAAAGTAATAGTCGACCACAGCAACAAGTTTAACAGAGACTTGCCATTGCTTCTAAATGTGGCTGGTTTTACAGGTGTGCGTATCCATAGAAATACCGCAAAAGATACACAAGGCTGCATACTTCCCGGAAAGAATGATAAAATTGGTTGGGTTAGCTATTCTACGTGGTACGAACAAAAGATTATAGATTTAATTCAGAGCTATCAAAAGTGTTGGATAACAATCTCGCCAAATTTTTTGATTATGCAGTAAAATTATGTACAATAAACATGGTAGTTTTGTCGTTGATTTGCAATAAGAACTTACAAACTGCTTACAAAGTGGGCAAAGTCATATATAAAGTCAATGCCGATAAAGAGCATGCGTTTAACAAGAAGGCGACCTTGCAGAAGCTCTACATCTTTTGCTAGTCTTACCGCTATCATTGTCATAAGGAGCAAGACCTGCTGGAGCAACAATTTTTCTTAACAAGGTCGTAGTAGTTTTTCGCCTACTGATTTCACAGAACTTATTGCTTCTGTAATGCTTCAATGATTACTCTTATGGAACGTTTGTCTCCTTTATCGTCAAAATATTCTTCACGATTGCGCTCTTTTTGAAGCATTCCTTTAAGATATTCACGACGACTTATAAGCTCTTTTAACTGTTCGTTTAATCTTTAAGTCGTTAGCATTTTAGCATTTATTTTGTCAGTTTTGGTTTTTTGTCCGTAACTTGGTATAAACTGTTTTACTTTACGACCTTGCGCTCTATGGACATTGTAATCGTGAATTGTGAACTCTTTGACAACTTCGGCTTCCATAGTCGCCTGTTAAGTCCATTAAGACCATTTGTTGTTCACTTGCTAAATAAAGAACGAATGCTTTATTTGTCATTAGTTACTGTGTAGTACTGATTGTTTTTTGTTTCATAAACGTTCAACTTGTTTTTTGATACATCGATGCCTACAAATTCAGTGTATAAGGTTTTTGGCATTTTGCGCCTCCTTTTAATTTGGTATTAGCTTCTTGCTTTCAATTGTTTCCATGTTGTAAACTAAAATTTGCGCATTTGTAACACTTAAAGTATACTTGTTTTTTAAGGAACAATACCCCGTCAATACCTCTTGGCATTGCCATCCATTTTGAAAAATGGGAATAACAACGTAGATCCTTTTCGCTTCACCCAAAAAGGTGGCGATAATCATACATCGTCAGATTTTGTCTGCCACCTCTTTCAGTGAAAGGGGAATTAAAAACAGGCGGGAAGCAAGGATAGAGGAAAAATTACAGCAGGTTATAATATAATTAGAGGTAAAAATCTTGTCTCATAAACTTTCAAAGGTGCTTATTGCATTGGCAATTATAGGTACTGCAATTTATTTTGCTTTTAATATGATTATGAGTTCTTTAGTCCACAGCAAGAAGGAAATTGTAACGCCGAATGTTGTAGGCAAAAGTCTTTATAACGCCTTGGAAGAACTTTCAAAAGAAGGTTTTGGAATAAAAAAAGACGGTGAAGAGCCAAACCAAAATGTACCTACCGGTACAATTTTAAGACAAAATCCACTCGCAGGAATGACAGTAAGAGGAGGGAAAATTATTAGAGTAACGTTAAGCCAAGGTGGCGAGATTATCTATGTTCCCGATTTAATCGGACAAACTATACGCTCGGCAGATATTGCTTTAAGATATGCAACTTTGGTTATGGGAGAAGTATCAAGAAAGTTCTCGATTTCTGCAGAAAAAGGTATAGTTATCTCTCAAGATACAGTAGCAGGTTCCAAAGTAGATAAAGATTCTGTAGTAAATATTGTAGTTTCGGATGGAATGCCTCCCGAAGGCATTATTCTTATGCCAAATTTTATCAATAAAAATATTGAGAGAGCAAAAACGTGGGCAGAAGAGCATGGTATTAATGTAAATGTTAAAAGTGAGGAATCATCGAATATTGAAACAAATACAATTACAGAACAGTATCCGGCATTTGACACAGATGTGACAGATGAAAAAAACATAACTGTAACAGTTGCAGTTAATTTGGAATGAAAATGAAAAAAATTATTATTGCTCCTTCAATTTTATCTGCAAATTTTGCGGCGCTGGAACGAGACGTAAATATTGTGGAAAAAGCAGGCGCAAAGTGGATACATATTGACGTAATAGACGGTCACTTTGCGCCAAATATTACGATGGGACCTGCAATTGTAAAAGCCTTAAGAAAAACAACAAAATTGTTTTTTGATATCCACCTTATGATAACAAGTCCTGAAAAATATTGGCAAGATTTTCAAAAAGCTGGCGCTAATTTAATAACTTTTCATAGCGAAGTTCAGGTCGACAAAAGAAAACTTATAGAAAATATAAAAACATCAGGTATTAAAGCAGGCATATCAATAAAACCTAAAACTCCTGTTTCTGATATAGAAAATTTATTGTCTTGTCTTGATCTAGTTTTGGTTATGACTGTCGAACCGGGTTTTAGCGGACAATTCTTTATGAACGACATGATTCCAAAGATAGAAACTTTAAGAAAAAACATTGATCAAAATAATTATAATTGTCTTATTGAAATTGACGGAGGAATAAATTCTCAGACTTCCTCAATTTGTATTCAAGCCGGAGCGGACGCGTTAGTTAGTGGTAGTTATATTTTTTCGGCTGAAAATCCCGCTGAAGCAATTAAATCTCTTTCCTTATGAAAAAACTAACAACTTTATTATTGCCATCATTTATATTATTTTTTGCCGTATATTGTTTCGCCGATAAAAAAGGATCCGTATCATCGGAAAACATCAATGTAATTGTTGACGGAAATGCTTTCAGAGATACAAGTGTATATAAAATGTCAGAACAAACAAAATATTTTTCCGTTAAAGAAATTGCCAAGATATATAGCGCCATTCTTGAATGGAAACCCGTCAGCTCTCAGGTAACAATACATCTAAATAACAGAAAAATAGACATAAAAGCAAATAGCGCCTATGTTGTTTTTGGAAGAAAATTAAAAAAAATGTCTTTGCCGTCAAGATTAATAAAAAACGATATATACATTCCTCCTGAAATTCTTACATCTCCTGAATTTGCTGAAATTGCGGAGGCTGATACTAAATGGAACTCGTCGGCTTCTGTATTAAATGTAACGCATCATTCCAATATTTCTAGCGTCAGATATTTTACAAGATCTGAAAGTACGCAAGTGCTTGTACAACTTGATGGACCGTTATCTTATACTGTTTCAAAAACCTCAGGAGCAGTCGTTTTAAAAATATTAAGAGGTAAAATTCAACCGGACTCTATAGACGTAACCAATGGCGTAATTAAAGATATACATTATGGAACTGATGGACGTTCTGCAGTAGTAAAAATCAACCTAGAGCAAATGCCCAAACTTGTGAAAACTTCAACACTCACAAAACCCGACAGAATCTCCATTGATATAATTCATTCTAAAAATATTGACTTATCAAGTTTAAAAGAAAAAATAATTTCTGAATCTGAAGAAGATTATATCGTTCAAGATCACAATAAGCAAGAGTCTGATCTAACGCTTCCGGAAGAATATGGTCAAGCGCAGGTCAGTGAATTTGTATCTGAAATTGAAAATGGGAAAAATAATCAAGATCTTTTAAATATTCCTGTTACAAAATTTGAACATGCAAATATCATTGACGACAGTTATATGATAGTTGACGATGCCGAAAGCGCCGTAGAAATTCTTACAAAAACTTCAGATGATAACAAATCTTATCATAAACGTAAAAAAATTATAGTCCTTGACGCAGGACACGGCGGTAGAGATCTCGGCGCAATAGGACCAAACGGAACTAAAGAGAAGAACATAAATTTAGAAATAGTTTACGAACTAAAATCTATTTTTGATCGTGATAGCAATTACAAAATCATTCTAACTAGAAAAGATGATACCTTTATCCCTCTCGCTGAAAGAACAAATATAGCAAATAAACATAATGCGGATTTATTTATATCTGTGCACTGTAATACAAATTTTGATAGAGAGGCGAGCGGTTTTGAAATTTATTACTTGTCCGAAAACGCTACAGATTCAGAGGCGAGTGCAACAGCAACGCTTGAAAACTCTGTTTTGGAAATGGAAGGGAAACCCAATAAAAAACGAGCGTTGCTCCAAGATATGTTGTGGTCCATGACTGTCACAGACTTTATAAACGATTCTTCAAAATTAAGCGGTTTTATAATCGCGGAAGCGCCAGGCAGACTTAAAATACCAAATAGAGGTGTAAAACAAGCAAACTTCTACGTACTGAAAGGCACTCAAATGCCGTCAATACTTGCAGAGAGCGCTTTTTTAAGCAATTATACCGAAGAAGCAAAACTCAACTTAAGAAAATTTCGCGTAGCAATAGCCGACTCCATATATGAGGGGGTAGTAAAATATTATGCAAAATAAACAAAAGAATAAAAAAATAAATAATAATCCTATAGGAATTTTTGATTCAGGTTTTGGCGGACTTACGGTAATGTCTGCAATAAACAAAGCTTTGCCGTTAGAAAATCTCATTTACTTTGGCGATACAGCTCATGTTCCGTATGGAACAAAATCAAAAAATGCTGTGATAAAATTTTCAAAAGAAATAGTCGCTTTCTTAATAGAACACAAAGTGAAGCTAATCGTTATAGCATGTAACACAGCATCAGCTTTTGCTCTGCCGATTTTACAAAAAACCTTAAAAGTTCCTGTTATAGGCGTAATAGAACCCGGATCAAAAGCCG
>JAIXMY010000046.1 GCA_020328045.1 Candidatus Endomicrobiellum pyrsonymphae
AAATGGTTGCTATTGTCGCTGTTATGCGTAAGCTACTAGTCATTATTAACAATTGTTGTAAGCAGTATTACCTTGATAAAGCTTATATGCTCACTTAATTATACCTCTTTTCAAGGATTTCTTATACCACTTTTTTCAGGGGGTTGATAAAATGACGAAGCAATCCAGCATCGTTGTTGTCTAGATTGCCACAACTTGCAAACAGTGCAAGTCTCGCAATGACGAGGTGGTGTTAAAACTTAACAGTGCAACTTAAAGCGATTTGACTATATTGCCAAAACTGTCTATTGCAACAATTAACGGCATATCTTTAACTTCCAACCTGTATATTGCTTCCGGTCCTAAATCTTCAAAAGCAATTAAATCTGCTCTTTTTACGGTCTTAGAAATAAGAGCCGCAACACCGCCTGTTGCTACAAAATATAGAGCGCTGTTTTCCTTTATTGAATTAACAACATCGTTAGACCTTGCGCCTTTGCCAATCAAAACTTTAACGCCTTCTTTTAAAATCCTCGGCGTAAACGCATCCATCCGTGATGATGTTGTTGGACCGCATGCCCCAATAACAGCGCCCGGTTTTGCAGGAGTTGGACCACAATAATAAATTGCGGCATTGATTAAATCTATAGGTGTTTTTTCTTCGCTATCCAACATGGTTATCATTCTTTTATGAGCAGCATCTCTTGCAGTATAAATAACTCCGCTAAGCAAAATTTTTTGTCCCGCTTTTAAAGTTTCTGTATTTAGAACCAAATCTTGTAAATTTGTTTTCATATTACGACCGTCTTTCTTCTACAAGAATGGCACTGAATACTTACAGCTACAGGAAGAGAGGCTATATGAACAGGCTTAGTTTCAATAAACACAGCTAGAGCCGTAATCTTTCCACCAAGCCCCATAGGACCAATATTTAATTTGTTTATATCGTCTAACAATTCCTGCTCTTTATTATCATAAAAAATACTTTGATTATTGCTATCAACTTTCCTAAGCAAAGCTTTTTTTGCAAGAAGTCCGACAGATGAAAAATCGCCTCCGATACCGACGCCTACAACCAAGGGAGGGCATGCGCTTCGTCCTTTATCGTTTACAGTATTTAAAACAAACTCTTTTATACCGTTCCACCCTACCGACGGAATAAGCATTTTCAACGCGCTGGCATTTTCGCTACCGCCACCCTTAGGTAAAAAAATAATTTCTATTTCATTACCATCAACTGTATCAACATAAACACTTGCCGGTGTGTTATCTTGAGTATTTTTTCTTTCGAGAGGATCTGAAACAATTGATTTACGTAAATAATTATCTACATAACTGGAAGAGAGGCTATATGAACAGGCTTAGTTTCAATAAACACAGCTAGAGCCGTAATCTTTCCACCAAGCCCCATAGGACCAATATTTAATTTGTTTATATCGTCTCGAAAGAAAAAATACTCAAGATAACACACCGGCAAGTGTTTATGTTGATACAGTTGATGGTAAAAAAATAATTTCTATTTCATTACCATCAACTGTATCAACATAAACACTTGCCGGTGTGTTATCTTGAGTATTTTTTCTTTCGAGAGGATCTGAAACAATTGATTTACGTAAATAATTATCTACATAACTGGAAGAGACGCCTTTATTTATTGCATCGTAAATATTGCCATCCTCAATAATTATATCTTTGCCCAATTTTATAAAAAAATTGGCCGTACCCGTGTCCTGACATAACGGAATTTGTTCTTTCTTTGCGATATCTGCATTTTCGATAATTTCTCCAAAAATATCTTTAGCTATGCCTGTTTCCAAAGCAACGCACTGCCTAAGACACCTTAAAATATCTTCAGGGAGATCAAAATTTGCTTTTGAGCATACATCAGCAACTGCATTAATTATTATTTCAGATTTTATCTTTCGCACTTTTTATACAACCTTTTTTCATCATTGTATCTGTTATAGCTCTGCTTCTTTTGATTATTGCTTTTGCATTGTCATAAATTTTGTCATAACTTAATTTTTTGCCTGCAACCTTTTCCTTTATAGCTTTTACGCCTATAGCGGCGGCTATTTTAGGGAATATTTCCCAATCGTCCATCGTAGGAAGAATCCTATCAGGTCTTATTTTATTGTCTGCTATACAAGAGGCAAGCTCCGTGGCAGCCGTTATACACATAGTATCTGTAATTGTAGAAGCTCTTATATCAAGCGCTCCGCGAAAAACTCCGGGAAATCCCAAAGAATTATTTACCTGATTTGCAAAATCGCTTCTCCCAGTCGCAACCACAGCCACTCCTGCCTCTTTTGCTTCCCACGGCCAAATTTCCGGAGTGGGATTTGCGCACGCAAAAATAATAGGATTTTTAGCCATTGTCTGTATCCATTCTTTCTTTATAACTCCGGGACCGGGAGTTGATAGAGCAATAACAGCATCGGAATTTTCCATAGCCTCTCTAATTCCACCGCGAATATCACTTGCATTTGTATCTATTGCAAGCGACCAATGGTCAGGACTATTTTTTAAATCAAAGCGCTCCTTATGCAGGGTTCCTTTAACATCAACCATAACTATACTTTTAGGATTCGCGCCATAAAGCATTAAAAGCCTTGATATACATATATTGGCAGCGCCCGCCCCTACCATGACAATTTTAATTTTACTTATTTTTTTACCAACAACTTTTAAGGCATTTATAAAACCGGCAAGAGTTACAAGAGCTGTTCCCTGCTGATCGTCATGCCAGATGGGTATATGACATTCTTTTCTTAAAGTGTTTAAAACAGGGAAACATTTTGGCTGCTCTATGTCTTCCAAATTTACGCCACCAAACGACGGTTGCAATATTTTTACAGTTTGTATTATTTCTTTTTCATCTTTTGTACCAAGACATATTGGATACGCGTCAACACCGCCAAGATATTTGTACAAAAGCGCTTTACCTTCCATAACGGGCATGCCTGCCTCAGGACCTATATCTCCCAGCCCTAAAACCCTTGTGCCATCGCTTACAACGGCAACGCTGTTCCATTTGTTTGTATATTCATATACGAGTTCTGGATTGTTACAAATATCAGTACATACAGCAGCCACACCGGGACTGTACCATATTGAAAAATCATCTAAACTTTTGACTCTGCATTTTGGAACAACTTCAATTTTACCGCGATAAAAAGGATGCAATTTTCTTGCAATCTTTGACGGTTTTTGGGCTATTTTTAAAAGTTCCGACACATCATTTGTTTTCTTCTTTCTCATATTTTATTTTCCCCAATAACTCACGAAATAAAAAATCCCGTAACGCGTAAGCTCTTTTCTGTTGAAGCCATATACTAAATAATTCTTCCGCCGCTTTCTGTATCAAACAAATGACTTTTTGACAAGTCAAACACAAGCTTTATTATCTGATTAATTTTCCCCTGATTTAGATATCCAACCCTTGCAATCAACTCATTTTGCCCGTATCTAAATACAAATATTTTTCACTGCCAAGCGGTTCTACTAACTCAACTACAGCGCTTTAAGATGCTTACTTCTTTATTTGCCGTATTGAAGAAAAGCTTATCATATTATGCCTTCAGGTCTTACACCCATAGTAACTTTTCGCCCAACGTACGATAAAATTTTTCTTTAAACTGCCTTGGCAGTTTGACTTCAAACGTTCCTTTGTTAAGAAAAACTGTGTTATTTTTCTACTACGTCAACTTCAAAAAAGTTCATCGAAAGACTACCTATAAACCCTGCTACAAACTCGTAAAATTATGACCACCATCACACGTCTCAGAAATACAGAAAAAACTTTACAGCCACACACCTCTATGTTGGCGCGTCAACATAAAGTCACTCTCCCGACTGCGAACATTATATATCTTTAACCATTAACCGTCAATCGCTATATTCCCTGATTGTTGACGCTGTTTTTTGTATAATAACGAAAATATCAGCTATAATCAACTAACTTTATATTGGCGCATTGTATCAATGTAAAGTTAGTTGATTACATTATACATACCAATTTATAGAGAACTCTATAGTTGTTGCCAACAACTAAAGAAGAAATACAAAAGCTGGACCGGGACGCGCTGGATATTATTTTAATATCAGGCGACACATATTTTGTTGAAAAAGACAGAAATAACAAACAGCGCCAAAAAAGAGTAGTCTGTAAGCGAACTACCATATAAGTTTCATAGGGTCTAATGCTTTGTCGCCTTTTTTAATTGTAAAATGAAGATGCGGTCCCGTTACCCTGCCGGTTGTTCCGCTTTTAGCTATCAGCTGTCCTTTTTTAACCTTTTGTCCCAACCTTACATTTATAGAAGAAAGATGACCATAATGTGTTATGTATCCATTTTTGTGATCAATAAACACAGCCGTTCCATAATGCCCGACATTGCGACTTGCAACAATAACAACTCCGTCCGCAGCAGCGCCTACCCATGTTCCGGACTGAACGGCAATATCTACGCCACCATGAAAACTAATTTTACCTGTTACAGGATGTTTTCTTTTTCCGAAATGGCTTGAAGGACAACCACATAGAGGAGACCGAAATAACGAACGAAGTTCGTATTTCTCCTGCATTCCCTTGTTCATTAAATCTATAGCTGGATGTTTGCCCGGAATAAAAACATATTCTCCCGGAACAAGATTTGTAATGCCAAAATTTTTAAGTTGCAACACTTTATCATCAATATCATAATGTTTCGAAATTTTTGACCAAGTATCGCCATCTTGAATAGGATGGAGAGAACCTCCTGACGACGGCACTACAATTTTCTGATTAATATTTATTTCATAAGTTTTTAGCTGCGGATTTACACCAATCAAAGTATGTACGGAGTATCCGTATTTTTTTGCCAATGTCCAAAGATTATCCTTTGGTTTAACAGAATAAACAAAAAAATCAACGTCTTTTACTCTTAATACAAGGTATTTTACTCTAGCATCAACATCATTTAACAAAGTTTCCGGTGAATATGATGGCAACACTACAACAGGGACAGAAGTCATCATAGCTTCGGCTTTTTTTGCAACAACAATCTGAGCAGTAACAAGAGCGCCAAGTATTAAAGCTACAAACACAGACCACCTGAGATACAGATTTTTTAAATTGATTACTTTTATTTCATTATTTTCATTCATGGCGGGGCATTATAATAAAAAACTTGCCAAAAGAAAACTATCTGTAGAACATCACAACATAATGCGCATTTTAGGAATTTTGACGAGGTTATATACTATTTTCTCTATTGCAAGCAATAGTTTTGCATTATTTTTCTCAATATCGTTATTTTTATTGTCTAAAACTGCTTTCCAATCTCGTGATACAGCGTCGTCATTATTTACTAAATACACTTGCGCGCCTTCGTACGATGGAAAAACAAATCTATTTTTATTTAAGGGAAGCGATAGAAGAGAAAATAATTAAATAATGGTTGCCGGAGTTAGTAGCTGGCTAAAGTTACTGATAAAAGCTGTAAAGAATCAAATAAGGCTTTACTTGATATGTTATCAGTGTTGCCTGAAAGTTAGACGTTTTTAATTCTACTGTTGCATTAGCAACTTGAATTCGTCTTTTATAACGTTTTAGCAACTTTTTTAACCTTTATGCCCAATTGACGCATCATCAGACATATCTGCATACATAACAATTCTGTCTCTACCTGTATTTTTTGCCTTATATAAAGCCTTATCCGCCGTATTAATTACAAAATTTGAATTGGAAATACTCTTCGATGAGTGATAACTTATACCGATGCTCACAGTAATATTAAACTTCTCGTCATTTTCTTCAAACTCTGCGTCTTTTACGGATTTCTTTATTTTTTGAGCGATAAATTGTACTTCCTTTTCATTAACCGAAGGTATCAATACCACAAATTCTTCTCCACCGTATCTTCCCACTAAATCACATGGTCTTACAGAAGAAGAAATAATTTTAGCAATACTTGCCAGCACCTTATCGCCGGTTAAATGCCCATATTTATCATTTACGTTTTTAAACCTATCTAAATCCAGCATTAAAATATAAAAACCATCGCTATAGCGTCTGTCTCTCTGTATTTCTGCATCTAATCTATTTAGAAAATAACGTCTGAGATACAAACCTGTAAGTCCGTCGATTCTTGACTTCTCGCTAATTTCGTCAAAAAGATTAATTCGCTTCAATCCCAAAGAAATATGAGGCGCAAAAATCAACCCTTCTTCCATATATCTATCTACATCAATCATTTCCGTAACTATAACAATACAACCCAAAAGCTCTTCCTCTATTTTTAAAGGCCAATAAATGGTGCCAAAATTACGATTATCTAATTCCTTACTATACAAACTATCCAAAATATTAAAATTTTTATCCCTACCCAAAAATTTTAATGAATGTACGTAAGGAACCAAATCTTTATCTTTAAGAATACCTGAAGAAGCAAGAAGTTTCCACTCAAATTTAATTTTTTCCAAAATACTACATCCAATCATTCTAGCTTTTTCATCTAGAGCATTTAAAATTATTTTCACATATTCTTCTTCCACAGCGCAATTAGATAGCTTTTTACATGCAACATAAAACTGTATTATCCTTTCCGTTTCATCTTCATATTTTTGCCTTTCGTCAAATGATTCTTTATATTTCTCAAGAATCTCGCTATGTTTGATTTTAAGAACTCTGATTTTTGCAGAAAAATCTTTTTTTAATTTTCCGGATTTAATATAAAAATAATACGGAAGAGGAATCAACGAAATAAAAATCAAACATGCGCTTAATGTAGAAAAAGGGTATTCTTTAACAAAAAAAAGCGCTATCGCGCATGCTATTGAAGAAGTAATAAAAACAGCTTTCTTAAACCATTGCGCGTAATAAAATCCCGCCAAGGAAATGAAAGATGCCCAAACAATAGCGCCTCCGGATGAAGGCATTAAAAAATACAAAACCGCGAGAGTCAAAAGTATATATATCAAATTTAATATTTTTCTATTCATCAGAATATTCTGCCACTCTATTTCTGCCAGATTGCTTTGCCTTGTATAAAGCAACATCCGCCCTTTTTATAATATCTTCTTCAGAAATAGGATTTTTTTTACTTAGTGAAACAAATCCGATACTTCCTGTTGTTTTTATTCTAACCGGCGACAAACTTCCTATCGTCAAGAAAAATCTTTCTTTTTCAATTACCAATCTTATTTTTTCTAAAACTTTTGACGCTTCTTTTGAATTTGTATGAGGCATCATAAAAGCAAATTCATCTCCTCCATATCTTGCAATAAAATCCGTTTTTCTAAATTTTGAACATAAAAGCGTCGCAATCTGACGCAAAAGAGAATCCCCAGCAAGATGCCCATACTGATCATTAACGCTTTTAAAAAAATCCATATCCAATATAGCTAGAGACAACGATACATTATTGTTCTGCAAACGATTTAGTTCTTCTTTGAGTCTTTCACTAAAATAGGCATGCGTATAAAGACCCGTTACGCCATCTGTAATTGCGAGTATCTGCAGTTTTTTATATGAATAAAAATTATTTAGAATCGCGCTAATTGTTCCTAATAATAATGATAACTGTCTCAAATCTTCTTCACTAAAAAAATCTTTTAAGTACGAAGTTCCTTGAAGCGTTCCCCAAAAAACGCTATTAAGCTCAACAGGAACTGCTATGAGTGACAATTTATTGTTATCGCGTTCTGAAGGGAAGCGTCGATCTTCAGACATATTTGCTATCATTAACGGCAAGGTTGTATTTTTCACATAAAAAGAAAAAACGTCGCTTTCTTTATATTTCTTTAATTTCCAAGAACCTTTCCCAATGAAATTGTATACAATATCCTCGCATTTATGTATCGTCTCTTTTTCGTTAAGGGAGGCTTGAAACGATTGAAGAATATTACTAATCTTTCTAAAGTTTTCTGCCTGTCGCAACAAGTTGTTAGTTCGTTTTTTGTTTTCCAATGTTGCAGACTCTTTCAATATAATTTCCATATTCAGCGTATCATATTCCTCAAAAAATCCATTCTTTATCGCAATATGCTTATCTTTATACATTTCGAGAATTAAATACAAACACATTATAGCTATACATTCAAAGAACACAAGTTGAGCTTCAGACTTATGTCCTATAAAAAATGCAATATCTAAAATACCTGTAATAATTGTAATAAAAATTAGAATACCGCTGTATATATTACCTGAAAAATAATAAAGCGCTATTATAGGAATTGCAATAAGTGGGAAATTAATGACAGGATGCTTAAGTAAATTTACAATCCAAACAACAAAAAAGACACCCGCGCAAACAGGCAATCCTATAGTTGAAACAATGTCTAAAATATTCTTATTTATTTTTTCTTTTAGCATATTAACCACTAATGGAAGTATAATCTGTAATTAATTTTTTTTCGATTGTTTCCTTTAAATTTCTATTTATAAATTTAAAATCTTTAACCCAAATATTATTATTTTTATTTGCAGGCCACGCAACCCACAAACAATTTTTTGAGCGCATAATACGACATTCAACTTCAATATCATCATTAAAAATTACAGATGCAAATACTTTTATCGTTTTATGATTTTCTAGGATTGAAAATTTATTTATTTTAAACGAAGTGTCGGTAGTTTTGGAAGATATTTTATTTTCGATTAAAGAATCAACAACATACTGTCTAAATTCTCTTTTTAAAATAGAAAACTGCTTATAAACTTTATTTTTACCTTTATAAACGGGAAATTCAATTTCGTTATTTTTTAAAATAATGTTTGAAATCTTAATATCATCATTTAAAACTACGTCAAAAGATCCATCGTTTTTTGAAACTTTGGTAATTTGTAATTCAGCATATAGGATACTACAAAACCCGAGAGAAACAATTAAAAATAACACTAATACTCTAATATATAAAAATAATTTTGTCATTTTTTTAAATCATCTATAATTGTTTTATTTTTTTGAGATTTTTTTGAGAAATTCTGTATTTTGTTCTCTTCGCAACAACAAAACCAAATCTTCAATACCAAATAGTAAGAGAGGCTCGTAGCTTATTTTTTGTTTTTCTTCAAATCTCTCCAACGCAAGCTCAAATTCTTTCTTCATTTTCGCTTTACACTGCGTTGCCTGTTTTTGAAAACTCAACGGATATACAAAAGCTATGAGTTCATTATCACCGTCATGGTAAAGGATAAAACGTTCGGCATAAAACATCTCGCCACATTCCGGGCAAGAAACAAGATTAATTTCCCCTGCAATCAAGGCTTCTTTTAACTCAGGATTATCATGAACGTTTATTGCGGAAAGTAACTCCGCTTCAAAAAGATGTCCCTACGGACATTTAATTTCTTCCAAATTTGCAATCGTCATATATGAATCCTATCAAATTACATAAAAAGTTATCAAATATATATAAAATTGAAATTATTCTATCCTTCTTTCGAAATTACATAAATCGGACGACGTTTGCCTTCGTTATAAACTTTAGCTAAGTATTCTCTTAAAATGTCCACAGTCAAAAGCTGAATACTGCTACAAAAAAATCTTTGTACTAGTCTGAAAAGTCTTTACACTTCGGGTTTTACATTAAAAAAAAGGAACTTACAAACATATCTCAGACATGCTCGTAAGTTTCTTTAATCTGGCTCGCACATCTCGCAACATTTCTCAAAATCTTTAAGAACTATATCCTTGAAATCTATCTCCCCTCCACACTTATCAAGCTTTGTATCGCCTTTTAGCTCGTCGTACCCAGCATCCTTGTCCCAGTCACTAATTCCTAGAGGACTTTGTCCTTGAGGGCTTTGCCCTCCGGGACTTTATCCCTTCACTATAGAGTCCATTTAGCCGTTTTTTGGGGGTGTTTTGTTTGATTTGATATTACAAAAAGTACTCGTTTTTTGATTGATTTTTGATTATAATCTTTGATGATTTTAGGTTAAATTGTTAAGAGATTTGATATAATTACAATAGTTGTATTTGATGATTTGATATAATTACGATAGTTATAGCTTGATTTGTTAAGAGATTTGATTTGATATAACCACAACAGTTGTATTTGATGAGATGATACAATCACATTTGATTTGGTATAGTTGATTTTTTGTAGATACAAAACAAAAAAAGTGGGAATAAAATAAAAGAGGGAATTTTCACGTGAAGCGATACATACTCCACATTCCCTTGATATCTAAATCTAAATTTATCAAAAGTGATAGATAGAAACAAAAGAGGAAATAGTATGATGACATCACTCTTAAAAAGAAGACATAATACGATGACATTACAATTAAAAAGATGTGTAAGCTTGTTTGTTTGCCTTTCTCTGCTCGTTTCGGCATGCTCGCCCGATAAATCCAGCAAAGCTAGCGAGTTCGCTAGAAACACTGAAGTTGAAAAAGACTCTGTAGAAAAAATAGCCTACCATGCGCCACTTCCTCCCGAAAATCCCAGAGCGAGCGCTGGCAACAACAAATCTCTAGTTGACAGCTGGAAAGAACTTAGCAC
>JAIXMY010000047.1 GCA_020328045.1 Candidatus Endomicrobiellum pyrsonymphae
TCTTTGTGAGGAATAAAATGACGAAGCAATCCAAAAAAGGATATGTTTACATACTTTTCAACAAAAGAAGCTGGATTGCTTCGTCGCTTCGCTTCTCGCAATGACTAGGTAGCGTTAAACTTGTCGCAATGTTTAACGCTACTTAGTCATTGCTTCGTCGCTTCGCTTCTCGCAATGACTAAGTAGCGTTAAACTTGTGGCAGTGTCTGTAGCATTGTCAGCGCTGTCTTTGTGAGGAATAAAATGACGAAGCAATCCAAAAAAGGATATGTTTACATACTTTTCAACAAAAGAAGCTGGATTGCTTCGTCGCTTCGCTTCTCGCAATGACTAGGTAGCGTTAAACTTGTCGCAATGTTTGTAGCCTTGTCAGTGCTGTCTTTGCGAGGAATAAAATGACGAAGCAATCCAGAAAATGAATCATTTCATCGTTTTACTCTGCGTAATAAGAAATATGCGCGTGTAAATGTTAAAGAAAATGATAGTAGTAAGAAACTTTATTAAAAATCATGAAGGGGGGGCATAGTAAATGATTTCCAACATATTGGGTTTCGTAGTAGTTGCAACAGTATTACTGGCAGTATTAACATTTAAACAAAAATTAAAGGAGGATATACGTAAATCAAAAGAAGAGCATTATTTTGATTTTTTTAAGAACTTTACTTATGCTGTGTGTACAAAAGCTAAAAATGAAGAAGCTGACAAAGTTTATGCTGAATTTTCATGCACGTACAATAAGATATTGTTGATTGGTAGTTCTGCAGTTGTGAAGAATATGAAGAAATTTTGGGATAATATTCATGAAAATAATGGGAACATAGATAACGACTTATTAACTGAATTAGTGAAAAGTATGAGAATTGATTTGTATAAAGATAAAAATATCAATAAAGATTATCCTACTGTTAATTTTATAGGTAAAAATCAAAAAACTATTTTATTAGAGCAAATACTTAAAGCGTTTGAAAATCAAGATTCTATAAACAAAAAGGACGTTATAGAAAAATTTGGAAAAAGAATTTAGTAAAGTTAAAATTTATTAATGCAAAACTCAGAGCATTGTGGTAATTTTAAAATATAAAAGTATAAGTCAGTAATTGTATTGTGTGGGGAACAAAACAAAATGAAACGCGATTATTATGAAGTGCTTGGTGTTGCTAAAACTGCCGCGACTGATGAAATTAAGTCGGCTTACAGAAAGCTGGCTTTAAAATATCATCCTGACAAAAATCCTGGCAACAAAGAAGCGGAAGAAAAATTTAAAGAAATAAACGAAGCTTATGAAGTATTGTCTGACGCGCAGAAAAAGCAGCAATATGATACTTTTGGGCATGATGTCGCCGGCGGTATGGGTGGCGGGCAGGGCGGTTATACGCAATATAGCAGTGGCGATTTTTCAAATATGGGAGATATTTTTGGAGATATATTTGGAGATGTTTTTGGCGGGAGTCAGCGGAGTGGACGCAAAAGCGGCAGATCTTCGCAGAGACGTGGCGAGGATTTGCGTTATGATATAGAGATTTCTTATCTTGACGCAATGAAAGGCGCTGAAATTTCTATTGATATACCCAAAAAAGAAACATGTTCTACTTGTCATGGCACAGGTAGTAAAGACGGTTCTGCGCCGAGACCATGCCCACAGTGTAAAGGTAAAGGTCAGGTAAGATATTCCCAAGGGTTTTTCTCGGTTAGTCAGGAATGTCCACAGTGTAAAGGCGCGGGAGTTGTTATAAGCAATCCGTGTCCTGAATGTAGAGGGGAAGGAACTGTAAAGAAGAGGAAAACTATTAAAGTAAGAGTTCCTGCCGGAGTTGATGAGGGAACTTCTTTAAAAGTTACTGGTTCAGGTAATGCGGGTGCCAACGGCGCTTCATCAGGCGATCTGTATGTTGTAGTTCATATGAAACAGACTACTGGGTTCAAAAGAAGCGGTGATGATTTATATACCGGAATTCCAATTTCTTTTTCACAAGCCGCAATAGGGATGGAATACGATGTTCCCGTTATAGAAGGTTGTGTAAAAGTAAAAGTTCCTGCCGGAACTCAACCCGGAACAACTTTGAGAGTACGCGAACAAGGTTTTCCTGTGCTGGGTAGAAAAAACAGAGGAGATCTTTACGTTAAAATAAATATTTCAGTTCCTAAGTCTATGAGTGACGAACAAAAGCGCGCTCTGTTTGAATATGCAAAGGCTATGGGTGAAGTTCCAAAAGACGCTAAATATCAAAGCGACAATTTCTTTAAGAAAATCTTCGGATAAGTAAAGTTTATCATTGTTGATTACATATCCTCAATAAAGTACAATGCCTCTCAGAGATTTATATATTTAAGTTGCGCTGTTAAGTTTTAATGCCACTGATGCAACTTAAAGCGATTTGACTATAGTAGTAATTGCATTTTAAGATACGGAAAAGAATTTATGGAAAAGAACGAAACGAATACAGAAACAATTTTTGAGAATTTTATCAGCAAATATGCCGATTCCGTCGCTCTTGGGGCAACACAATACGACTGGATTTATGAACGGCAAGCCAGTAAAAACTACAAAATTAAAAAAATGTTGGTTTGCGCTTCTAAAAAAGATGGTAGTGGTAAAGGTTATCCTGATTTTATAATTCAATCTCGCAAAAATTCCGATTTTATCATTGTCGTAGAATGTAAGGCTGATATTAAAAAACATGAAAGCAAAACAGGTGACCGATATGCCGATTATGCCATTGATGGAGTAAAGTTATATAGTTCATTTCTAGCCAAAGGCTTTGACGTCTTGTCCATTGCCGTAAGTGGCGAAAATCTAAAAGAACTAAAAGCGTCTTATTTTCTACAACTAAAAGGCGAGCAGATTGCGACTACAGTCTTCGATAATAAACTTTTACCTTTAAACGACTTGTATGATGGTTACATCAAGAGTCCTGCAAAGTTTCGCCAAGATTATCAAACTTTGCTTGTATTCTCCAAGACACTTAACGATAAATTACATGAAAATAAAATCGGCGAAGATGAACGAGCATTTTTAATTGGTTGCGTTCTTATTGCCCTTGAAGATGATAATTTTTCCAAAACCTACGCAACCTATGCTAATGCCAAACAACTTGCCGACTATCTTGTAATCACTGTGAGAAATGCCTTTGAAAATGATAAAATAAGCGGCAGAAAGTTGGAGGTGCTGGATGCTCGTTTTTCTCTTATAAAGACCAACGCTACACTTTCCAAAAATTTGGAGGTGTTAAAAGAACTGATAACTGATATTAAGGACAATATCCAAAATTTTATCAAAACGCACGAATATTTTGATGTTTTAGGGCAACTTTATATTGAATTTTTGCGGTATGCTAACGCTGATAAAGGTTTGGGAATTGTCTTAACGCCGCCGCATATTACAGAGTTTATGGCAGAAGTTGCAGAAGTCAATAAGGATAGTGTTGTTTATGACAATTGTACTGGTACTGGTGGATTTTTGGTTTCTGCGATGAGTATTATGATAAAAGATGCCAAGGGCGACAAAGAAAAAGAGAAGTCTATAAAATCTAGCCAAATTATTGGAGTAGAAGAGCAAGCCAAAATTTTCGTTCTAGCTTGTACTAACATGTTTATTCACCAAGATGGCAAAAGCAATATTTATTATGACAGTTGTTTTGACCAAAATGTTACAGCCGATGTAAAAACTAAAAATCCCACGGTTGGTTTGCTGAATCCGCCTTACAAAAGCAACAAAAAATCAGATAAAGATGAATACGAGTTTATTTTAGCTAACTTGGACTGCTTACAACAAGGCGGTCGCTGTGTAGCAATCGCACCGATGTCAGAAGTATTGGCAACAAGCGGTAAAATCTACGAATTTAAAAAACAAGTTCTAAAATTACATACTTTGGAAGCCGTCTTTTCTATGCCTGACGAACTTTTCTTCAATTCCAAAGTAGGCGTCGTTTCTTGTATTATGGTATTTACGGCTAAACGGGCGCATCCAACAAATAAAGAAGTGTATTTTGGCTATTATAAAGATGATGGTTTTGTAAAGAGAAAAACAAAAGGTCGTATTGATTTATTTGGTAAATTTGAAAATGAAATTAAAAATCAATGGATTGCTAACTATCGTAATCGCAAAAGTGTTCAGGGTCTTTCGGTTCTTAAAAATGTAACCGCTGATGATGAGTGGTGTGCCGAAGCATATATGGAAACGGATTATTCCAATTTAACCATTGATGATTTTGCTGAAACAATTAAACAATTTGCGTTATTCAAGTTAGGATTAAACAAAGATGAAAAATAAAGTAGATACAACGACTTGGCAAAACTTTAATATCTCTGATTTATTTGATATTAAAGGTAGCAAAACAACATCATTATTGGAATTGCAAGAATATGGCGTTGGAGGTTTCCCGTTTATAACTACACAAGCCGCCAACAATGGTACAGAAGGATTTTACAATTTTTCAACTGAAAAAGGTGGTGTTTTAACTGTTGATAGCGCGGTTTTGGGCTATTGTTCTTATCAAGATACAGATTTTTCAGCCAGTGATCATGTTGAAGTTTTAACGCCAAAATTTGAAATGACAAAAAATATAGCAATGTTTCTTGTCGCAATTATGAATAAAGAACAATATCGCTATAGCTATGGTCGCAAAGCTAGCCAAGAGCGCTTAAAATCTTGCTCAATAAAGTTGCCAGCTAAAAATGGCAAGCCAGATTGGGATTTTATGGAACAATTTATTGACACACACACACATAATTATAACTTCGCTACAAAACCGGTTAAAAACTTACCAACACCAGAGTTAAAAACCGCTGATTGGCAATTTTATAAATTAGACGATTTATTTGATGTGAAATATGGCGTTAATTGTGAACTTGTTAATTTGGAAGAAACAACAAAAGACGAAAAAAATAGTATAAGACTAGTTTCTCGCACGGACACTAATAACGGTATATCCGCTTTTGTAAAAATGGAGGAAAAAGCGCCAAACCCAGCGAATACAATCTCTGTTGCTAGTAGCGGTTCGGTTTTAGCAACTTTTTCGCAGACTGAGGAGTATTATAGCGGGCGAGATATTTATTATTTACAACCAAAGACAAAAGTAAATAATGCGATTTTATTATTCCTTATAACTCTTATTCGTAAAGAAAAATATCGCTATAACTATGGTCGACAAGCCAATCGCACGCTTAAATCTCTAAAAATAAAACTCCCAACGAGGGACAATAAACCAGATTGGGATTTTATAAAGAATTTTATGGAAACATTACCGTTTAGTTCGCAAATTTGATATGCGTGTGATTTTTGGTTAAGGTTGTATATAAATCCCAAATTTTTAACACAAGGAAGTTTGTAAAAAAGCCAAAAACTTTCAACAATACAAAGTTTGATTATATGTTGCGATGACATAGAAAATGATTTACAAGGGTTTAATTGAAAAATACAAAAAAAATTTACCAATTAGCGATGCTACTTCGCTCATATCTCTTTATGAGAGAAATACCTCTCTGATGCCTGCAAGAAATTTGTCAGAAAAACTCGAATTTAACGGTGAAATACATTTTAAATTTGAAGGAATGAATCCTACAGGTTCTTTTAAAGACAGAGAAATGATAACAGCTGTTTCAAAAATTGTTGAATCAGGAAGTCTAAGATGATGGGTTTTCGAATAGTAGGCTCAGCGCCTATAGTTGATGGGCATCCTATTTGCAATTTCTGAAACAATAGCGACTGCTATAAGAATAGGGAATCCTGCTTCGTGGGAAACTGCTGAAGAAGCAAGAGATGCGTCAGGTGGCGTTATTGATAAAGTAACGGATGCAGAGCTTGAAGCATATAAACTCGCGACTGCCACAGAAGGTGTTTTCTGCGAGCCTGCTTCGGCTTCTTCAATAAAGGTTATTTTAAGAATACAAATCCCTTAAAAGTTATTTGCATACTTGCAGGACATGGTTTAAAGTATCCGGATACTGTAGTTGCAAGCGCTGTTAGACATGGAAAAGTTAAAGCAAACATTAATGATATTGTCAGTGTGATAGGAGTCTAACCCTGTGAGAATAGAACTTGTTTGTACCGGTAGCGAGCTACTTGCCGGTAAAATTAATATTGATGCCGCGTACATAGGTTCAAAACTTGCCACCATAGGTCTTGACTTGTCGTCCGTTGTAGATGTCGGAGATAAAAAACAAGATTTATTGCAGGAATTTAAAAGAGCTTTTGAAAGAAGCGATATTATTATTACGACCGGCGGGCTTGGTCCCACATTTGACGATATAACTGTTGAAACAGCTGCGGAGTGTTTGAATCTTGAAACATATTCAGATGAAAAAGTTTTAAAATCAATAAAAGAATATTTTGCAAAACGTGCAATAACTGCAATGCCTAAGATAAATGAAAGACAAGCGAGTATTATCAAAGGAGCGAAGGTTTTAGAGAATCGTTTTGGCACGGCTCCCGGACAAATGTTGCATTTTGAATTTAAATACGGAGATAGAAGACTTCGCAAAACTTTATTTTTACTTCCAGGTCCTCCAAGCGAAATGAAGCCGATGTTTGAAGAAAATGTCGAACCGTTTTTAAAGAGCTATTCTGTTGGCATAAGAAAAAATACAACTTTACGAGTTTTTGGAATTTCGGAATCTGCCGTTGTAGAAAAGATAAAGCCTGTTATGGAAGAAGCTCAGCTTGGCTATGGGCAATCTGTGGAATTTGGTATTCTTGCAAATGATTCCATTGTTGATGTAAAATTTTCTGTTTCAGGAAAAGACGAGCTTTTTGTTGATGAAACCGCGAGCAAACTAAAATTTGAAATTAATAATGTTTTAGAAGATAATATTTTTGGTTGCGATAATGATACGCTTGCTTCTGTTGTCGGTCGTCTTTTACTTGAAAAAAACAAAACGGTTTCTTTCGCAGAATCCTGCACAGGCGGTAAGGTAGCGGCTGCGATTACAGATGTTGCAGGGAGTTCATTATATTTCAAAAATTCTGTTGTTGCATACTCAAATGAGTCAAAAATAAAACTGCTTGGTGTAAAAGAAGAAACTTTAATAAAATTTGGCGCTGTAAGTGGAGAAACAGCCAAAGAAATGGCTGAAGGTATTTTGAAACTTTCAGACTGCGATTACGCTTTATCAATTACAGGAATTGCGGGACCCGGCGGCGCAACAAAAGAAAAACCGGTAGGACTTGTATATGTAGGTTTTGCCGATAAAAAGAAAACGGAAAGTTTTAAGTTTAATTTTAACGGTTTAAGAGAAAGTATTAGAGAAAGAACCGTTAATACAGTTTTAGATTTGTTAAGAAGAAAGTTGATCGCTCAATTTATTAAAAAAAGAAGCTAAAGTTTTACGATATAGAAAAAACAGGATACTTTTATGAGCAGTTTTGACGATAGAACTCCATCAAATACAAAACCTATAGAATATGTAGAAGAATTTTTAGCTAAAAAACTATCTCGCGAGCAAAAAGAAGTATCAGACTTTTTAAAAGATTTCAATTCTGATGCTTATGATTTGTATAGAGCAGGAATCTATCATTTTATTAACAAAGATCTTCCTTCTAGAAATTTGATACTAGCTTGTTGTTTTTTTGAGCTAACAAATGTTTTTATTGAAAGAGACGAAGAAGAGTATAAGAAACAATTTAGGACTGCTTTAGAAAGTATAGAATTTGGCAAGCAAGGGGAAAAAAGAGACGAAATTATAGATTGGATTGTTAAGAATGGAACAGTATGGAGGGAAATAGAAAAACTGGAAAATCAGAGGTATAGATTACAATGTTTTGCAAAGCAATTTCGTCCAAAAATAAAAGAAGATGAATTAAACCTAATGATTAATAACGTGAAAAAAGCTAGAAATGATTTTCATGATCGCAGACATTGGAATAAAACAAAATCTAGTACAGTTGATTATGATAACAGCATAGGCCATATTGAGAAATTTATTCTTGCTTTGAAAAACAAGCCGTATGTAGAACAAAAAGAGATTTTAGATGACATCTTGCCAAAAATCAACGAAAGCCCTTGTCAAAAACCAACAGAAGGTGAAATAAAAAGGGTTACAGACAATTTAAAAGGCAATCTTAAACGATATTTTTTCTCTAAACTGGAAAATTTTGAATGGACTCAGCCGCTTAAAGAAAAAAACTTGCTGTATTTCTCCCGAGCTACTGGTGAATGGGATGCACTGCCATATCTTATTAAAGCTGTTCCCGAAAAACCGGATGAAGTTCTTGATATAATTGAGCCATTTTTAGCCGACTTAAGTAAAGATAATAATATTAACGTACGGATTTTACTTCAAGTCTTTGAAATTGGCATGGCTATGGCGAAAAATAAAAAAGAAAATTTGCGCAAAATATCCGAGGCTTTTTTATCATGGTTAAAACGAAAGGATTCTGTTGTTGATGACTGGTTTGACCGTAAGGTTGTTTTAAAGTTACTGCAAACATTGACGGATATAGGATATGAGTATGAGAAAATCGCTCTTAATATATTTTCAGAGTTGTTAAGGCTGCGTATTGAAGTTAAGGAAAATGACTTTTCATTTGATGGTTTTGATGGTAAAGATTTTATTATAGTTACTAAATTTGGCGCTAATGATAGTATAGCAGAACATTATTATAAAGAAATTCTAAATAATGGCAGTGAAATTTTTAAGAACGATCCCAAAGAATTATTTAGGAGATATTTCAATATAACAAAAAATTTATTGACGGATAGTCCGTTAATGGATAAAGAAAATACTACCAGAATAAATTATCAAAGGCGTGCTATTGAAGATCATCAACAAAATGATTACAGTAAAGATGAACCGTTTAATATAATATTATCTGCTCTTCGCGATGCTTCAGAAAATTTGTTAAAGACCAATGAGAAAAATAATATTAATTTTATATTTAGCGCTTTGGAAGAAATGAAATCCCCAATATTTATCCGTTTAATTTTGCATTTGCTAAGATTATTCCCTAGCGCCGATAAAAAACGAGTTGAATCATATCTTACTGAGAAAAATTATTTTAATAACGGTGAAATATATCATGAATATTACTTGCTGAGGCAGCAAGAATTTAAAAATTTACCTGACGAAAAACAAAATATAATTTTTAATTTTAATGATTTGCCGGAAAATATGAAAGAAAAATACAAAGGTATATTAATTCAAAATGGTAAAGAACAACACTACGTGGAGCATCCTGATTTCTTGGACTATTATGAAAGTTCATGGGGAACAGTTTCTCCTATAGAAGATAGCGTAATGAAGAATATGCCTATTGACGAAGTAGTTAAATATTTGCAAGATTGGAGACCTTCTGACAAGCAATCTCTGAGGGAGCCTACCGTTATAGGATTAGCGCAATCATTAGAAAAAGATGTCAAACAAAATCCGCAAAAATACCTCGACAATAACAATTTATTGAGATTTAGAGAAATAACAAAACCTGTATATATTGGTTATTTATTTAGTGCTTTATCAGATGTTGATAAATCTGTGTCTCAATGGGAAAACATCATAGAGCTTGGATTGTGGGCGTTGAAACAGCAGTTGCCGAAAGATAGAAAAAGAGATTTTTTTGAAGGATACAACGATTGGAATGATACGTATATAGACATGCTCAGATTATTTAAACGAATATACGATAAAGAACTGCAACTTAAAGATGAAACAGCGCAAAAACTTTTTGGTATTATAAGTGATTTGGTATTTGTTCCCGACGAGTATTTGTCGTCAAGAGAAACAAGGGATGACGACGATTATTATGGCAACGCAGTAAATAGTTTACATGGCGTTGCAGTGCAGTCGTTAGTAGAGTACTCGCTATGGCAGAAGCGGCAAAAAAAAGATATTGAGTATATTATTGAAATTTTGAATAAATTGTTGAATACAAGTAAATATATGGAAACGTGGGCTGTCCTGGGACGATTTTTACCTTGGATAGACATGATGTTTCCTGATTGGACAGAAAAAAATATAGATAAGATACTGCCTGAAAATGATAGAAGTAAATTTGATGCCGCATGGATAACGTACATCAAATGTGTTGATGGCAATATGATGTTTGTGATGTTTGTACTGCTAGAATCTAAATTTGAATATGTACTGCGGAATAAGCCATACAAACAAGAAGTAAGAAATACCGGCGAGCATATTGCCGTATATTACGCGACA
>JAIXMY010000048.1 GCA_020328045.1 Candidatus Endomicrobiellum pyrsonymphae
AAAAGTGGAGCATCAAAAACTGACAGATATTATTTTAAAAATTGATTCTGAAATTCAAAATGAAAAAAATGCTATAGTACAGAAAACAAATGACATAAAAGAAAAACAGAAAAACGAATTTGACAGAGAAGGCGCTGATGCAAAACTAATTTCGGCAATTAATTTGTAACTTTCCACGGTTGAAAATGAATTACTTTTCATTGAAAACAATCGTGATACAGCTACAGAATATAACAAAGACAAGCAAGAATTGTTTGATAAGGAAGATGAATTTAAGAGCGAAAAAATTTCTTTTGAAAACCAATTGAAAATAGAAACAGACAAACATATACAGCAAAAAGATAAATTAAGAGAAGAAATTAAGCTTTATAAAGTAGAAATTGAGAAAATAAAGCGCATACTAACAGCATTTTCATAGGATATTACTGCTTTTGAGTCCTTTAAAAAGTCAACGTATTTTCAGTCTATTGAAACTTATGTTGATGATTACAATAAGAAATATAAGACTGAAAATCATTGTACTGATATTATTCATATATAAAATCAAAATCTGTATATTTTTCGATATAAACTTGATATAAGCTTAAACCACGTCGGAAATCAATATATTTTTAAAAACGTCAGAAAACCCATAAAAATATTTAAAACCACATTGCAAGACTAAAACAAGACTAATTGATTGGATAAAAATATGGTCACTTTGAAAGGTTATGTTTTTGGGTTGTGTCTCGTTCAATATCCCATATGTTATCTTTGAAAATGTTATTTAAACTTTAAAAGTAAAACTTATAGGGTGTTTACCTAAAGGCGCTAATTTTGATAATTACAGATGCAAGAGATATGTCGCAACTGCAGAAAATTGGCTTAGCAACAGACCAAGAAAACGTCTTGACTGTTTAACGCCTCAAAGATGTTCTTATTCTTAATTCTGCTGTTGCGTGTGCGGGTTGAATTTGCCTTTTATTTTACTTTGTAATATGTTACCATTTCATATATCATTTCATAAGCATTTCACAAATATTTTATCAGTCCCTACAAGCTGTCAAGGGATTATTTAGTAAATTATAAACTAAATAAAGGAAAGTAGTATGAAGACATCAAAAATATTTGTAAATAACGACAGAAGAGTCGTGGTTGCATCTGTTCCTGTGTATTTTTTCAAAATATCAGGAGACAAGTATATTCACGCTCAATGTTCGCCTTTAGGGATAATAACATCGGGTTCAAATTTAGAAAAAGCAAAAGCAATGTTTAAAGAAGCTTTTAGGATATGGCTAGACTATGTAGAAGAAAAGGGAAACATAAGAGATGTTTTGAAAGAATTGGGTTGGAAACTTACTCGAACAACGGCTATTCCTAAAGAAAAACCTATTGGCGTTCCAATTGAATTGCTTGCAAGCAGAGTGGTAAATTTAGAAGTACCAACAACTAGGTTAAACTAACATGGGTGGTATTCATACAGTTAAAAATTACGAGATTTCGTAATTTTTTAAAACATTCTGGATTCACTAAACAACGACAAAAAGGAAGTCACTTGATTTTTTACAGAAACGATTTACATCGACCATTCATTGTGGCAGTACACTGAAAAGAGATTGATTTTTACGATTGCTTGGAAATAATAAAAATTTTAAATATAACTCGAGATGAATTTCTTAAAGAATTAAAAAAATACTAGAGAAACATGGCATTTATATGTAAACGTGAAAGGGTCGTATATCATTACTTCCACTATAAACTCAGAACCATTGCGCATTTTCCTGCAGAGTAAATATTCAATCACTGATTTACAAGAATATATTGACACTCAAAAACAAGAAAAATAGAACAAGAGGTGAATTAGTTGCCGTTTCGTCAGATTCAAAATTGAAAAAAGTAAGAACTTTCAAAGGTTTTTTAGTAAATTGCTATTCACCAATTCAAGCAATTTTGAATGAAGAAAAAATCACAGTTAATCCAATGGAAGGCACTTTTCAAATTTATATATGATTTTGAAAAATTTATAATACCTCAGGATATTACTATTGTTGGGATAGAAAATTCTGAAAATTTTAGGCGCATTAAAAAACAAAAATATTTATTTGAAAATATACAGTCTTTATTTATAAGTCGCTATCCTTAAAATCAAAGCAAAGATTTTTAATAAAATGGTTACAATCAATTCCAAACAATTATCTACATTTTGGAGACTTTGATTTTGCTGGAATTGGAATTTATTTGAATGAATACAAAAAATATCTTACAGACGAAGCTATGTTTTTAATCCCTGAAAATATTGAAAAGTTTATAGCAAATTCTAGAAATACAGCATTCTATGATAATCAAAAAGAAACTTTTGATCAAGAAAAAAATCAACGAAAATCAATTAAAAGAATTGATATAACTGATTCACAAACATAAAAAAGGTTTAGAACAGGAAATACTTATTAAAGACTAAATATTATGATTATGTTCGAATACAGCTTTTGACTCAAATCTCAAAAAGGCTTATGTGCGCTGAGGGTATTAGTTGTAGTTGGCTACTTAAATTTGATATTAAGATTTTTACTCTGCAACTATTTCTTTTACAGATTCCCCGTACTTGTCCGTCTTCAACGTCTTAATTTTAATTAGTTCAGCCCATTTCTTAAATGCCCTTATAAATACAATAATCATAAGAATCATTACTGTCGTGCCCAAAACACCAAGAAGAATCTGTCCTTTGGCAAAATAACCAAATAAAAAGCTGCCATTAGGGAGGCGTGAACCAAATACCTGAATATAGCCTGCCCACAATGTAATAACTGCCATAAAAATACCGGGAATTGCCGTAGTTAACGCGAGCTTCCCTCGATTCATTCTAAGAAACATCGCTGTGCATATAATTAATGCGCACGAAGCAAGAAGTTGATTACTTATACCAAATAAAGGCCATATACTGCCAATATCTCCCGTATAAACTAAGTATCCCCATGTAAATGTAAATATTGTTCCCGTAATTATAGGTCCTGCTTTCCATTGTTGATCACTGAATTTGGGAATTACAAATCCAATTAATTCCTGCAAGAAAAAGCGACCCACTCTTGTTCCTGCATCTATAGCTGTAAGAATAAATACAGCCTCAAACATGACAGCAAAGTTATACCAATACGCCATTACTTTATCCATTAAAGGAATTCTGCTAAATATATGGGCCATTCCTACTGCAAGTGATACAGATCCGCCTGGTCTTCCAGCAAGATCTATACCTATTTGTTCATTAAGAAAAAGCAAATCCTTGATAACAAATTCAGGATTCGCCGCGATGAAGGTATCATAGGCGACTTTTGGCGTATTGATTGCAAAATAATCCCCTGGCATGAGTGTTACAGCCGCTATCAACGCCATTATAGCTACAAATCCTTCCACAAGCATCGCTCCATATCCTATAAAAAGAAGCTCATTTTCGTTGTTAAGCATTTTCGGAGTAGTACCCGTTCCAATAATTGCATGAAAGCCTGAAAGCGCGCCGCAAGCTATAACTATAAAAATAAAAGGAAACACATGTCCAACAATAATAGGTCCTCCTCCAACAACAAACTTAGTAAGAGCCGGCATTTGTATTGTAGGATGAACAAAAATAATCCCTATCGTAAGTAAAGTAATTGTTCCGACTTTTAAATATGTAGAAAGATAATCGCGAGGAACCAATAAGAATCCTACAGGAAGCACTGATGCAAAAAAACCATACAAAGAAATTGCAATGGCAAGAGATTTAGTATCCCACGTAAACAGACTTTGCAATAGAGGAATGCTTGTAATGGTTTTCCCTAAAAGAATTACCAAAATTAATAATCCTACGCCAATAATACTTGCAAGCAAAATTCCAGATTTTTGATTATACTTCATAATTATCCCCATAAGAATAGCTATGGGAATAGTAGAGCAAACCACTAGAAGCGACCACGGAGCATTATACATCGCCCCTATACATACCAAAGATAAACCGGCAAGCGTCATAATTAAAATGAATAAAATTGCAAAAGCTGCAACTACGCCTGTAACTTTATCGATTTCTTTTGTTGCGATTGTTGCCAAGCTCTGCCCTTTGTGCCGTATAGACGCGAAAAGCACCACAAGATCGTGAACAGCTCCTCCAAGTACACAACCGATAAGTATCCATAAGGTTCCCGGTAAGAAACCAAATTGCGCTGCAAGAACTGGACCTGCAAGTGGTCCCGCCGCAGCTATTGCCGCAAAATGATGCCCAAAAAGAACATTCTTGTTTGTTGGCACATAGTCATGTCCATCAACATATTTGTGTGCGGGTGTAATACGAAGAGGATCAACATGTAAAAGCTTATTAGCTAAGAAAATACCATAAAAACGATACGCAATTACAAAAAGACATAGGCTGGCAAAAACTATCGTTAATGCATTCATTCCAAAAAGAAAATCCATAAAGTAAAACTCCAATTTTTCATCTCGTATTTTTCAAGACACCTATTGCAGATAAGCCACTACTAAGTTTTTTGCATGATCTAAGGCTGTTTTTGTGATTTTTTCGCCAGATATCATTCTTGCTATTTCTTCGATGTGTTCTATTTCGGAAAGAGCTTTAGCTTTTGTATAAGTTCTGGAATTTACTATTTCCTTATAGATTTTTACATGCATTCTCGCAAATGCCGCAACTTGAGCTAAATGCGTTATAGAAAATACCTGCTTCTTCCTTGAAAGTTTCGAAAGTTTTTCACCTATTTTTTCGCTCGCTTTACCGCCTGTTCCGGCATCAATTTCATCAAATATAGTTGTTTGATCCCTCTTCACTTTTGACGACAACTCTATAGCAAGCAAAACTCTTGACAACTCGCCACCTGAAGCCGTATTTTTCAAAGGAAGAATCTTTTCCCCTTTATTTGCACAAAACATAAACTCTATTAAATCGTAACCATTTGAAGAAGGCAATTTTCTGCTAAACTTAACTTCAAATATAGCATTTTTAATATCTAAATCAAAAAGTTCTTTCTGAATTGTCTTTGCAAAAACCTGCGCCGCTTTTTGTCTTTTTTTATTTATAGTCTCGCAAATTTCAATCAAACATTTTGTTTCTAATTCTAATTCTTCCTTTATTTTCTCAGAATCATCTTTGTAATTACACAAAGAATTTAACTCATTGGAGATTTTATTTTTGTATTCGATGATAGACTCTATGGTGTTTCCATATTTCTTCTTTAGTTTTTTAATAAGCTCTGTTCTTTCAAGAGCAGCATCTAGCTTCTCAGGATCCGAGTGTGTTTTTGAAAGAATATTCTCAACTTCTCTACGAGCTTCTTCAGCATGATAGTACGACAGCTCTATTAAGGACATCGCCTCGGAACCGTCTGCTCCGTAGGAATTTATTACTTCAATATTTTTCTTTGCTTTCAAAATGCCGTCTAAAGCCGCATTTTCTGAAGAATACAATATTTCAACAACTTCCTGCGCCAAAGCGGTAATTTTTTCCGCATTTTTTAGTTTTGGCAATTCGGTTTCGAGTCTTTCGTCCTCGTCGAGTTCAAGATTAGCGTCTTCGATTTCTTTTACTTGAAAAGAATATAAATCAATTCTTCTTTCTCTATCAGAATCGGACAAATTCATCGCTTCAATTTTGGTCTGTAGATTTTTAACTTTCTTATGCAAAACTGCCGAAGTTGCAAGCAATGGCTTAATATCCAATATTTCATTGTCCAAAATTTCAAGTTGCGAATCTAAATTAAGCAGTGAATGTTTTTTATCTTGCCCATGAAAATCTATAAGCAATTCTCCAAGACCAGCAAGAACTGAGATGCTTACCTGAGAATCGTTTATAAAAGCTTTACTTTTCCCTGATTTTTCAATAATCCTACGTATTAAAATGGTATTATTATCTGAAAAAATAGAAAAGTTATTTAAAAAATCCGTAATTTTAGGATTTTTATATTCAAAAGATGCCGTAATAGCGCATACAGAACACCCTGAGCGTATGTACGACATATCAGCTCTGGTGCCGGTAAGCAATTCTATTGATTCTATTAATATGGATTTACCGGATCCCGTTTCACCAGAAATAACAGTAAATCCGTCTGAAAAATCAACGCTTAAATCTTCGATTAAAGCATAATTCTTTATGGAAAGCGCAGTCAACATTAAACGCTCCAGTGCAATTTTGTCTTTAAGGTTTCAAAATATGACCTACTGCAATTTTTAATAAGCTTAAGAGATTTTTTATAAGTAGAAAATTTTATCTTTGCTCCATTAGGAAGCGTATAATTTTCCTGTCCATCTATAGATACCATAATTTTTCCGTTGCTGTATTTGTTTTTTGCAACAAAAGAAATACTACTTTTGCTCGGAAGTATCATAGGCCTTTGCGTTAATGTATGAGGAGAAATAGGAGTGAGAATAAAAACCGGAAGATTAGGATATACTATAGGTCCAGAAGCTGCAAGAGAATATGCTGTTGAACCGGTAGGAGTAGCAATAATCATTCCATCGCACTTATATTCAGCAGTAAAGTTTTTATCTATATCTACATCAACAGTAATAAGCTTACCACCTGACAACGAACGTACAACACAATCGTTTACGGCTACTGTTTTTAATTTTTTACCTTTATACTCAAACTCTACCAAAAGCAAAATTCTTTTTTCAATTTTAAACCCGGAAGATAAAATATTTTTTAAAAGAATCAAAACTTCATCTGTATCCACGTCTGTCAAAAAACCAAGAGAACCAAGATTGATGCCTTTTACAGGCACTGATAACGGCGAAAATGTTCTTATAATTTTTAGCATTGTTCCATCGCCGCCAACAGATAAAACAAAATCAAACTTTTTTGCTTTTGCGGACATAGAACCGCTTACAAACACTTTGCACTTATTTTGCTTAAGCCACAAAGCAACCCTCAATGCAAGTTTTTTTGCATTAGCTTTTGATTTATTGTAAATAATACCCACGCTGTAATTCACAACTTTATTATATATAAAAAACAACATTTTTCTCAAATAAATTTACAATTTATGCAGGTAAAACGCATGAAGATATAATTATTAATTATCGTCACAGTTGTTTCACGTCCAATGTTGTCATCGCCGTCGAGCTACGCTCGCTATCCATTTCTGTGAAAGGGGAGGGAACAATGCCGGGAGCATTGACGAAGTATTATACCTTTTTTCAAAGACTTCTTACACTACTTTTTTCTGTGAGTTTTTCAGTGGGTTGATGAGAGGGTGGCAGGCGCAGTTTAGCTGGGTATGAGATGGTGACAGCTTATCCACAAATGTCTTTATCTAGAAGTGTATGTGAGGTTAGGAGTTACATCGCATCATAAAATATTTTATTTTTAGTATCATAATAAAAAGATGTGACATTTTCAAATTCAAATTCAATGTTATCAATATAAAGTTTTTTGACAGGAATATCAACGAGAATAATTTTATCGTTAAAATCTAATTTCAAATCTGTCTTATTTGAAATTTCAACTGCATGAATACTAAAATTTGCTAAATCCGAAAATAATTTTTCTTTATCGAAACCCACCCCAAATATATCGGCATTTTTTATACCTGAAAAAGATATAAATTGTTTAAATGACTCAATATAATATTTGTCATAATATTTGCCTGTGTTTGAGAGTAAAAAAATATTTTTATTGTTATCTTTTATATGCAAAGTAATTATATTGTTTTTTTGATATACATTAAAAAATATTTTATTTTGATTGTACATAACAGGACAAATAACGTATAGAAAATTTAATAATAAAATAATAGCTGAAATAATAAATCTTTTTTTATCCCTAAACATTAACATGGAACTCAAGAAAATAAAAAATAATATAAGCTGTAAAATTGTAGGTTTTTGTATAATTACAGTGACATATTTAAGACCCCCTAGCGTTGTTGTTACTAATAAAACAAAGTTTAAAATGATAGAAAGAACATCTGAACACAATATCGCCGTATATTGAAATAGAAAAGTTAAGAAGTAAAAAAATACGCCCATATAAAGAATAGTACCTACAAGCGGAACTACTATTATATTTGTAACAAAAGAAATTATTGAAACTTTTCCAAAATAGTACATACACATAGGTATCAAAAGAATTTGAGCCGAAATTGTAACGGATAACACACCGCAGAAAAAACGAAGTATTTTATTTTTCACTTCTTTAAACAAATTAAAAATATTATTATAAAAACAAATAATTCCTATCGTAGCTCCGTATGACATTTGAAACGATGCTGTAAATAATTGCTGTGGCTGAAAAATAAGTATACTCAACGCAGACAATGCAAGTGAATTATATATCAAAGGCTCTCTATCTAAAGCTAAAGAAAAAAATATACATGCAAACATTACTGCAGATCTTAACGCCGGGGGGTTCGTTCCGGTTGCAAAAACATAAAAAAATACAAAAGGCACGCTTAGTAAAGAAGCTTTTTTTAAAGAAAGACCTGTTAATTTTAAAACAAAAAGAGCTATTGCGCCTATAAACCCTACATGCAAACCGCTTACCACTAAAATATGCATTACGCCTGAATCTGAAAAAGTGTTTTTAGTATCATGCGTTAAAGAACTTTTATCTCCTATAAGGAGAGATTTTAAAATATCTGAACAAGGTCTTTGAAAGAAAGCATCAATTTTATTTATCATATCTTGCTGAAATTTAAAAGCAAAATTTTTAATTATGTTATGGTTAGATTCAATATATTCAAAAGAAGAAATATCTAAAATAGTATATATTTCGTTTCTTGCCAAATATTTTTGATAGTCGAACACTAAAGGAAATGCTGATGAGAAGGGTTTTTTTAATTTTCCTTCAATACTAATTATATCACCGTAAGATACGGAATATCCGGCAGGCGAATTTACAATAATTTTTTCGTTTAAAATATTGCCATTTACAGTACTTGTTTTAAGTATAAATCTTTTGCGGTTTTTTACAGACTCCGGTGCAGAAATAATTTTACCTTCAACAGAAATAATAGCATTGTCTTCAGCCAAATCATAAAGACGGCTTCGCTTTTCGTATGCAAAACATCCGAAGACATCTAATAAAACCAATAGAAAAGCATAAATAACAAAAACTGTTATGACGGATCTTTTGTGCAATACTTTCATTATGGAATTCATAAATTATTTGTCATCATCTTATGTAGTTTGCGGTTGTCGCATTGTAGCAAAAAATGATATAATCCAAATACATGTTTAAGGTATGAAGAATACAAAATTTTCAGGCTATCTGCGTATTGCAAGATTTGATCATTGGATAAAACAAAGCAATTATCTGTTTTCCCGGGGGTAGTATTTGCATGGTTTCTCATAGACGATACAAGAACGAATGTTGGCATTTTAAATATTTTTTTATGTTTCTTATCAACAAGTCTTATTGCTTCTGCAAATTATATAATCAACGAATATCTTGCCGCGGATTATGATAAATTCCATCCTGAAAAGAAAAACAGATCTGTATTTTCAAAAAAATTTAAAGACAAAATACATAATATATGTTTTTGATTCTGAAAAACACAAACATAATGTGCCTTAGACCGAACATAAAAGGAATAGAATATATAAAAAGAGTTTTAAACATAAACAAATGTTAATCCTGCAGGTATTTGCAAATGTTATAATCGCGTATTATTATTTAAACAATCAGGGAAAAGCAAATTATTACTTTGATGCATTAGGAAGATTATCCATTGCAAATCCTCAGGATTATATAAAAAGATTTAAGGTCTATCTCAAGAACAAAGGGCAAAAGGACTTGTTGCGTAGCAAACGGACAATGGGCATGAAAAATAAAAATATATCCTCAATAAGCGAGTTTGGACTAATAGGCATAATCAAAAAACAGTTCGCAACTGCAAAAAATAATAAAAACATTATCGTCGGCATAGGGGACGACAGTTTCTGTTTTAAATCGGGTAAAAATAATATTTGCATTACGAAAGATATGTTAATTGAAGATGTACATTTTAAAAAAGATTGGATAACTCCACAAAATCTTGGTGAAAAAGCTATTGAAGTAAATGTAAGCGATATAGCCGCCATGGGTAACGTTAAACCTGAATATGCGCTTATAGGATTAGGTCTTCCGCCAAAAACATCAGAAATATTTGTTAAAAATTTATCTAATGGTTTTAAGAAAGCTTGCGATAAATACAGAATAACAGTAGTAGGTGGAGATACTGCAAAATCTGATAAAATTACAATATCTGTTACCGTTGTTGGTTTGTGCAAAGAGAAAGTAATTAAAAGAAATGGCGCAAACGAGGGAGATATAATCGGCGTAACAAATACTTTTGGCGATGCGGGAGCCGGAGTTACGCTTTTGTACAAA
>JAIXMY010000049.1 GCA_020328045.1 Candidatus Endomicrobiellum pyrsonymphae
TTCCTTCTTTTGAAGTTCTTTATAGGACTGTTCCGTGTTCTTGGAATAAAAAATGTCAAGCAATGTGCAAAGCATTGGAAGAGACTAAAGACAAAAAAAATAGAGCTTGTTGACGGCGTAAAAGTATATGCAAATGGCGGTTGGGCGCTTTTTGTTCCGGATACGGACGAAACGTTGTTTTATATTTGGGCTGAAGCAAAAGATAAAACGATTGCTTTAGGGTTACTTGAAATTTATAGCTGAAAAAAATAAAAGAATGGCAAAAATAAATTTACAACTTGTGTCTGTTATTTCCGGGATAGGAGATAAATATGATTAGATTTGGAACATCCGGCTGGCGAGGGATTATTGCTGAAGATTTTACATACAATAATGTCGCCATTGTTACGCAGGCTATAGCAAATCTTATTAATGAAAAATACAAAAAGTCTTCTGCTTCTGTAATTGTAGGGTATGATACAAGATTTATGTCTGAGGATTTTGCAAAAACCTCGACTGAAGTTTTGGCTGGCAATGGTATAAGGGCGTTGCTTTGTAAAAGAGCTACTCCAACACCGGTCATAGCTTACGATATTGTGCATTCCAAGTTTGTCGGTGGCATTAATTTTACGGCAAGTCATAATTCTTATAAATATAACGGACTAAAATATTCTTCGGGATGGGGTGGTCCAGCTCTTCCGGAGACAACGCAAAAAATAGAGGAATATTGCGCTTCAATACAAAGTAAAGACATAAAATCTGTCCCTTTTGAGTGTGGTATAAAAAGTAAGTTGATAGAAATGCACAATCCTCGTACGGCTTATATCAAAAAAATAAAAGAGCTTGTAAATTTTAAAGCTCTAAAGAAATCGAAAATCAAAATTGCTGTTGATGTTTTACATGGTACAGGTAGCGATTATCTTGATGCTTTGCTTGATGACGCCGGAATACAAAACGTAACCATAAATAAAAATAGAGATACAATGTTTGGCGGCGGCGCTCCCGAGCCTTCAGAAAAAAATCTAACTGCGCTTGTTCATCTTGTTAAACAAGAATCGTATAAGCTTGGTTTCTCTACTGATGGAGACGCGGATAGATTTGGCATTATAGATTCTGACGGTACTTTTATTACTCCAAATCAGGTAATACTCGTTTTGTTGTATCATTTAAACAAAACAAGAGGCTGGACGGGTATTGCTGCAAGAAGCGTGATGACAACGCACTTTATAGATAAACTTGCGGCTAAGATTGGTGTTGACGTTGTGGAAACTCCGGTTGGGTTTAAACATATTGGAGATATTATGGTAAATAATCCGGACAAATTTATCATAGGAGGCGAAGAATCGGGAGGACTTACAATAAGAGGTCACATTCCTGAGAAAGACGGAATTTTAGCATGTCTTTTAATGGCGGAAGTCGTTGCAATGAGCAAAAAAACTATAGCAGACTTATTAAGAGACATTAAAAAACTTACGGGAGAAGTTGTAACGTCAAGGTTTAATTTTTATTTACCATCTGAAACTATGGATGCTTTTAGAGATACTTTAAAAAACAGAACTCCAAAAAATGTTGCAGGTATGAAAATTCAAAAAAATATAACTATTGACGGAGATAAATTTATTATAGACGATAATAATTGGATAGGTTTTAGATTTGCAGGTACAGAACCTGTTGTAAGAGTATATGCGGAGTCGGATTCACATGCAAAATTAAATAAGCTGTTAAAAGCGGGGGCGGCGTTTGTTTATGGAAAATAAAGAAAAATCTGTTAAAAAAAAGGGTCTGAGAGAAAAATCAGGGGGTTTAATTAAGACGTATTTGATTACTGGTTTGGTAGTTATAATACCTCTTTGGCTAACATACTTTATCGTTGCTATTCTTTTCAAATGGATAAGTAATTTTGCTTTTCCTGTTATTAATTATTTTGTTGTTGATAAATACTGGGTAATTGTTATAGCAAAGATTTCAAGTTTTTTTATTTCAATTTTAAGCATATTAATTTTAGGTTTCGTTACAAATAGAGTTTTTGGGAAAAGCGTTTTGGGGTTTATAGAAAAACTTATAGAAAAACTTCCTATTTTAGGGACAGTTCATTCTGCCGCAAGGCAGTTTGTAAATTTTATATTTGGAACGGATAGTTCAAAAAGTTTTAAACAAGTTATTTTTGTGCGTTACCCAAACAGAGAAGTTTATAGCGTGGCTTTTTTGACCGGCAGGCAGTCCGTTAAAGGAGAAAGCTATATCTGCGCTTTTATGCCAACAACGCCAAATCCCACTACGGGTTTTTTGTTGTTGTTTAAAGAAGAAGATGTGATTTATACGGACCATACGGTAGAACAGGCTTTCCAATTTATTATTTCCGTCGGAGTAATAAGTATGGATAAATATAATAAAAAAATAGAGCTTAAAGAAGAAATAAAGGAATTACAAAAATGAATTACAGATCTCCCCGCGGGACGCACGATATATTTGGGATAAATGCTTTAGGAATGAGTTTGTTGGAACAAAAATCCAAAGAGATTTTTAAAAAATACGGATTTGAAGAAATAAGAACGCCCATTTTTGAAGATGCCTCTCTTTTTATGAGATCAATAGGGCAGGCGACAGATATTGTAGAGAAAGAGATGTATGTTTTTGAAGATAGAAAAGGTCGCAAGCTTGCCTTGCGTCCTGAAGGGACAGCTTCTTTGGTAAGAGCTTGTATTGAACATAGAATGGATATTTCAAATCCCGCAGGAAAGTTTTTTTATTCCGGAGAAATGTTTAGGTACGAAAGACCTCAAGCAGGCAGATATAGACAATTCCATCAAATTGGTGCTGAATATTATGGCAATTCATCTCCTGCTGCAGATGCTGAGGTTATTGTTCTCGCGCAAGATTTGCTTGCTGCTGTAGGCATAGATAAAATCAATGTTCACATAAATTCTTTAGGTTGCGAAAAGTGCAGACCTTTTTTTAGAAAAACATTGATTAAATATTTTAGCTCTGCTCAAGGTTTATGCGACGATTGTGCAAGACGACTTAAAAATAATCCTTTAAGGTTGCTAGATTGTAAAATAGATGCAGGCAAATTTATCGAAGTACCTCAAATGGCGAACTACCTTTGTGATGGCTGTAAAGATAATTTTAATTCGGTAAAGTCTTTGCTTAAAAGCGTCGATTGCGTTTATACGGTTGACGAGAAGCTCGTGCGAGGTTTGGATTATTATACAAGAACGGTTTTTGAAATACGTTCTGATTCTACCAGCTCTCAAGATGCTCTTGCCGCAGGTGGAAGATACGATAATCTTGTTGAAGAACTTGGCGGACACGATACTCCTGCGATGGGATTTGCTTTGGGTTCTGAAAGAGTGATGCTTGCCGCTCAAAGTGTTGGGCTTTTTAATAATTTTAAAGATTCTGAAAAAATCTTTATAGCTATTGCCGATCAAGAACTTTTTAACGGAGCGTTTGCTTTTGCGGTAAAAATTGTAAGAAATGGTTTAAGTTTCAATAAAGATATTTCTGTTTTCGGTCCTATAAACGGGAAAAGTTTAACTAATCAATTAAAATACGCAGATAAAATACAGGCATCCAAAACGATCGTTTTTGCTAAAACAGAATTTGAAAACGGTAAAGTTTTAATAAAAAACATGAAAGATAAAACGCAAATAGAAGCTGTTATAAACGAATTGTAGATTGAAATAGGATTTTATATTCATAAAATTCGCTCACTTTATATTTTTAACTTTGTTCTTCAGCTTCATTTTGGGAAGAACGTTTTCTAAGCAAGTGATTTAAAATCTTTTTTCTCAAACGTACTGAAGTTGGCGTAATTTCTACAAGTTCGTCAGGGGAAATATACTCGATTGCTTGTTCAAGATTCATAAGTCTTGGAGGCGTAAGCATGGGCGCATCATCTGAACCTTTGCTTCTCATATTGCTCAATTTCTTTAGTTTACAAGGATTTACTATCAAATCGTTTTCTCTAGAATTTTGACCTACTATCATTCCCTCATATACTTCGATGCCGGGATCTAAAAACAACTGACCGCTTTTTTGTAAATTATCCAAAGCATAAGCTGTAGCTTTTCCCGACTCTTTTGCTATAAAAACGCCATTTGTTCTTAAATCTGCAACGTCTGCTTTTGGCATGTAATCGTAGAAACTATGATGCATAATACCTTGTCCGCGAGTATTTGTTAGGAACTCATTTTTGAAACCTATCAATGCTCTTGACGGGATTATATATTCAAGTCGTATTCTATTTTCACCCTCGCTTACCATATTTTCGAGTTTTGCAGCCCTTTTACCTGCTAATTCAAAAACGGCTCCTTGAAATTGGCTTTCTATGTCCAAAGTAAGAAATTCCATAGGTTCGTAAATCTTGCCATCTTTTTCTTTATATATGACTTCAGGTGAAGAAACTGAAAGCTCAAATCCTTCTCTACGCATGGTTTCAATTAAAATTGTTAGGTGAAGTTCGCCTCTTCCTGAAACTTTAAATCTTCCTTCACCTTCTAATGTTTCAACTCTTAAGCCTACATTTATTTGCGCCTCTTTTTCGAGGCGGGCATTTATGTGTCTGCTTGACAAAAACTTACCTTCGCGTCCTGCAAAAGGAGAGTCGTTGACAAGAAAGTTCATGGAAACAGTTGGCTCATCTATAGAAAGTTTTGGCAATGGTAAGATATGTTCCGTACTACAAATTGTGTCCCCTATCTCAATGCCTTCAAGCCCTGCTATTGAAACTATATCGCCTGCTTCGGCTTGCTCAACTTCTTGTTTACATAGTCCATAGAACTTGTCTATGCGGACCGCTTTTGTAATTTTTGGAGAATTAATACTAGTATCATTTACAAGTGTTATAGTCTGTCCTTTTTTTACAATGCCGTTTAAAATTCTGCCTATACCAACATTCCCCAAAAAGTTATTGTAATCTAGCATTGTTACTTGCATCTGCAAAGGTTTTTCAACATCTGCTTCGGGAGCAGGAACATTTAATAGAATTGTTGTAAAAACAGGTTCTATGTCAGCGCCTTTCTCCTCCATCTTTGCGCTTGCCCAACCTTCGCGTCCTGACGCGTAAAGAATTGGAAAGTCAAATTGTTCGTCAGTTGCGCCAAGTTTCATAAATAAATCAAAAACGTTGTCCACAACTGCGCTAGGAGTTGCGCTAGATCTGTCCATTTTATTTACAATAACAATAGGCTTTAATCCAAGCGCTAGGGCTTTTCTTAAAACAAAACGAGTTTGTGGCATAGGTCCTTCAACCGCGTCGACCATAAGAATTGCGCCGTCAACCATTTTCAATACCCTTTCTACCTCGCTGCCGAAATCTGCATGACCGGGAGTATCTACTATGTTAATGGTATTACCTTTATAGTTTACAGACGTGCACTTTGCAAGGATTGTTATCCCTCTTTCCCTTTCGAGAGGATTAGAGTCTAACACCATATCTTGAGCTTCATCATTTTTAACATTAAATTGACCGGAAAATTTCAATAATGAATCTACTATAGTCGTTTTACCGTGATCTACGTGAGCTATAATAGCAACATTTCTTACATCGTTTCTTTTCATGGTTTTATTAAAAACCGACCATATATAGCCAAGTTGCTTTAAGTTGCGTTGTTAGCCTTTAACGCCATCTACTCATTGTGAGACTTGCGATGTTTGCAAGTCGTGGCAATCCAGACAACGACGATGCTGAATTGCTTCGTCATTTCATTCCTCGCGAAGATACCGCTGGTACAATTTAAAGCGATTTGACTATACTCTAACGACAGGTCGAATTTTCTTATCCTTTCTATAAATTTTAACCTACGCAATTATATATCTTTTATTTTGTTTTGTCATTTAAAAAACTGTCAATCTCAGTAGTTTTTGTCAAAATATTTACAAAGTTTCACACTAATATCTTTTTAAAAGATTATTATGAGATAGCCCATAACTAAAGATCATGTATTTGAGAATATTGCGCTACTAAGATTTTTTGCGAGTTCTAAAATTGCCTAGAAAATATGAAGCGAATGAAGCTCAGTGGCAAGACTTTTTGGTACTTTTGTTTTGTCTTGTAAAAGTACGAGGGCGATTCACAGCTTAATAAATTACACTACAATTACAATTTTGATTAGGCAAAAGACATAGCAGGAATTATGCCTTATGACAACCAATCCTTCATCAAAAAATTTAAATATTTATGCAGGAAACTTACTGTCAAACATAAGAAGTATCTGTGATTTCAATTTCAAAAATGTCGTTATAAATTTGACCGCTTTGTCTTTGAACGGTTATATAGTTATCTGTTAAAGCTTTGTCTTTACCTATTTTTACTGCGTTTCTTTTTTTTCCTATATATCTATTTAAAAAATCTTTTCTTTTTTTAGAATCTATTTCGAACAAATCTTTTGATCTAGTCTTCATCGTGCTTGTAGGAACTTTATTTTCGAACATCGAAGCTTCTGTGCCTTGTCTGTCTGAATATCTAAAAACATGAAATCTTGTGAATGGAGTTTTTGCGACAAAATCACATGTTTCTTTGTGATGTTTTTCGGTTTCTCCGGGGAAACCAATGATGATATCTGTAGTAAGCGCTAAGTCTGGCAATGCGAGCGTTAGTGTATCTACTTTTTTTTCAAATTCTCTTGTTAAATATTTTCTGTTCATTTGCTTTAAAATTTCATCGCTACCTGATTGCAGAGGAATATGCAGATGACAACATATCTTTTCAGGATTTGTCCACATTAGCTCTATTAATTTGTCATCAATTTCGTTTAGCTCTATAGATGAAATCCGTATTCTAAAAATAAAAGGAATTTTTACTATTTTTTCAATGATATCTGATAATCTGCCACTATACTTACCCACATGTATTCCTGTTAAAACTATCTCAGAATATCCGCCGCGTATAAAATTTGTAATCTCTGAAAGAACTTCATTTTCAGGTTTGTTCCAAAGAACATTCCTAACGTATGGAATTATACAATAACTGCAAAAGCTATTACAGCCATCTTGTATTTTTAAAAACGCTCTTGAATGTTTATCAAAATTAGAAACTATTTGTTTTTGAGATTCATTAAAAAGTTTTGTTTTATCTTCAACGATTTCGATATTTGGGAACATTTTTTGAATATCAATATTTTTATTTTTTGCGAGGCAACCGGTAAGTATTATTTTGGGGTTGTTTGAAAGTCTGGAAACCTTTCTTAAAAAGTATTCACATTCTTTATCTGCAGTCGCTGTTACTGTGCACGAATTAAAAATGATAATATTTGCATCCTCAGGTTTTTGCGCTCTCTCAAAACCGTCGTTTTTAAATTTTTCAGAAATAAGTTGCGATTCATATTGGTTTACTTTACAGCCGAAAGAATATGCATAATATTTTTTTTCGCTCATAATTAGTCTTATTTTAATCTTATTGTCATATGTTATAGTCCAAAATATCTATTGACTCCATCAAATGTTCCTTTGATAAATTCGCCTCAATGTCCACAACATTTCTAGCAACTACACTACAACAATCTTTTCTTTTTCACATGTAAGAGCTATAAAAATCATTGTTATTATACACGATATGCCACAAAATATAAAAAGTCCGCTCCAACCCAAGCTTTTAGACATTATCGCTCCGCCCATACCAGAACAGGCGGCTCCTGCATATTCAAACACTCCAACAAGACCTATAGCTGCGCCTATTGATTCCGGTAGCGTAACACGAGCAAGCAACGCGCCGCCTCCCAAACTCTGCGCTCCTTCTACAAAAAAACCAACTAAAGCAAGAAAAGTAGCTATAACAAACCAAGAAGATGTTCTTAAATTAATAAAGTGGTACATTCCCCATATGCTAAGAGTCAGACACGCCAAATATATTATAGTCATTGGAGCGGCGCGTCCTTTAAAAAATTTATCAGCAAACCATCCGCCTGAAATACTTCCGACAACACCAAAGAGTGGCATGAATGCTAATAGACCAGCGGCGGGAGCTGCAGGAAGACCTCTTTCTATCATAAATATATGACCCCAATCAAGGGCAACCCAACGAGTAAAGTACAAGAACATTGCCGCTAGCCCAATATACCATACAAAAGGATTTACAAAGACATATTTTTTTAGAACTTGCCAATTTGAAAGTTCGCTATGTTTTTCTTCCGATAGAGTAGTATCGTTGCGATAAACTTCGATGGGAGGCAAGCCGACGGAGGAAGGTTTATCTTTTAAAACAAAAATCATGCTGATAGCAACCATTATCCCAAGTATGCCAGGTACGTAAAAAATTGCGCGCCATGAACCCAAAAGTAGACAGATAGGAGATATTGCGCCTAGTAATGCTATGCCTCCTGCTTTAGAAGAACTAAATAGTGTCCAAAAGAAAGATCTCTCATTTGGAGAGAACCAATAGACGGTTCCTTTTGCCGTTGGGGGAAATCCCATAGACTGCACCCCTCCATTGACTCCCCACAAGAAAGTAAGTAATGGTATTGATGAAATAAAACTGAAACAAAGAGCAACTATGGAAGTTCCAAGTAATCCAACTGCCATAAAAGAACGAATATTGCATTTGTCAGCAAGTATACCACTTGCAAATTTACCTATACCGTAAGTTATGTACATTGTCGTGCCAAGGATACCATAGTCATCTTTTGTCATTCCAATGTCGTGCATCATAGATGGAGCTGCAAATGTTAAACTTTTACGTGTAAGATAAAAACATAGGTAACCAACATACATTCCAACAAACGTTTTAATACGCCATAGCTTGTACTGCTTTGCAATCTGTTTTTGCTCTGTAATGGGTTTTGCATCTGGCAACGTCTTCATCCAGCTAATAAATTTTTTGAGCATGTTCATCCTCCATTTTTTACACTTTTCGCATCTTGTTTTAGACCCGTTGCATTCCTCTTAAATTGCGTAATAGTTATTCTATCACTTTTAAAAACTTGTGGCGTAATCGCAAGTTCCACAAGACCCTACGCCATATTATACATAGATGAATAGTAATTGTCTATCAAAATGTTAAGGTGGCGCAACTTTTTAATTAAGATACAACAAAAAAGAAGATGAAACAAATCTAACCCGAACTGTGAAAATGTTTTTGCGCTCCGGGTCTTACGTTTTTAAAAAGGAGGCAATAGATAGCGCAGAATGTTTGTGCAGGAATGCGCTTTGTGCCTAGTCAACAACAGAGTTAAATAAAAGACACATTTGGGGAAATTAAAGCGCTGTTTTAAATTGGCAATTGTTAAAAAATTTGATATAACTACGAATGGTTGTAGCTGATTTGTTAAGTGGCTTGATTTATTAAAAGCTTTGGTTTGGTATAATCGCAACAGTTGTATTTGATGAGATGATACAATCACATTTGGTTTGGTATAGTTGGTTTTCTTATAAATGCAAGACAAAAAAAGTGATACTAAAATAAAAGAGGGAAATTTCACGTGAAGCGATACATGGTTCACATTCCCATAATCTCTAAATCTATCAAAACCGATAGATAGAAACAAAAGAGGAAGTTGTGACAATCTAGACAACAACGATGCTGGATTGCTTCGTCATTTCATCCCTCGCAAGGACGCCGATAGTATGATGACATTACAATTAAGAAGATGTGTAAGCTTGTTTGTTTGTCTTTCTCTACTCGTTTCGGCATGCTCCCCAGATAAATCTAACAAAGCTAGCGGGTTCACTAGAAACACTGAAGTTGAAAAAGTCAAGATGACAGAAAGAGAGAAAAAGAAGAGAGAGGTGGTGCCACCTCCCCTTCCGTTCTGCGATAAACATAAATGGTGCAGTGTTCCCAGAGATATGTTGGAAACTATCACATCGAACCGTGAAATCGGTAACGTAGGAGGACTTAGCATAACGCCCGAACTAATAATGTATGGACTAGGAGTTGCTGATTTCACGGTTCGATGTGATAGTTTCCAACATATCTCTGGGAACACTGCACCATTTATGTTTATCGCAGAACGGAAGAGAGAGGTGGTGCCACCTCCCCTTCCGTTCTGCGATAAACATAAATGGTGCAGTGTTCCCAGAGATATGTTGGAAACTATCACATCGAACCGTGAAATCGGTAACGTAGGAGGACTTAGCATAACGCCCGAACTAATAATGTATGGACTAGGAGTTGCTGATTTCACGGTTTGTGATAGTTTCGACCATCACCACTACCAATATACTACACGCCATCACCATCACCACCACCAACACCATCAACACCACCAACACCAACACTACCACCACCACCAACACCAACACCACCACCACCACTACGCACGCCATCACCATCATCAACACCTCCGCTGTCGATGATGGTGATGGCGTGCGTAGTGGTGGTGGTGGTGTTGGTGTWGGTGGTGGTGGTAGTGTTGGTGTTGGTGGTGTTGATGG
>JAIXMY010000050.1 GCA_020328045.1 Candidatus Endomicrobiellum pyrsonymphae
GTGGTGCGCACCACTATCCTTGTTACCTCCACATGAACACAATAGCAAACCAACTACTACAACAACGCTTACGACTCTTTTGAAATTAATCACCCCAATACCCTCTCGTTTTTATAGCGCAGACTCTTTGAACCCTTTTATTTGTAGTTCAGACTTTAGACTTTCTTTTGTCTTCTTTCTACCGTTAAATCTTTCCGCCTCAATTATAGTAATTTAATTTTATCAATTTAAATCTTAGGGTTTTCACTCGCAACATTTGTTGGACTTAATTTTATACAGCTTTTTACAATTTTACGCGACTATCTTCACAAAGATTATGTTTTAATGTACGGTTATATTCCTACTCTTTTCCTTTGATAGATGTTCCTAAACGGGTTGCTCAAGAAATTCCATCAAAAAAAAGATGATATTGTTGTTGTTTTAAATGATAATCTAAAGGAATTGACTGTCTTTGAAGATATTTTTGAAAAATATTCTAAAAACACAGCGTTACACTTGTTTAGTACAGACAGATTTTATATGATACGCCGGTTAAAATCGTTGACTAATTGATTGACATATCAGCCAAAAAATAAATATAATATCCGGACTGAATATAATTCTTCGGGGAAGGTGAAGGGAACGTGTTTCCTCATTCCTTACCGGCAGTGATAAAGAGTGAAATCTTTTAAGTCTGCGACTCCGCAAAATAAAAATGCGGACTGAATCTGTGTAAATCGGATGCCGACGGTGATAGCGTAGTAGCGCTCAAGTCCGGATGTGAGAAGATACAATAGATTTTTATTGGAAGCCCCGAAAATATTTTCGTTTTAGGGGCTTCCAATAAAAATCTATTGTATGAATACTAAATATATGCAGATTGCGATAGAACTTGCTAAAAAAGGTGAAGGAAAAGTTTATCCTAATCCCTTAGTAGGGTGTGTAGTTGTAAAAGAAGATAAAATTATAGGTAAAGGTTGGCATCAATGTTTTGGTGGCAAACATGCGGAGATAAATACGCTTATAGATGCCGGGAAAGATGCAAAAAATGCAGATTTATATGTTACGCTTGAACCGTGTAATAGTTATGGCAAAAAGCCTCCTTGCACAATTTCAATTATTAGAGCAGGTATTAAAAGAGTTTTCTACGCGGTTAAAGATGAGAATGTTTCAGGAAGCAAAAAAATATTAGAGGAAAATGGTGTTGAAGTATATGGCGGATTGTTAAAGAAAAAGGCGAAGGTCTTGATTAAAGATTATTTGAGACATTTGAAAAATAAAACTAGAGTTTCAATAAAAGCGGCAATGTCATTAGACGGTAAAATTGCGACTTGCGAGTACGATTCAAAATGGATAACATCAGAAAAATCTAGAAATTTAGCGCATAAAATGAGATCTCAATACGACGCGGTTCTTGTTGGCGCAAATACAGCTCTTAGAGATAATCCATTTCTTACAACGCATTCAAAAAATCTAAAAAATCCTGTAAGAGTTGTTATAGATTCGCAATTAAAATTGCCAGGGTCGCATCATTTATTTGATTTAAGCGCTCCCACAATTATCATTTATGATGAAAAAAATACGAAAGTATCAAAACATTTAAATCGAGACGGTATAATCTTAGCCCCTGTTGACATGATGGTTGCGAAGAAAGATTTTAATGTGATAGTGAAGAAATTAAATTCTTTTTCAATAAAAAGAATTTTAATAGAGGGAGGAAGTGAAATAATTGCATCAGCTTTATTTTCAAAGGCTGTAGATGATATATATTTTTTTACTGCGCCAAAAATAATAGGCGGCAAAAATGCAATTTCTGTAGTTGGTGGTCCAGGCGTTAAAAAAATTTCAGAATCATTGTGTGTAAAGAATGTACAATTCAAAAGAATTGGTCATGATTTTATTATAACAGGACAAATTGACAAAACTGCTTTGTAGCGAAATATGTGTATTATCGCCGTTTTGATTGTTTCTTCATCCTTGCCGTCATACTGAGCGCAGTCCTCGAATGTCTTAATCTTGAGGCTTTCAGACAACGATATATGTCTTTGTCTTCATACTGAGCGTAGCAAAGTATCTAGTCGTTGCCTTTTTATCAAGGAGACAGTAAAAATGTTTACAGGGTTAATTGAGGACATAGGCATAGTTAAAAAAATATCGTCTTCAAGAATTGAAGTTGAAACAAAGCTTGAAGGTATTTCAAAAGGCGATAGCATTTCTGTCAACGGTGTGTGTTTAACTGCTGTTGTTGTAAATAAGAATAGTTTTATTGTCGATTATAGTCCAAATACCGATAAAGTTACAACACTTTCAAAATTAAAGCAAAATTCAAATGTTAATTTAGAACGCGCATTAACCCTGTCTTCTCGTCTTGGAGGGCATATAGTAAGCGGACATATTGATGGTACGGCGAAAATAGAAACAATAGAAAGTCTTAAAAATTTTTACAGAATTATTTTTTCTTGTAAATACAACATAATGTCTTATTGTGTTGAAAAAGGCTCTGTGGCAGTTGATGGAATAAGTTTAACAATTTCGTCTTTATTAAGCTCAGGTTTTGAAGTTTTTGTTATACCTAAAACTTTTAATAATACAATTGCGCAATTTAAAAAAATTGGCGATGAAGTAAACATTGAAACAGATATCCTTGCTAAATATATAGAGAAAATTGCAGATAAAAAAACTAACAGTATTTCGTTTGAAATGTTGAAAGGAAATGGTTTTATTTAAGATGAGAAATACACGCAAACAAAACAAAAATTTTACATCAGTAGAAAAAGCGATTAAAGATATTAAATCTGGAAAGATGGTGATTGTTGTTGATGATCCTGGCAGAGAAAACGAGGGTGATTTAGTTTGCGCCGCGGAAAAGACTTCCCCCGAAATTATAAACTTTATGACAAAATATGCAAGAGGCTTGGTTTGTGTGCCGATGAGACACAAAAGACTCGAAGAGCTTAAAATAGAAAACATGGTAGAGAAACCTACAGAAAAAAAAGGTTGTTCTTTTACTGTGTCTGTGGATTATAAAATAGGCACTACGACCGGCGTGTCAGCTTACGACAGGGCTATGACTGTTAAAAAACTTGTTGATAAAACTGCAAGCGCTCAGGATTTTACAAGACCGGGGCACATATTTCCGCTTCGCTCTAATGACGGGGGCGTTTTGGTCAGAACAGGACACACAGAAGCTGCAGTCGATTTGGCAGAAATGGCAAAGCTTTATCCTGCCGCTGTTATATGTGAAATAATGAACGATGACGGCACAATGTCAAGAACTCCTGATCTAATAAAGTTTGCAAAAAGACATAAATTACAAATAATAACAATGGAAGCGCTTGTCAATTATAGACGCCATACTGAGAATTTTGTCAAAGAAGTTATAAGCGTCGCTTTTCCAACAAAATTTGGAGAATTTAAGCTTGTGTTGTTTGAGGATATTGTAGCAAAAGATTCTCATCTTGCGATTGTAAAAGGTGATGTAAAAGATAAAAAAGATGTTTTAGTCAGAGTTCATTCTTCGTGCGAAACCGGAGACATTTTTCATTCGTTAAGATGCGATTGTGGCGATCAGCTTGAAACTGCTTTAAAGGCTATAGAAAAAGCAGGACAAGGCGTAGTTTTGTATATGCATCAAGAAGGCAGAGGAATTGGTCTTGTAAATAAATTGAAAGCTTATCATTTGCAGGAACAAGGCATGGATACAGTTGAGGCTAACATGGCATTAGGCTTCTCTCCTGACTTAAGAGATTATGGAATAGGCGCGCAAATACTGTTAGAATTGGGTATAAAAAGTATCGACCTTATGACTAATAATCCCAAAAAAATAGTAGGACTTGAAGGTTATGGCTTAAAAATTTCGAAAAGAGTTCCGGTCGAGATTAATCCTACGAAGTCCAATAAGAAATATTTAAAGACCAAAAAAGATAAAATGGGACATTTTTTAAAGACAGTTTGAATATTATAGTCGACTATATGAGGAGGGGAAATGAAAGTTATTGGCGGACAGTTAAATGCAGAGGGAAAAAAATTTGCAGTAGTAGCGTCAAGATTTAATGAGTTTATAACAAGTAAAATGATTGACGGCGCAGAAGATATGCTTAAAAGGCATGGAGTTGTTGACAACGATATTTCAGTTTATTGGGTACCTGGAGCTTTTGAAATTCCTGTAGTTGCAAAAAAAATCGTTGAAAGCGGGAAAGTTGATGGAGTAATTTGTTTAGGTTGTGTTATAAGAGGAGCTACACCTCATTTTGATTATGTTTCCGCAGAAGTTTCGAAAGGCATCGCTTCTGTTGGGTTGCAGGGTTCCATTCCTGTAATATTTGGCGTATTGACTACAGATTCTATAGAGCAGGCTATCGAGCGAGCTGGTACCAAAGTGGGCAATAAAGGGGCTGATGCGGCAATGAGCGCAATAGAAATGATTAATCTTTATTCGGTAATTTAAGGTAGTTGCAGGTTTGCTGTAAGAGTCCTGAAAATCGTTAACAAAGGCATCGAAAATTAAGCAGGCTTTAAGAGGCTGAGGTTAGATTTAACCCTAGTAACCAAAGAAATGATTTTATGAACCTGAGAATAAAATTGGTAAATCCAGAACCGTTATCAGAGTTTAAAGAAGAGATGTAAAAAGGAAGAGAAGGGATAATGTTGTTGATGGTATTTTGTTGAGATTTACCGATGAAAGCAAAGAAAGAAGTCTAGTTAGAGAAACAATCAGCGAAGTTAAGAGAATAGCCACAATCACAGTAGTCGTTATCATCACAGTTGACAACAATATCAATAGAACAAGAGCCTTGTTGTTTAGGATAGGAATGGAGTGAGCAGAAATAATGGGTATAGAATTTTTAAGATAACAACCTGAGCGAGTAGAATGAGCGAGCTTTCTTTTGTTAGTTCTAGTTAAAGCTATTAGCGTTCTGTCCAAAGTAGCAGGAGGAGTATAGGAATCAGGTTTCATTCTAATTCTCTGTAGGATTAGAATAGTATACTTTGCTCTGTTTCGATGTTATTCTACATGGTATGATGCGCAGTATTGACAAAAAACAATTTATTTTTTATAATAAGCAGTCGTTAGAGGTTAGTGCCAAAGTAAGCAGTAAAAATCATAAAAGGACAAGGAGGAAGTTAAATGATTAGACCATTAGGTGACAAGCTTTTAGTTAAGCCTACGGAGGCGAAAGAAGTAAAAAAGGGTGGAATCATTATTCCGGATACCGCGAAAGAAAAACCTCAAGAAGGCGAGATTATTGCGGTAGGAACAGGTAAAAAGACTGATGATGGTAAGGTAATAGCTTTGGATGTAAAGGCAGGCGACAAAGTTCTTTTTGGGAAGTATTCCGGAACAGAAGTAAAAATTGACGATGCGGAGTACCTCATAATGTCTCAAGATGACATTTTGGGAATCATTAGTTAATTAGTTTTTGGAGAGCAGATGGTTAAATTTAAGTAGCAAAGCTGAAATATATAAGAACAAGGAGAAAGTAATATGGCAAAACAGTTGATTTATAATGATGAAGCTCGTAAAGCTATGAAGAGCGGTGTTGATAAACTTGCGAATGCAGTAAAGGTTACTCTCGGACCTAAAGGCAGACATGTTGTTTTGGATAAAAAGTTTGGTTCTCCTATAGTTACAAATGATGGCGTAACAATTGCAAAAGAAATTGAGCTTGAAGATCCTTTTGAAAATATGGGCGCTCAGCTTGTAAAAGAAGTTGCTTCGAAAACAAACGATATAGCGGGAGACGGAACTACAACTGCCACAGTTTTGGCGCAGTCCTTAATCAACGAAGGTCTTAAGAATATAACAGCCGGAGCAAACGCAAATCATATAAAGAGAGGCATTGAGAAAGCAGTCGCTTCTGTCATTGAGGAGGTGAAGAAAGTTGCAAAACAGGTAAAAAATAAAGAAGAAATTGCCCAAATTGCTTCAATATCTGCAAATGACAAAGAAATTGGCAACTTAATTGCTGACGCAATGGAAAAGGTAGGGAAAGATGGTGTTATAACTGTTGAAGAGGGAAAATCTTCAGAAACTACTCTTGACGTTGTGGAAGGTATGCAGTTTGATAGAGGATATAGTTCGCCTTATTTTGTAACCGATACAGAAAGAATGCAGGGTATTTTAGAAGACCCTTACATAATAATTACAGATAAGAAGATTAGCTCAATGCAGGATATTCTTCCTTTGCTTGAGAAAGTTGTGCAGACCGGCAGACCTTTTGTAATTGTTGCTGAAGATATAGAGGGTGAAGCTCTTGCAACTTTGGTTCTTAACAAAATTCGCGGAACCCTAAAAGTTATAGCTGTAAAAGCTCCAGGATTTGGCGATAGAAGAAAGGAAATGCTTCAAGATATAGCGGTTCTTACAGGTGGCACGGTTATTACAGAAGAAACCGGATTGAAGCTTGATAAGGCTACGCTTGAACTTCTTGGTCAGACAAAGAGAGTTGTTGTAGATAAAGAAAATACAACTATAGTTTCAGGTCTTGGCGACAAGAAAGAAATTGAAGCAAGGATATCTCAAATCCGTAAGCAGATTGCAGATACAAAATCGGATTATGATAAGGAAAAACTTCAGGAAAGACTTGCAAAATTGGTTGGTGGAGTTGCAGTTATAAATGTGGGAGCGGCAACTGAATCAGAAATGAAAACAAAGAAATTTAAGGTTGAAGATGCTTTAAATGCGACAAGAGCAGGCGTTGAAGAAGGTGTAGTAGCAGGCGGTGGAGTGGCTCTTCTTAAGGCTCAAGCTGTTTTGGAGAAAGTTAAAGCCGTAGATGCTGACGAGAAGACAGGTATTGAAATTGTTCTTAAAGCTCTTGAAGGGCCGATAAGAATGATAATTGAGAATGCAGGGATCGAGGCATCCGTAGTGGTTGACAAAGTTAAGAATTCGAAAGATGCGACTTTTGGTTATAATGCGGATACAAACGAATATGTTGATATGATAAAAGCCGGTATTGTTGATCCTGCAAAAGTAACAAGAACAGCGTTGGAAAATGCAGCTTCAATCGCAGGTCTTATTCTTACGACAGAAGCATTAGTAACAGACATTCCTGAAAAGTCTCAAAAGTTTCCTATGGGAGCGGGAATGCCTCCAATGCCTGAGTATTAATAGTATTTTATTCTACAACAAAAGAAAGAAGCCTCGGAATTATTCTGAGGCTTCTTTTGGTTGCGTCAAATGTTTTGTCGTGTAACATCACTATATCACCATGGAAAAATTTTTTTCCACCACAATTGTGTTTTTGCTTCCAAAATCTTCAACTTGACATTGCTTTTAATTTTGGCAACTCCCACTATGGATGGAGCGTAGTGAAGATGTATTTCAAAATCATCATTTTTATAAGATACTTTTTTTACCGTGGTCGGGATAGGTATCATGTTACCGTTTTCTTTTCCGCCAATCAAGTGTACTAGGTAATGCGATATCTCTCTTTCATCGGTGATCATGGATAACACTATGTCGCCTTCTGAAATTTTCTTTGCCATTTTGCCGTTTTCGTCCTCAAGTATTTTAACGTCTAATTTTACAAATCCTAAATCGTAATCCGTAAAAGAAATAGGGTTTTGTTTTGAATTGTAGTCTGGTAGTTTTTTAAATTGCGTAAGATTTAGTTCTTCATTTGCAATTTCAACTTCGACTATGGTAGGGTGGAAGAAAGTTTTAATTATTATCAATACTTCGTCGGATGAAATAGAAATTATTTCTTTAAATGCTTGTTGTGTATATAATTTAAACTTTTCTTCAATTTTTTGCGTATAATCTTCCATTGCGCCTACGTCTAGTCGCGCTCCAAAAATTGCTTTTTCAAAAGAAAACCAATCAAGATTTGTGGATATTTCGTAGATTGATGGATTGTGAGAAAATGTCATACTGAAACGTAATATATCAGATGTCTTCATATTTGCGACTATATGCATAAGTCCATAAATATTTTCTGCAGAAAATATTAATTTTATTTTAAATACTGTTATAAATTTTAAAAGAAAACCTATCGTTGTTATAGTTTTTTCAATATCGTTGTCAGAAAGAGAAAGAGCAAGTTCTGCCTCGGATTTTTCGCAGCCTGTTTCTTCCATCAACAATTTTATATAATCTTTTTCTTTCACAGTTTTTCCGTTCTGAATATAAAATCAAGTAATTTTGATATCGATGTATCAACTTTACAGTACATCGTCTCCGTCATACCTCGTCAGGCTTTGCCCGCCGCCATCACATCAACCCACTGAAAAAGATATAATCAAGCGCGCATATAAGCTTTATCAAGGTAATGCAGAGCATCACAACATAATGCGCATTTTAGGAAATTCAAAGTAGTTGCGAATAATAAAGCGGCATTTTGTAATTTAAAAACTTGTGTCTTTGCGTAATTTAAAGCTCCAAAAATTGCTGTTTTACTGTCAGGCGTATCACAATTTTGATACTTGAAACTCCGTTATTTGAAGAGAATATACTTGCTTGGGATTACGATACTGTTGTATTTTTTGTTAGAAAGCAGAACATTAAAAGCGTTAGAGCAGGGATATCGGCGAGATCTGTGGGACAGACTAAAGAAACTTGCGAGCGCGTTTGAGATATGCTTGTAAGTTTCTTTTTTTAATGTAAAACCCGAAGCGCAAAGACTTTTCGGACTAGTACAAAGATTTTTTATACTATGACTGCAACTTTTTCTTCGACTACAACCTCTCCTGCAACATTTTTCTCGTCCCCAAATCTGTATATTGCTACCGCTAATAGCCACGTAGAGCCGCTGTCGCCATCGATGTAACGATCGGAGACGGGTTCGTCCAAACCTTACTAACCAACCAGTCTACAAACCTTGGTAGGAAATACATACCAACTATAGAGGACCCAGTTATCCACTTAGGTATCATCGAATGACACCAACCTATTACCCTCAACGCCACCTCAAACGGCGCCAACAACAACGATGCCCCCCACAACGCTAATGGCGGCGCCACCGCCGGCAGTTTCGTCCACCACAACCACCCCCCCGGCGCCGCACTCCACCACTTCCTCACCAGACCTCCCGCCTTCTGTGGCAACCAGGATCTTAGCGCTTCTTTTTGTTTTTGTTTTGGGTTGACTCCCATAGCTACTAATTCTCTGCTTATGAGTAATCCCAGGGGACTCATAGGACCTACAGCTGCCTCGTCTTGTTGTTGTCCGCCTGCTGGCGCTGCTGCTTTAGGGGGGAAGATTAGCGTACCAATCACCAGCCTACTAAATCCTATTCCAAGTCCACCAGCTCCAGCCGCTGAAAGAGATAAAATATTGTTTTTTGCGCTGTTTCGCGCTATTTTGCTTGCGCTGTCTTCGGATCTGGCAACTAAAAGAGAAACCCCCGCGTTCACCAGAGACGAACCAACGGTTGTCAAAGCCCCAATACCAATGATCCTGCCAACACTAAGCGACTCAAATGACGACATAGCTATGCATCCTATAGTTAAAGCCAAATAAGATGGAGATAAAAATATAAAGCTTATCACATTACTAATCGTAAGAGACAGGAGACCCACTGATCCCGCGGAGCCTTCTTCAACGGCGGAGGTTTTCTTATTAATAATATTGGTCACCCACGACGGTAGATGATTATCAATCCAACTGCTTATCTTCGGCGCTAGATTTACATTTTTGGCTGTCCGATCTTTTACAAAATCTACTAAGAAACTTGCTCGCGTCTTCCACCAGTCCCCGCTCCAGAAACCTTTACCTGTCCAAAAAACGAAATTATCAGTGTTCCAAAAATCATACGATCTCCAAAAATTATCTTCTTGGTTCAGATGGCAGAGTAAATTAGACTCCTTTGCTTCGCACATGGCATTGAAATCGTCCGATTTGAGTATGTTCTCCAAACCTCGCACTTTTTTGCTTAGTTTCTTAACGACGGCATTTGCCGCATCCATGGAAACATCATTTTTTCGCTTGAGATTGTAGAAAGTTTCTCGTTTTCTGCCGCATTTTCTATCATGATTAAAATAATTCGAAATCGAATCGACAAATGACGGATCCTCTTCTGGGATACCGGTACAGGTCTCGAGAGCGTTTTTAGCGCTTTGTAATTCTTTCTCAGCGCCGGCTACAAAGAAAGTATCATGAAGGAGATCGCCAAATTTTCCTATTTCCTCACTACACGCTGATGAGTTAGTCTCGTCTTTTGCGTTACACTGTTTAACCAAGGATCCCCACTTCTTAATTGCTTCGGGGGTCAGAGCTTCTCCTACTTTCTTTGTGTATTCCGCTACTCTCGTTTCTCGTTCTACTGCTTCCTTTGCGTTTTTTTGATGTTTCTTATCCAATTGTCCGTACAGTCGCTTCCTCTTTTCTTTCTCTTGTCTCTTTTTCTCCAATTCCTCTGCTTTCCTTGCGTCTTCTTCTGACACCGACTCCACCTGCACGTGAGACTCACATCCTTTGCTTCCAGCTCGCGATACACATTTGACCGGAGTAGGCTTACATCCTTCCCCTTTATCTGCAACTGCAAGAATACATTGCATATCCGCGCCTGTAAAAGGCTGATTATTATATGTAACTTTTTTAATCACAACCTTAGTAGATGAGCCACCAACCTCACGCGTACATTTTGAGTAACCGGTTTTATTATTCAATCTGCAATGCTTATATCGACCGCTCAGTTTCAGCTCCGTTCCTTTTATTATATCGGCTTTGCTCGCGCTGTCTTTAACGCCGTTCTCCGTATAAATCAACTGCACTGATCCTTCTCCTTCATATACCCTTATTGGATTATTCCTATCTCCACATGAACACAATACCAAACTAAATACTACAACAACGCTTATGATTCTCTTAAAATCAATCATTCTAATACCCTTCCGTTTTTGCGATTATAGACTCTGTAAACCCTTCTTATTTGTACTTCAGACTCTAAGACTCTATTTCATCTTCTTTCTATCAATCGAATCTACCCGCCGCCATTGTATCAATTTAACCTAATTATGTCAACTTTAAACTTCTAATTTGCAAGTCAACCTAAAAATCAAACAACCCCCTCCCCCTCAAACGACTAATCGAACTCCATAGTAAAGAGCCAATGGCTCAAGGAAGTCGGTACGTTGTGTCGAATCGGTTTTATGATGAGATAACCAAGCATACGAGAACATCAATTTAAATGCGGTATCTTTTGAGGATGTGGCTGAGGAAGCGATGTACGATACGGGAACGCCGTTATTTGCGTTAATAAAGCCGAACATAGCAAACAATATTGACGAAAATAATCCGTGACGGCGGCATGTCAGAAAAAGAAATTAGAGGAAGTAAAGGGGGTTATACAAGGCTTTGCGAATAAGTATAAAAAACACATATTCTACAACTGCTTGACTGATTAAATTGGATATGATACAATTCGAGTGTGTAGAGCTGTGCAGACAAAGATGAAGCGTCATTCTTTGGGTTACGTAGCAAAATTGTGTATGGTGGAATTCGGATTTTAAGTGTATAGTTTGCGTTTTAATCACAAAATACAAAAATATCGACGAGGTTCAAAGTAGCTCTCGGCTAGTTTATTCAAAAATCAAATTGCTACTACAATTAAGGACTGGGGGAGAATTTAAAATGGCGAAAGAAAAGTTTGACAGGAGTAAGCCACATGTGAACATAGGTACGATAGGTCACGTGGATCACGGCAAGACTACGTTGACGGCAGCGATTACGAAAGTGTTAAGCAATAAAGGGTTGGCGTGATCCACGTGACCTATCGTACCTATGTTCACATGTGGCTTACTCCTGTCAAACTTTTCTTTCGCCATTTTAAATTCTCCCCCAGTCCTTAATTGTAGTAGCAATTT
>JAIXMY010000103.1 GCA_020328045.1 Candidatus Endomicrobiellum pyrsonymphae
GAAGTCGGATGGGGAGAGGGAGATACTGCGTGGGATGGCGTTGAAGGTGGCGGAGGCGGATAGGGACGAGAGGATTAAGCTGGAGAAGGTGAGGGCGAAGAATACGATAAATGCGGTGGAGGCGGCGAGGATGGGGACGGGACCGGCGATGAGGGCTTTGGCGGAAGCGACGTGTGAGAAGATGGTGGCGACGGTGAGGGAGGCTAAGAGATTGAAGTCGCTAGATGGTATGGCACCGGAGAAGTTGAAGGTGTTGAGTTGGTTGCAGGCGGAGATGGAGGAGAAGCTGAGGGCTAATAATGAATTGAAGGCGGTGAAGTGGATGGAGGATGAGACGGCGAAGGCGAAGGAGGATGTGTTGAAGATATTGGCGGATATGAAGGTGTTGACGGAGGCGAAGGCGAAGGGGGCGAGGGTGCCGGAGGTGAAGGCGCTGAAAGAGAAGGCGGAGAGAGCAGCGAAGGCGAGGGTGCCGGAGCTGGAGCTGCCGGAGGATTATAATCAGCATGAGGCGACGGACTACTGGATAAATGCGTCACCGGCGATAAAAAAAGTGGCGCAGAACTGCGTAAGAACGGAGGAGAAGACGTTTAAGGCGAAGTTGAAGAATATGATGCTGGGGGCGGAGAAATTGGCAAATAAGAATGATGCGCCAACGGAGGGGGAGCGGAAGGCGGCGATAGAAGCGTGGATACTAAGGTGGTGGAATCCGGAGGTAGTAAGGAGGATGGGAGTGGTGGATGCAATGAGGACTGTGGAGAGAATAGCGAATGCGATGGAGACGAGTTTGGCAAATATGACATCATAATCTGTCTATTTGATACATAGCAGTATGACAAAAATGGCAGAATGCTGAGGAAGGAATGATGTCGTCGTTGAAAACAGATTTGGTGACGAAAAAAATGTTGCAGGCGAGGTTGTAGTCGAAGAAAAAGTTACAGTTGTAGTGTAAAAATCTTTGTACTAGTCTGAAAAGTCTTTACACTTCGGGTTTTACATTAAAAAGAAGAAACTTACAAGCATACCTCATTTACCGTCGATAAAAGCTACTAAAATTATTACCTCGTCAACAACTCAAAAACATTCACAAACGCCCTGAAGAGGAGTTGAACCTCCAGCCTTATCCTTAGGACGGATCTGCTCTATCCATTTGAGCTATCAGGGCAATATTATACAATGGACTAAACCTGCTAATCAATAAAAGCAATACTCTTGCCCCTAAAATCATTCATATCTTTCATGTATTTCTAATTTTTTGTTCCACATCCACTTTGATTTCTTTCCATATTAATTCTTCTTTCGTTCTGATATCTGCCTTTGCCGCTTCTACTGTTAAGAGTCATTGCAGAAGCTTCTTCTTCGCTTATGAAATTATATTTTGCAAGAATGGTCTTTAACTTTTTATATATATCTTCATCTCTCGACTCTCTACTTGAGTCTATCTCTCAGCAAAGCTCTTATTTTAATCCAATAATTCAAAGTATCCCAAACACATGCGACGGCATTCTAATTGTTTTTAACTGATCTTCTACAGCTTTTCTCATATATTGTTCTATCCAATAAGTTGCATAAGTCGAAAACGCAACTTCCTTTGAGGGATCAAATTTCTTAACTGCTTTTATAAGCCCTATACTACCCTCCTCCACAATATCCATGAGATCCAATTTCAATCCACACGAACTTCTTCATCATCTTCGCTTTGTTCATTTTATATTCTCAAACGAAAAAACAATATTATGTCGATAACTATGAGCGCAACAACACATAGTATCATACCACAACTAAACACAATATCATTACTGTCGATTTCACCACTAAACTAAATATTTTATTAAAAACCTCCATTGTTATTTCTTAAACTTTATTGCTACACACTTAATTCCATCTTCTTTAACACACGGCCACCACCATAACCACCATACAGTCTTTCTAGTACAAGTAGCTCCTGATATAATTATTGCGTCAGCCCCCAATTTAGAGGCTTCTACTTTTACTTTCTCTATATTTCTTCCTGATGACAATCTAATTTCTGCCAGCTCTATATACTTCCTTTCTGGAACAGATGTTGAATATACTTCTATTTTGTTTACATCCGTTGGAGCATACTGACCGTCAGCATATTTA
>JAIXMY010000104.1 GCA_020328045.1 Candidatus Endomicrobiellum pyrsonymphae
GTAATGTCATCATATTATTTCCTCTTTTGTTTCTATCTATAGGTTTTGATAAATTTAAATTTAGATATTAGGGGAATGTGGAATATATATCGCTTCACGTGAAATTTCCCTCTTTTATTTTAGCGCCACTTTTTTTGTTTTGCATTTATAAGAAAATCAACTATACCAAATCAAATGTGATTGTATCATCTCATCAAATACAACTGTTGCGATTATACCAAATTCAAGTCTTTAACAAACCAGCTACAACTATTGTAATTATATCAAATTTCTTAACAATTTAATCTAAAATCATCAAAGATTATAATCTAAAATCAAACAAAAACGAGCGCTTTTTATATATAAAATCAAACAAAACACCCCCAAAAAACAGCTAAAGGGACCCTATAGTAAAGAGGTACTTTTTGTGTAAAGAGCCAATAGCTCAAGGAACAAAGTTCCAAGAGCCAAAGTCCTGGGGGCAAAGTTCAAATGAACTAAGTTCCGCGCCCATTGGAGAAGCATATGAGCGATATTATATCATGACGCACAGAGAAAGGCAAGTGTAACGCCCTGAAACTTAGTTCCCTCAAAAGATACACAAGGCTGCATACTTTGTGGAAAGAATGATAAAATTGGTCGGATCAGTTATTCTGCACAATACGAATAAAAGATTATAGTTTTGATTAAGAGCTATCAAAAGTGTTGGATAACGGTTGAGAATATCTGAAAATCTTTGAAAAATCAATGTGCTTTTGAGTTTATAGTAGAAGTGGTGTCCCCCTGTTTTTTTACTCATAAAAGAGTATATTTTGGGTACAAAAGTACAAAAGTGATAAAGCGTTTCAACATTTTTCTTGGTATTTTGAGATTGGGTTCGAGTTGCTTGGGTCTGGTTACTACAAAAGCTTACTGCGTGGCAAATGGTGGCATTCTGTCTAATTTTATTTAGAGCGATACCCTAATTTTCGCCTCTAAGTGTCCTTTGAATTCTTTAATGCTGTCATCATCATCTTTTTTCCATCTATATATTTCTTGATGTTCAACATCAAAATGAAGTCTATTTTCGCCTTGTTCGCGCTCATCAAAAGACGATTGCTCGCAAATGTATATAACAGCCTTTCCCAAACCTTCAGCAAAACCAGCTTCAAAATAAGCTCCATTATTTCTATCCGTTAAATCACAAATAAGCAAACGACTATCTCGTATGGTATTCCTTAATTTTAAGTCGATAGTATTTTCTTTTGTACTGACGTGCGAAGTAGCCAAGACATTTTCTTGGTCTGTTGTTAAGTCGCTTTTCTATAGTTGCGATATACTATCTTATGCCTATACTATCAAAATTATCGCCTTTAGGCAAAAACATCCTACGAGTTTTACTTTTAAAATTTAAATAGTATTTTTTTAGGTTGACTATGTAATAAAATTATGTATAATAAATATGATAGTTTTGTTGTTGATTTGCAATGAGAGCTTACGAATTGCTTGCAAAATGGGCAAAATCATGTATAAAGTCAATTGCTCCCAACGGGATTTGAACCCGTGTCGCAGGATTGAAAATCCTGTGTCCTAGACCCCTAGACGATGGGAGCAGGATGAGCCCGGTGCGATTCGAACGCACGACACCCTCATTAAAAGTGAGGTGCTCTGCCAACTGAGCTACGGGCCCGTTGATGTGAGAAAAGTTGCTACGCAAAGACAAAACTAACCAGTCGTAACCGGCGGGTGATGACCCGCAGAGGGTAACATATTATTTTTTTCTTGTCAAATTCTCGTAGAGTGTCACAACATAATGTGCATTTCTAGGAAATCAAAGTAGTTGCGAACAATGAAGTGGGATTTTGTAATTTAAAGACTTGTGTCCTTTTTGCGTATTATACCAAAAAAGCCATCTTTTGGTTTTCTTATTTGCCGAACAATCTTCATTTAAGGTTGAAATGTTAAAAGTAGGTAAGTGATTGAAAAAGTAAGTGATTAAATTTGTATAATGATGGTAGTTATAATTGATTATTTAAGAGAGTATGAAAATAGGGTTTAGATTCTGAAGAACAAAGTAAGAAGAATTTAAACCCTATTTCCATACTCTCTTAAATAATCAATTATAACTACCATCATTATACAAATTTAATCACTTAC
>JAIXMY010000006.1 GCA_020328045.1 Candidatus Endomicrobiellum pyrsonymphae
TTTTAAATTTTAAATGCTAAGCTCAGGGTACAAGTTGGGGAGGGGATTTACTTTTTAACGTATTTATGTACTTTTGAGAGTATCTGAAAGTCTTTGAAAAATCAGTGTGTTTTTGAATTTATATTGGAAGTAACATCGTCCCGATGTTTTTTGTAACCTCCGTTCTCTTTTTTGCGTGCTTTTATTGGGATTTTCACGTGTTGAATAAAAATTTAAAAAAATCATTAGGCAATATAATTATCGTTTCTGCGCCGTCAGGAGCGGGTAAGACCGCTATATGCAAAGCTGTTATTAAAAGCAGTAAAAATATTGTGCATTCAATATCATACACAACAAGGTTTCCGAGAAAAGGCGAGAAAAACGGCAGAGAATATTTTTTTGTTAATGAAGCAACTTTTAAAAAAATGATTAAAGAAAAAAAGTTTGCCGAATGGGCTAAAGTTCATAACAATTACTATGGTACTTCAAAAGATTTGCTGTTGAAAGCATTAGAATCCGGTAAAAATATTCTTTTAGAGATTGATGTACAAGGTGGAGTGAGCATAAAAAAGCAATATCCCCAAGCTTATATGATTTTTGTAATGACTCCTGATTTTAGAACAATGGAAAAAAGGCTAGTGGCAAGAAATAAAGATTCTAAAGAAGTGATAGGAATACGTTTAAATAATGCAAGAAAAGAAATTGGGTATCTTCAAAAATATGAATATTTGGTGATAAATAAAAAATTAGACGATGCTGTAGATGCGGTTAAAACGATTATAAAGTCTTTAGAGTATAAAGTTGTAAAAAGTCAAAAATATTTTGCGCTCAAGGGGATTAAAAAATGACATCAACAGAAATGCAGTTGAGAGAAGCTGTATCATCGTCTAAATTAGGAAGATATGAGATAGTAGCTCTTTCTTTTGAATGGATTTTGTTAAACAAGCAAAATGAAGACTTTAGAAAACTTACAGAAACTAAACTTATAAACAAAGCGCTAACTGATGTCGTTACCGATGTTGATATTCTTGAGAAAATGGAAAAATTACGTAAAAAAAAGAAAAAAGAAATAGAACATGAACCAGCCATAGAAACAAATAGCAAAAATAAATAGATACTAATTATGTTTTTAGAAAATAAAAATATTGTTTTAGGTGTTTGTGGTTGTATAGCAGCATATAAAAGTTGCGATGTAATAAGACAACTTGTAAAGCTGAAAGCGAATGTCGAATGTATTTTGACAAAAAGTGGTTCAAAATTTATTACGCCTCTTACTTTGCAGACTCTGTCAAAGAACAAAGTTCACACAAATATGTTTGACATTCTCGATAAGTGGGAAATAAATCATATATCGCTTGCCCAAAAAGCGGACGTTATTATTGTTGTCCCCGCGACAGCTGACATAATTGCAAGACTTGCATGTGGCAGAGCAGACGATTTGATTGCCTGCACAGCGCTTGCATCTAAAGCTAAGATTTTAGTGTGTCCTGCGATGAATTCAAATATGTTCAATCATAAAGCTACACAAAACAATATTGAAATTTTAAAAAGTTACGGTTATCAGTTTATTATGCCGGAAAATGGCGAGCTTGCCTGTGGCGATTGGGGCAACGGAAGGCTTGCTAATGTGGATGTTATTGTATCTGCAGTAAAGGAAATCTTCAAGTAATGTCAACAAGACTTACATTTCTCATTTTATCAGGACCTACAAAAGAATACATTGATCCTGTAAGATATATAAGCAATGAATCGTCAGGCAAAATGGGTAAAGCTCTTGCTCAAGCTGTTTTAGAAAAAGATCACAAAGTTATTTTTGTTTCAGGACACGTAAATGTATTGCCAAAAAATGTAAAACTTATAAAAGTTGTATCTGCTTTAGAAATGCTTGAAGCTGTAAAGGCTAATTTGAAAAAATCAGATGTTATTATAAGCGCCGCCGCTGTTGCAGATTACAGACCTGCTAAGATTTGTAAACATAAAATAAAGAAATCCTATTCAACTTCATACGAAACAATAGAACTTAAACGAAATCCCGATATTGTAAAATATTGTGCCGACCATAAGACAAATCAGATTGTTGTCGGGTTTGCTCTAGAAACTTGTGATATTTTGAAAAATGCTAAGCTCAAGTTAAAAAAGAAAAATCTTGATTTAATAATTGCTAATGGAAAAGAATCCTTTGGATCGGACAGCGCTACCGTTCATGTAATAAGCGCCGACGGTATTTTAAAAATGAGAAATAAGAATAAAAAAATAATTGCGAGAAAAATTATCAATGAAACAATCAGAATATTTCAAAATATTAAAGTTGACAAAAAGATCTCTTGAAGAATACAAAAACTGGGGAGAAACAGAAATTTATAAAGCCCCTATAACTAGAAATCCTATTGAAAAAAGCATTTTGAAAAAAGAGAGACAAAAAACCTTTACGACCACAACGAAAGTAATGAACTCAAATGAAGAGCTTAGACAATTAGAAGAACAGGTGAATTCTTGTCAAAAATGTCCTTTAGGAAAAAATCGCTTAAATGCTGTGTTTGGCGTTGGTTCGTCGAACACGGATTTGATGTTTGTTGGCGAAGGTCCTGGTTATGATGAAGATCACAAAGGCGAGCCTTTCATTGGGAGAGCGGGTCAGCTTTTAACAAAAATCATTGAAGCAATGGGGAAAACAAGAGAAACTGTTTATATTGCCAATATAGTAAAATGCCATCCCATGATAGACCCCTCTAATCCTGAAAAACGCGCAAACGACAGACCGCCTACCCAGGAAGAAATGGAAGTTTGTAGGCATTATCTAGATATGCAGCTTGATATTATTAAACCCAAAATTATTGTGACTTTGGGCGCATCTTCAACAAAAGGACTTCTAAATAATGGAGAATCTATTAGTGAGATAAGAGGCGCTGTAAAAGAATATAATGGTATAAAACTCATGCCAACATATCATCCTGCCGCTCTTCTTAGGAACCCTAGTTTAAAAAAGTTCGTTTGGGAAGATATGAAAAAAATTATGCGTTTTTTAGAAACAGGTAAAATATGAGAGTTGTGGAAGTTGTAGTTCCTATTCCCTTGAAGACGATTTTTCACTATTTGCCACCAGATTGTGTAAATGCGGAAACTGTAGTAGGAAAAAGAGTTAAAGTTTCTTTCCGTAATAGAACTTTAGTTGCATATGCTATTTCTTGCCAAGATATCAATCAAAATTTTGAAAACTTTAATCTCGCAAAGTTGAAAAAGATTGTTGAAGCGATAGATACCGAACCTCTTATAACGCAAGAAACGATGAATCTTGCGGAGTATATCTCAAAGAATTATGTATGTTCTTTGGGCGAGGCGCTGGCATCAATTATTCCTGTTTCTATGAAACCTCCGAAAAGAATTACAAAAAATAAAGATGTCGCTAAAGAAATAACTAATGAAAAACATGTTCCAATTCTAAATACACAACAAGTTAATGCCGTAAATTTGATAAACGAAACTTTAGAAAAGAATGTTTATGCTTCTTTTCTTTTACATGGCATAACAGCTTCAGGTAAGACTGAAGTTTATATGAGCGCGATGGAATATGCCTTAAAACAAAACAAGAGCGCCATAATGCTCATTCCTGAAATCTCTCTTACACCGCAATTTGTATATGTTATACTAAAGCGATTTGGATTAGATGTTGGCGTATGGCACAGCGGTATCAAAAATACTGAAAAATATAAGTTGTTTTCAAAAGCAAAAACCGGTGAAATAAAGATAATGATTGGAGCAAGGTCTGCAATTTTTGCTCCGTTTGAGAATCTTGGTCTTATAATCATAGATGAAGAACACGAACATACTTATAAACAAGAACAAAAACCTGCTTACGATGCCAGAGAAATAGCCAAATGGCGGGGGAATTATCATAATGCGGCGGTGATTTTGGGTTCTGCGACTCCATCGCTTGAAAGTTATAAAGACGCTCTTGAAAATAAAATTCGTTTGTTAGAGCTAAACGAACGTATAGGCAAAAGAGAATTGCCGGAAGTTAATGTTATCTCATTAAAAAACAGAACACTTAAGCCAAGTTTGCTTCTTTCTGAAACAGTAGATGCAATATCAAAAACTTTAGCAAAAAAAGAACAGGTAATTGTATTTTTAAACCGAAGAGGATATTCTCCGGCAATTATGTGCAAAAAATGCGGGAGCGTATATCAGTGTCCAAAATGCTCTATCTCAATGGTTTTTCACAGAAATCCAGATTCACTCAAGTGTCATTATTGCGGTGAAACAAAATCGCTACCTATAATATGTTCTGTTTGTAAAAGCAAAGAAATAACGGTTTTTGGTACTGGGACCCAAAAAGTTGAAGACGAGCTGAAAAAACTATTTAGAAATGCAAGAATTTTCAGGCTTGATGGAGACACCGCATCTTCAAAAGAGAATTATGCCAAAGCATATAACGGCGTAAAAAACGATGAATATGACATATTGCTTGGCACGCAGATGATAGCTAAAGGTTTTGATTTTCCTAGAGTAAGCTTGGTATGCGTTATAGATGCCGATACATCTTTGCATGTTCCTGAATTTAGGGCGGTTGAAAAAACTTTTCAGCTTATAACCCAAGTAGCGGGACGCAGTGGCAGAGGAGACATAAGGGGAAATGTAATAGTCCAAACGAATAACCCTAGTCATTATGCGATAGAACACGCAAAAAATCACGATTTTGTTTCATTTTACAATATAGAAATAGAACAGAGAAAAAAACTGTATTATCCGCCTTATTGCGATGTGGCAAAGATTTTAATAAAAAATAAAAACGAACAAAAAGTTGATGAGATTTCAGAAAAACTTTTTTATTTTCTTAACGATTTAATTGAAAGTTACGATTTAAATCTTAAGCTTTTAGGTCCTGTTTCGGCCTATATCGCAAAACTTAATAATATTTACAGAAAACATATAATAATTAAAGGATGTAGAGAAAATATATTAAAACTTGCAAATTTTTTGGAAAATTTTAAACAGCCTTCCGGAACCTCTGTAAGCATAGAAATTATGCCATATGATTTATTCGTCGACAAAATCGAAATCATCAACGAGAAAAGTCCGGAACCTCTGTAAGCATAGAAATTATGCCATATGATTTATAGTCCCTGTCAAATCATATAAAAAGACACTGAAAAAAGAAGTAAAAAATTGACTTAAATCAAATTTTTGATTATAATGCCACGTGTTGGGCGCGGGCCTGTAGCTCAGTTGGTTAGAGCGCTCGACTCATAATCGAATGGTCGTAGGTTCAAGTCCTACCAGGCCCAAACGTAAGCGTAAGAATATATAAAACTCTTGAGGAATCAAGAGTTTTTTGTTTGTTAAATTTGCTATAATGTCCACCGTTGGTGGGTAGTTAGCTCAGTGGAAGAGCACTCGCCTCACACGCGAGTGGTCGCAGGTTCGAACCCTGCACTACCCATTTGTGTAGCTACGTTGACGGGTAGTCTGTTTGTCATTCTGAAAGCCAAAGGGTTGAAGACTCTATTTTTCCGGATACTTCAGTTGCTTCGCTTTTTCAGTATGATAAAATAGGGCGCAAGCTAAGCTGAAATTACAACGGAAAAATCGAGGAATAAATGAACGATTTGAAACAGGATTTAGAGTTGTTGTATGAATTGCAGACCTATGATGTTGAAATTGCTAATATCAGAAACCAAATCAATCAATCTCCAGCGTTGATTGAAGAAAAAAATAAAGAATTAAAAATTAAAAAAACTGAGACTGACGCAAAAAAGAAAAGTTTTGTAGATTTGAACTTCATTAAGAAAGAAAAAGAGTCTTTGCTCGATTCAAAAGAAAAGACTATAAGCAAATATTCTATGGAATTGAACGCCGTTAAATCAAACGATATATATAAAACGTTGCTTCTAGAAATAGAAAAAGCCAAAGATGATAAAAATATCATTGAAGATGAACTTTTAGAACTCATGAATAAAATAGATAACGAATCTGTCATAGTAAAAAAAAGCGCCGCTGAATTAAAAGAATTTGAACAGAAAATAGCGACAGATGTATCTAAAATTGAGACTTTTAAAAAGAAACTAGAAGATGAAATCGACGGTTTAGAACAAGCAAGAGAAGAACACAAATTAAAAGTTAATCAATCAATATTGTCACAGTATGAAAGATTACGTGAAGGACGCGATGGGGAGGGTATAGCCATTGTTAATGGAGAAAGTTGCGGAGCCTGTGGTATGATGTTAAGACCGCAGTTGATAAATCAAGCTCAAAAAGGACGTGAACTTGTGTTTTGTGATAATTGTTCTAGAATATTGTTAAAAAAATGAAATATTTCATGAAGACGGATACGCAATCGCTTTACATTTATTGTGAAGAGGAAAGTCCGAACTTTAACTACAGTTTATGCTGTAGTAAACGGTAGCAGGCAATTCCTGCAGCTCGTGAGAGCAGAGGTGCGAGCAGAGACGCTTTACTCAGAAATGAGAAAGTATCCTTGAAAAAGGATGAGCTTTTGCAGTAATGCAAAAGGTGAAACGGCTAAATCCTTACCGGAAAGCAAGACTGAAGTATGGTCGCTCGACTGTTAAAAGCGATTTTAACGGCAGAGAAATGATTGCGCTTTTAAATTTTTATTTAAAAGACAGAATTCGGTGTATAATCCGTCTTTGTAAAGTTAGCAGGTATTTTAAACTGAATGGAAATTATAACTTGTATTGCAATTGGTATTATCGGTGGATTTTTAAGCGGACTTATGGGTATCGGCGGGGCGACTATCTTAATGACGCTTATGCTTTTCTTTTTAAAAATGACTCAACATCAGGCTCAGGGCACGTCTCTTGCAATAATATGCCTAAGCTTTTTTTCAATGCTTGTATATTATAAGAAAGGTCATGTCAATCTTAATGTTGCCGCTTTAATAGGCGTAGGGTTTATACTAGGGGGCATCATGGGATCTTATCTTGCTGATGCCATGCCGGAGCAAATTTTAAAAAAGTGCCTCGCTGTTTACCTTATAGTTGTAGCTGTAAAAATATTTTTTTCCAAATAAGGATATATGTACCACATTTCTGTAATGCCTTTAGAAACATCTCAATATTTAATCAATAAACCGGACGGCTTATATGTTGATTGCACATTTGGCGGAGGCGGACATACTTCTTACCTGCTTGAGAAATTTAAAGATATTAAAATAATTGCTTTTGATTGGGATGAAGACTCGTCAAAAAAATTTTGTGAAAGAGAAAAAATTTTTAACGATAGAGTAACATTTATAAGAGATAATTTTAAAAATATAAAAAAGGTTTTGGCAAATATCAATATAAATAAAGTTGATGGCATTTTAGCTGATGTCGGTGTTTCTTCAAAGCAATTTGACGATTTAGAGAGAGGTTTCTCGTTCAATTCAAATGTTTTGGATATGAGGATGGACAAGAGGAATACCCTGACAGCTAAAGAGATTATTAATTCTTATTCGAGCGAAGATTTAGCTGATATTTTTTACAAATATGGCGAAGAACATAAATCAAGGCAGATTGCGGACGCAATTCTGCTACGCAGGAAAAGAGGGATAATCAATACAGCGTCGGAACTTCAGTCGATAATTTGTCATACCAAAAGATCTGAAGGAAAAATAAATCCGGCAACAAAAGTTTTTCAAGCGTTAAGAATCTTTGTAAACGGCGAACTTGAAAATTTAGAAACTTTGTTGTTTGACTCTCAGGAGTTGCTAAATGTTGGAGGAAGGATTGTGATAATAAGTTTTCATTCACTGGAAGATAGAATTGTAAAACAAAACTTTAAGCAGAATTCTGATAGGGGCATTTATAAAATTCTTACAAAAAAAGTTACTATTGCTTCAAATGAAGAAATAAAAATTAATCCTAGAAGTAGATGCGCAAAAATAAGGGCAGCAGAGAAAAAAATAAATGTATAAACCGTTTTTAACGATTATATTTATCATTTTCAGCGTATTTGTTTATCTTTGGCAGCAAAATACTTCAATGAGATTTGCTTATAAAGTAAGCAATTTACAGACCGAATATAATAAAATTAATGCTGAAAATGATTTGTTGAGACTAAAGATCAATTCTATACTTGCTCTTGAAAAAATGTATAAAGTTGCAAAAGAAAAAAATCTAAATCGTCCTGATGAAAAAACAATCGTTTACATTGACTAAGGTTTTCCTAAAAATGAGAAAAAAGAAAATCAAAAAGATTAATAGAAAGACTGCGCTTATATTCGTGATAATGTCAGTCTTTTTTCTTTTATTTGCAAAACTCGTATATGTGCAGATTATTCTTCATGGTAAAATAAATCGTACTGTTGATAAAATGATCAATCGTGAAAATGTCGAGACTCCAAAACGGGGAGACATTTTAGATTTTAACAGAAAAATTCTTGCTACAAGCATAAAAAAATATACAGTTTTTTTAGATCCCAAAGTAATAAAAGATTTTAATAGGGTAAAAACTGTTCTGGCAAATAATGGCATAAAAATCAAAGAAAAACAGTTAAGCGATTTTGGAAATACTTCATATGTTCCTATAGCTTTTAACATAAACATGGATATTGTAGACAAGATAAAAAAGGAACAGTTGAAAGGTATAGGGTTTGTGACCAAGTACGTAAGACAGTATCCCGAAGGAAGACTTCTTGCTCATATTCTAGGAATAACGGACAGTGACGGAAATGGTCTTGAAGGAATAGAAAAAATTTGCAACGAGTCGCTTTCTGGTAATACTATTATGACAAAAATACGCAGAGATGGATGCGGACGAATCATACAAGATAAATTGGTTAATCAATCAAAGACACGCGGGCAAAATGTTGAACTCAGCATAGATAGAACTATACAATTTATAACCGAAGAAGAATTAAGAAAAGTTTTTGAAAAATATAAAGCAAAAAAAGCGGTATGTATCGTTCAAGATCCAAAAGACGGCAAAATACTCGCCATGGTTTCGCTTCCAGATTTCGATTGCTCCGATAAAATTAAAGATATAAGTATTTTAAGAAATGCTGCTATAAGCGATGTGTATGAACCGGGATCAACCTTTAAAATTGTTACCGTTGCAGCAGCGTTGGAAACTAAAAAAGTAAAACTTTCGGATACTTTTTATTTGGAAAATGGAAAATTTAAAATCGCCGACCACACAATTAGAGACGATCATAAAATACAAGGTAGCGCATCGTTAAGTAAGTCTATGGAAATGTCATCGAACATAGGAATGGTAAAAATTGCGCAAAAATTAGGAAGTGAGAATTTTTACGAATATATAAGAAAGTTTGGGTTTTATTCTTTAGCGGGTATAGATTTACCCGGTGAAGAAAGAGGACTTTTAATGGATGTAAAAAGATGGAATGCGTTAACTTTGCCTACGGTTTCTTTTGGTCAAGGTATAGGCGTTACCGCTTTACAGATAATAAATGCTTATTCTGCAATTGCAAATGACGGAATACTAACAAAACCTTGCGTGATAAAAAAAATAGAAAAACTAAATGCGGATGGCGAAACTGAAATGGATGGCAATATTCTTGAATCAAGGGAAATTAGAAGAGTTGTTTCAACAGAAACAGCGCATGCTATAAAAAAGATATTGAAAAACACGGTAGAATTAGGTACAGGTAAAAGCGCTAAAATTAATGGATATACTGTAGGCGGGAAAACAGGCACAGCGCAAAAAGTTGATCCTGCAACAAAAACGTACTCCACAAAGCATTACACAGCATCTTTTTGTGGTATGGTGCCGGCAATGAACCCTGCGTTTGTGATACTTGTTGTTGTTGATGAACCAAAAGGTAGCAGTTATTATGCCGCTTCGGTTGCTTCTCCTGTTTTTGCCAATATCGCTCGAAGAACAGCTGAATATTTAGGAATAGAAAAAGATGATGTTACTCAAACGATATTCAAACACAAATAAAAGAAACAAGAGTATATAATACAAAATACATACTTCGGCGAGCTTCGCTCGCCGAAGTATGTGAGGATGGCAGGCATTAGCATGGCGAGGTATTGTAAACGCTAATCGGGAATAAAAATGAAATTAAAAGAATTTTTATCTGTTGACAATGTAATTATTATGGGCAACACAGATGTCGAAATCGAAGGTGTGTCATACGACTCGAGGAAAGTCGGTAAAAATTATGTTTTTTTTGCGCTTCATGGACACATTACAGACGGTTCCAAATATATCGATGAAGCTATAGAAAATGGCGCAACGATAATTGTTACGACAACGAAGCAAGATACAATTTCTGTAACGCAAATTATAGCGAGCGATATTTTTCGTTTCATGTCGGATTTTTGCGCTAAATTTTACAATTATCCGGATAGAGAGCTAAATATTATCGGCATAACCGGTACAAACGGTAAAACAACAATTACTTATATGATAGAAAGCATTCTTGCAAATGCAGGCATAGAATGCGGTGTAATAGGCACTGTTAATTACAGATACAAAGATAAAATTATAGATGCTCCTAATACTACTCCTCAATCTTTAGATGTTTATAAAATTATAAGAGATATGGCAAATAATGGCGTAAAATACCTCGCTATGGAAGTATCCTCGCATGCTTTAAGTTTGGGTAGGGTTTACGGTATAGATTTTGACACAGCTATATTTACAAACTTAACGCAAGATCACTTAGATTTTCACAAAACTATGAATAATTATTTTGAGAGCAAATCTGTACTGTTCAAAGGTCTTGGAACGAGCGCAAAAAAAAATAGGAAGTATGCTATAATTAACGTCGATGATAAGTACGGAAAAAAATTGTTAGAATTAGATATTAACGCCGATCAAAAACTCTATTCTGCTGTTGATAAAAATAAAGCAGATTTTAAAGCCGAAAATATTGAGATTGCAAGCTCAGGTAGTAAGTTTGATTTAGTTTTTCGTAGTAAAAAAACAAAAATCGGCATAAAACATATAGGTCTGCATAATGTTTATAATGCTTTAGCAGCTTTAGTAGCTACTGTTTGCAGCGGTGTTTCTTTTGATATGGCTGTTGAAGGATTAAACAATTCTAAACAAGCGCCCGGCAGACTTGAAAGAGTTGATACAAAAAATATTGGATTTGACGTAGTTGTGGATTATGCCCATACTAGTAATGCTTTAAAAAATGTTTTACAAACTATAAAGAAGGTAAAACCACGTAGAGTTATCACTGTTTTTGGTTGTGGTGGCGATAGAGACAGAACGAAAAGACCTATAATGGGGGAAACTGCCGTCAAAATGAGTAACTTTGTTTTTGTAACGTCGGATAATCCCAGGACGGAAGAACCTGAAAGGATAATTTTGGACATAGAAGCTGGTATAAAAAAAACTTATAAAATTAACTACAAAATTGTAGTCGACAGAGAGCTGGCTATAAAAGAAGCTATTATGATGGCAAACAAAGGAGATATTGTTCTCATTGCGGGCAAAGGTCATGAAGTTTATCAAACTATTGGTACTGAGAAAAGGCATTTTAACGATATTGAAGTTGCAAAAAAATACATAGATTTAAAGGGGGAAAAAATAAAATTTGCTAAAAACGTCGAACATCAACAAAGGGAGTTTAACTTTTAATGGAATCTTTTCATCTTAAGGAATTGATACGCGTTTTACACGGAAAATTTATAGTAGGAAATCCAAACCTTTTAATAAAAGGCATTTCTATTGACTCAAGAACAATTAAAAAGGGCGAGGCATATTTTGCCATAAAAGGAAAGCGTTACAATGGACACGATTTTATAAATGAAGCGCTCTATAAAGGCGCAGTTGCTATAGTTTATTCACAAGACATTGCAAATTCTGTAAAATCTTTTTCTAAATTCCCTTCATTGATAGAAACCAACGATACCATTGTTGCGCTTGGCGACTTTGCCAAGTTCTATAGATCAAAATTTCGAAATACAAAAATAATCGGTATTACAGGCTCAAATGGAAAAACTACCACAAAAGAGATATTAGCGTCAATTCTTAGCAAAAAAGGAAAGGCTCTTTCAAATAAGGGAAATTTTAACAACAGAATAGGTCTCCCTCTTTCGATATTTCAGTTAACTTCAGATGTTGAGTATGCAGTTTTCGAGATGGGGACATCTTTACACGGTGAGATAAAAATATTGTCTGATATTCTAAAACCAGACGAGGGTCTTATTACAAATATCGGTTTTTCTCATTTAAAAACTTTCATTTCGGCTGAAGGCGTGTTCGAAGAAAAAAAAATTTTGTTTGACAATGTAAAAGAGGGCGGCTGTATAGTTATAAATAATGACAATAGTTTTCTAAAAACAATCCAAAACACCGACAACCATCAAATCGTTACATTTGCTATTGATACTACTGCCGATGTCTATGTAAAAAACATAGAATTATATTCAAACAAAACTGACTTTGATTTGTTTTATAAAGACAATTCTGTAAAAGTTTCAATACATACAAAAGGTCGGTTTAACGTTGAAAATGCTTTAGCCGCCGCGTCTTGCGCAATAGGGCTTGGATTTTCTCTGAATAAAATAAAAGAAGGGATAGAGACTTTTACTCCTCCAAAAATGAGAATGGAAACACTTGTAACAAGTAGTGGCGTTGTTTTAATAAACGATGCTTATAATGCGAATCCATCGTCAATACGGCAAGCGATACAGGCTGTTTTGCAATGTTACGCTGGTAAAAAAATCAATCTTGTTCTTGGCGATATGCTTGAACTTGGCGATAAATCCGAAGATTATCATTTTGAATTAGGTAAATTTATTGCCAATCAAAATATTACCTCCGTCGCTCTTGTAGGGAATATGATGATTAATACAAGGAACGCTATAGGCAATAAAGATGTTTTCTATTCTGATAATCAAGCTAATCTTTTAAAACATCTTGAGCAGATTGCTGTTGATGAAAATTACTTATTTTTATTTAAAGGTTCGAGGGATATGAAGTTGGAAGAAATTTATGCAAAATTTTATAGTATTTTAGAACAAAAGAGGTAAATTATGTTTTATCATATTTTTTATCGTTTAAGCGATGTTTTTACGCCGTTTAACGTTTTTCAATATATAACATTCAGGGCAGGCGGAGCTGTTCTAACCAGTCTTTTGATTTGTTTTATCATAGGACATTATATTATTAAAAGGTTGAGAAAATTTAAAATTAAACAAGTGGTAAGACTAGACGGACCCAAAACGCATTTAGTCAAAAACGGCACGCCCACAATGGGCGGACTGATTATCTTGTTATCGGTAGTTACATCGACTCTTTTGTGGGCAAAACTTGATAACAGATTTATTATTTGGCTTTTGATGGGTACTATGTGGCTTGGTTTTTTAGGTTCCTGCGACGATTACTTAAAACTAAAAAAGGCGAGTTCAGATGGACTTTCTGCTAAAGCGAAATAATAAATCTGTTTGGACAAACTATATTCGCCGCGTTGCTTGCCACATATTTAAGTTTTTTTCCTTCAAATCCTGACTTTGCAACGCTTGTAAATGTTCCTTTCTTGAAAAGTTTTTTTATAAATTTTTCTTTTTTGTATATAGTGTTTGCTATTATCATAGTTGTGGGCAGTTCTAATGCCGTTAATTTAACAGACGGATTGGATGGGCTTGCTATAGGCAATATCATAATTGTTACTTTTACACTTGCTCTTTTTGCATATTTTTCAGGTCATTTTCAAATCGCAAATTATTTAAAAATTATTCCTGTATCCGGAGCGGGTGAGATATCTGTTTTCTTATTTGCAAAAAGCAGGTTTCTTACTACAAGAGAACAAAAAGAAGAATATTTAAGATGGCGCCTATACATCATCATTTTGAACTGCTTGGATTATCTGAAACAAAGGTTACCATAAGATTTTGGATAGTAAGTATAATTTTAGCCATACTGTCTTTCGCATCGCTTAAATTGAGGTAACCTTTTACAATTTACAATAGACCTCTTTCCAAACTATTGGTAAAGGTAAAAAAATAATTATGAAAAGAAATAAAAAGAAGATAAAAAGCAAGACAAATTTATAGGACAAATGAGATGGATTTGAAAAAAGGTTTGATGAAAAAGAATATAGGTGTTTTAGGACTCGGTAAGAGTGGTGTTGCCGCCGCCAACCTTGCCGTCAGGCTGGGATATAATGTATTTGCAAGCGACTGTGGGGGAAAAAGAGTAATAAAGTTTTTAAACAAAAAAATAACGACAGAGTTTTTCAATCACTCTGACAAAATTCTAAATTCAGATGTTATTATAAAAAGTCCCGGAATTCACTCGGACATCCCCATCTTAGAAAAAGCTATTGCTCGTAAAATTAAAATTATAAGCGAACTCGCTTTTTCTGTTTCAAATTCAAAATACAAAAAAATTATAGCTATAACAGGCACAAATGGCAAAACTACTACGACTGATTTGATTGCAAAAATAATAAACGCCGCTCATAAAGACTCCATAGTTGTCGGCAATATTGGTTTTCCCTTGTCAGATAAAGCCTTAAAAACAACGAAAAACACATACATTACAATGGAACTTTCAAGCTATCAACTGGAAGATACGCCTGATTTTAGATCTGAGGTATCAGTGTTATTAAACATTACGCCGGATCATCTAGGACGCCACAAAACAATGAATGCGTACATAAAAGCGAAGGAAATCGTATTTGTAAATCAAAAAAGAGCAGATTTTACAGTAGTTAACTACGACGACAAGATTTGTAGAAAAATAGCTTCAAAAGCCAAATCTAATGTAATTTTTTTTAGTAAAAAGCCTTTACGGAACGGAGTATTTTATGATAATGGTAAAATAGTTATACAACTTGGCAAAAAACACATTGAAATCAATCCTAAGATTAACATAGTAGGAAGTCATAACATAGAAAACATTTTAGCGGCAACAGCGGCAACTTATGTCTCCAGGACAAATCGAGCAATTATAGAAAAAGTTATCTCAGGATATAAGGGAGTAGAACACAGAATAGAATTTGTAAAAACTGTAAATGACGTTGATTATTACAATGATTCAAAATCAACAAATATAGACTCAACTAGAGTGGCTATTGAATCTTTTAGCGGAAATGTTTTGCTTATTATGGGTGGACGTGATAAAGGTTCCTCATATATGCCTCTGAAAAATCTTGTAAAACGAAAAGTTAAATCTATTTTTCTCGTAGGAGAAGCCTCTAAAAAAATAAAAAAAGATTTAAAAGGTTCAACTTTGTTTTTTGATTGCGCTAATATAGAAAGCGCGGTAAAGCAAATATACAAAACGGCAGAAGCAGGCGATATAGTATTGCTTTCTCCTGCCTGCGCTTCTTTTGATCAATTTAATAATTTTGAAGAAAGGGGCGCAATTTTCAAACAAATTGTAAGAAAATTCAAATGAGGATAGATGTTTAAGATTGATTTTGAAAAATATGATTATACTTTGATAATTTTAATATTAGCCTGTATTATTTTTGGGGCTTTTATGGTTTTTTCATCAAGCGCTATTATGGCTGATGTAAGATGGGCAAGTCCTTATAAGTTTTTTTTTAAACAAGTATTATGGGTTGGCGTGGGACTTGTCGCCATGTTTGCAACAAGCCTTTTAATTGATTATAAATTCTATAAAAAATATGCAAAAATTATTTACTTTCTTTCATTGTTATTAGTAATTGCAGTTTTGTTTTTAGGAGTATCTAGACTTGGAGCAAAAAGATGGTTAGATATAGGTTTTTTTATAATACAGCCGTCAGAATTCACAAAGATCGCTATTATTATTGCCATAGCCGACTTTATATCAAGGAAAAAAGATTTAATCGAACAATGGAAGGGTTTATTTGCGCCTGCAGTTATTATTTTACTTATACTTGCGCCTATCGTGGCAGAACCCGATTTGGGAACACCTATCTTAATATCCGGAGTATGTTTTGCAATGTTGTTTTGTGCAGGCATAAAGATGAAAGCTGTTTTTGCGTGTAGCCTAAGCGTTGCGCTTTTTATAGCAGAAGAAACTATAAGGAAACCTTACAGACTTACAAGATTGAAAGATTATATTGCTTCTTTCATAGACATTGATGCATCTTCTTATCAGGTAAAACAATCTTTAAACGCGCTTGGCTCAGGCGGTTTTTTTGGCAAAGGACTTGGTAAAAGCGAAATGAAATTAATGTATTTGCCTGAAGCGCACACAGATTTTATTTTTCCAATTATAGGAGAAGAGCTTGGTTTTCTTGGAGCAGGCGCAGTAATTGCTTTTTTTATATATCTGTTTTTGAAAGGTATGAAAATGAGTAAACGTATGCCTGACGTTTTTTCGCAGTATTTGTGCTTAGGAATAACATTCTTTATTGCTTTTCAAGCTATTATCAACTTGTCAGTCGCTACAGGTGTTTTTCCTGCAAAAGGATTACCATTACCTTTTATCTCATTTGGAGGAACTTCTCTTGTTATAACAATGGCATCCGCAGGAATACTAATTAACTTATCGCAATATAACAAAAATCTTGGTATCAGGCAGTAATGTCGTTATCGTGGAAGGCAAACAATGGTAAGTAAAAACATAATTATCGCTGCAAGCGGAACCGGAGGGCATATTTATCCTGGTATAGCTTTGGCGAAAGAGTTTAAATATCAAGGATATAATCCAATTTTTTTTATAAATAATAATACTGTATCCACAGAAATATTAAAGTTTGAAGAATTTGAATACATTGCATTTGCTACTTTGGGAATGCCGAGAAAAATTTCTTTTTCTTTTATTCCTTTTCTTTGCAAAATGATAATTTCTTTTCTTAAAGCTTTAAAACAAATTGCGACATTAAGACCTGTAGCGGTCATAGGCACAGGCGGATATATTGCAGCACCTATTATTTTTGCGGCAAAAATACTAGATAAAGAAACTTTTATTCACGAACAAAACACTGTACCTGGAAAAGCAAATATATTTTTAAATAAAATAACCGATAAAACGTTTATAAGTTTTAAATACTCTGAAAAATATTTCAAAAATAAGAATGTTATCGTTTCAGGATACCCCGTGAGGGAAGATATTTTAACCGCTACGAAGGGGAAAGCGATAAAATTGTTTGGTCTCAAAGATAACATTATTACGATATTGGTTTTTGGCGGAAGTCTTGGAGCTGTAAAGTTAAATGAAATCGCGCGCGAATCTCTTGCTGATTTATCTCTTAAAAACAAAATTCAAGTTTTGCATATAACAGGTTCCAAAAATTATGATAAAATACAAAAGCAGATTGAAAATAATCAAAACTACAAAGTATTTGGATATCTTCACAATATTGCAGATGCTTATGTAGCAAGCGATATTGTAATATGTCGCTCCGGGGCAGGAACTATTTTTGAACTAAAAGCTTTGGGAAAGTCTGCGATTGTTGTTCCGTATCCTTATGCCACAGATAATCATCAATACTGGAATGCAAAAGAAATAGAAGAAGATAAAAAAGTAATAATAGTAGAAGAAAAATATCTCACAAAAGAAAAGTTGAGCGAAGCCTTGTATATACTTAAAGATAACATAAAAAATACTGCAATTAAAAATATTGTGAAAACACCGCAAAAATTAATGTTTGAGGAAATAAAAAAATGTATAGAATCTTAATTTCAAATGACAAAACTACAAAGGTATAAAAGTCGTTCCTTTGATAGTAGAAGCTTGCGATGAAAATGTTGAAACAGTAGTTGACAAAAACGGGAATTTTTCGTACAGATTATCAGTAAGATATATTCCCGGACGTAAAAATAAAGGAACCGATATAGATATGGTGGACAAAGGTTATATTTCCGTTACTCCACTGCAAATAGAGCATACAGATTTTGCATTAATAAAAGAAATAAAACTATAGTCGGGCGTGTGAATTTTATGGAAGAATTTAAATTAGTGTCTAAATTTAAGCCATCCGGCGATCAGCCCCATGCAATTGACGAACTTTATCATAATTATTTAACCGGTAAAAATTCGCAAGTTTTGCTTGGCGTTACGGGTTCTGGTAAAACGTTTGTTATGGCAAATGTTATTGAAAAACTTCAAAAGCCTACGCTCATAATATCTCCAAATAAAGTTTTGGCATCACAAACTTATGCTGAGTTTAAGTCTTTTTTTCCAAACAATGCCGTAGAATATTTTATATCTTATTATGACTATTACCAGCCCGAAGCATATATTCCTTCAAGCGATACGTATATAGAAAAAGATGCGTCAATAAACGATCATATAGACAGACTTCGCTTAAAAGCAACAACGTCTCTTCTTGAAAGAAAAGATGTTATCGTAGTTGCTTCTGTTTCGTGTATATACAATCTTGGTTCTCCAAAAGACTATCAAAACATGTGCGTTACAATAACTGTAGGACAAGAAAAACCTATAAAACGCCTCTTAGTCGAACTTATTGCGAGTCATTATGCAAGAAATGAAGTGGAATTTATAAGAGGAAGATTCAGAGCAAAAGGGGACACTGTTGAAATTTTTCCTGCATATCTTGAAACCGCCATTAGAATTGAATATTATGGCGATATGGTTGAAAGTATAAAGGAATTTAATCCTATAACTGGAGAAGCTCTTAATAAAAAAAATGTGGCATATATTTATCCTGCAAAACTTTTCGTCACAGATAAAGAAAAAATTGAAAACGCGTCAAAAACAATAAAGGAAGAATTAGGCGAACGTATTGCCGTTCTTAAATCTCAAAATAAACTTCTTGAAGCTCAGCGTCTTGAACAAAGAACAAAATACGATATGGAGATGTTGAAGGAAACAGGTTCTTGTAATGGTGTTGAAAATTATTCAAGACATTTATCTGAAAATCCTCAGGGAACAAGACCCACAACTCTTATAGATTATTTTCTGCAGGAAAATGATGATTTTTTAATGATAGCCGATGAATCGCATATATCTCTTCCGCAGATAAGAGGGATGTATGAGGGCGACAGGAGCAGAAAACAAACACTTGTAGATTTTGGATTTAGACTTCCATCAGCCTTAGACAACAGACCTTTAAAATTTCCAGAATTTGAAACTCTTGTAAGAAAATTCATGATGGTTTCTGCAACGCCCGGGGTCTATGAGCTAGAAAGAAGCAAAAAACATACAGTGGATTTAATTATTCGTCCTACGGGACTTGTTGATCCGGAAGTTGTTATACGTCCCATTAATAATCAAATACAGGATTTAATGCAGGAAATACAAAAAATCACAAACAAAAATCAGAGAACTTTAGTTGCTACGCTAACAAAAAAAATGTCAGAAGATTTGGCGTTTTATTTAAAAGAAAAAGGCTTTAAAGTAGAATATTTGCATTCTGAAATAGATACTTTGGCAAGAATTGAAATACTTAAAAATCTACGACTTGGCAAGTTTGACGTTTTAGTCGGAATAAATCTCTTAAGAGAGGGATTAGATTTGCCTGAAGTTTCTTTGGTAGCTGTTTTAGATGCTGACAAAGAGGGATTTTTGCGTTCAGAACCAACTCTTATTCAGATTTGCGGAAGAGCGTCAAGAAACGTTGACGGACGGGTCATTTTTTATGCAGACACAATTACGGGTTCTATGCAAAGAGCTTTGACAGAAATGAATCGCCGTAGAAAAAAGCAGATTGAGTACAATAAAAAAAATAATATTACGCCAAAAACAATCGTTAAAGCAGTTCGCGAACTTGATGAATTTAGAAATTTGTCAAGACAAAAATCTATAACGCATATTGTCGCAGAAGAACAATTAGATTATAAAATTACTCCAAAGAACATAAATAGCATAATAAAAGAAATAGAAGTCAAAATGAGAGACGCTGCTGAAAATTTAGATTTTGAATCAGCAGCGCTATTAAGAGATAGAATGATTGAATTTAAAAATATGAAATCAAAAAAATCAATGCCGTATAAGAAAAAAAGTAAAAAGAAGGTTGTATAAATTTAACAAATACCCAAAATTCAGCACGCATTCGGTTTGACATATCGTCAAATTTTTGTTAGAATTTCCCTCTGCGGGAGTGAAAATCGCTCTGAACTGGTGTTAATTATTGTAGCAAACACGGTAGCTGTTTCTGTAGTTGTAGGGGCGGTTTATTTGGTGAGCGCTTTGATACAGATGAAGAAAACGGTATATGATAAAAGCATAGTGCATAAAGACCTCGATATGAGCAATCTTTATGGCAAGACGTAGCAGTGGCAGTAGAAGTTAAAAAATACACAAGGAATAATAAAATGGCATACACAGGAACTGGAGATTTATCTCCTAAAGGTCTTGATTCTGCCGATAATTCGTCAGTGGCACTGCAAGGGTTTATAAAAAAATTACAACCTGATTTTGACAAAAAATTTTTGTTAGGAATAAAACCACATTTGCAGTATCACCAGCATGGGCAGAAAGGAGTACTGCTTAGAAATCAAGGCAATATAGTAAAGTTTGTGGGGTATAAGCCACTTCCGTCACATGATTTAAAAAGGCAAAAACTTGAGACATGTGAATATGAAATTGAAGCGACGCCAAAAAGATACTATGACATCGTTCCATTTTCTCATGTTGAGGAACCGATAGCATCAGAGTCGGCGATAAGGCAAAATATTGAAACTGCAGGACAGCAAGCTGCGGAATCCATAGAACGTCTGGTGAGAAAGGAAGTAGGGAATGGATTGTTGCACAGAAGAGCTGATAACAATCAGGACTATCAGAAAGATTTGGCTATTAATGCCAGCTCTCTTAACTCAACGACTGTAATCCAAAACGACGCATTCACTGATCCAAGTATTTGGATAGGCGCGAGAATAACATTTTTGTCGCAGAATGATCCATCTTATGGTCAGACGGTAAATGTTACGGGGTACAGCGCGACAAATAAGACTGTAACATTTGCCCCAGCGTTAGCCAAAGTTCCTGCAGAGGACACTGCCTATAGGATTGTTTCGTGTAGAGATTTGCTTACTGTTCTAGAGGCGGGTAAGCTAACACCAACAGTTCTAGAATTGGCTGTAAGTGACTTGGAGAATAGCCTTGCTCGTCCTATGAATGATGGGAACTGGGTTTGTATAATCGACCCGTACATGGAATACGACTTTTACGACTTTATGAAGAACAATGGTGCTTGGACATATGTAAGCGAGTATCATGACCAGGACAAAAAGAATATCTACAATGGCGAAATAGGGAAATGGAGGAATATTCGGTTTGTGGTCGCAAGTAAAGTTTATAAGGAGACTATTGACGGAGCATATACTGACGACGACGATAATTCAGTCCATTTTGCCACATTGCTCGGGCAAGACGCTTACGGTGTTGTAGAGCTTGAAGAAGGTCAAGGCAAAAAGATTTACATTAGGAACTGGGACCAGTTAGGGCAACCTCTCCCATTGCGTTCTACAATAGCGTGGGACATAATGTTTACAACGAAAATACTTAATGCTACCTTCGGTGTAAATATCGCATGCGCAGTCTCTAATTAATAATTAGAGATTCGTAAATTATGGGACTCTGTGTTGCTACGTATTGCCATAAAGATTGCTCGTATCGAGTATGTCCTAAAAAAGCTGAGGGCAGTTTGCTCCTATCATCTGCCCTCAGTCTTTAAAATAAAGATAAATAACATGCACATGCTCAACATGATAGACGAAATAAAAAGGTGTCTTGAAAAGCCGTCAACTGGCAGTGGTAGCGCGAGGGACATTGGAACGAACTAGAACTATTGAACCGTATGAATTTGACGCAAGCAGATATATGTCGTACGTCGTTACGATAGAGCTTGAAAGCGCAATGTGCAAACTCAGTACCAAATTGGATATTGTCAGTAAAGTTTCAGGCAAGATTGTGTCTATAACGGAGAAGTTAGCATCTCCAGTTGTTTCAGCGTTTTCTTTTCTATTTCACATCGTTTCAAGCATTAATAAAAAAAGAAGGACAGATGTATGGGGAAAAATGAGCGCTAATAAAGATACTCTTGTGGTTTTTGTTTTGGGTAGTTGATTGTTGGTACAGCTCTCGAGGATTTTGTATACCCTTAAGTTGGGAAAAAAAACTAGACATAATATTAAAAAGTTTAGTGCGGAAATATCAGATACGATAAGCGCTTTAAGTGAAAACTTGACAGAAACTGGACGTAAAGTTTAGAAAGAAGATAAAGAAAGGGTTTTATCTAGCAGAGATAAAATGAGCGAAGTTTTTGAAACGGGTAAAAAAGCTTTCAAAGAATATGCAAAAAAAGATTGACAATATATAAAATTAGTTGAACGTAGGATTTTGAGCATGCTGAGGTAGCTCAGTTGGTAGAGCACAGGTCTGAAAAACCTGGTGTCGACAGTTCGATTCTGTCCCTCAGCATGTCATACATAATCCAAATCAAATTTTAAAAACTCGACTGAAAACAAAAAATCATCGAAAAATAAAGCAATTGAAAACACTTAAAAACATTCAAGAACAAATTGTAAGACTAAAATAAGACTAACTAAATTTAGACTGTCCCAATAGCTCTTTTACGGCGTTTGTGAATGTTTTTGAGTTGTTAACGATGTAATATTTAGTAGCTTCTATCGACGGTAACTATTGGCAGTTCAAAGTTATCAAGCCTTAACAAGTTTTAACAAGTTTTGACATTCTCTGCTTACAAATTGCTTACAATTCTATATCTGACAAAACTACAAAAAAGCGTTATCATAATCAGTAGTTGCTGATAGCTGTTGACATTGTAGGGATGGGCTAAAATGAATTTCAAAAAACTTGTGCAAGTTGTGAATTATGTTTTAGCAAAGTATGACTATAGGTTAAACTATACAAAGCTAGTAAAATTGCTTTATATTTCTGATAGGGAATGCCTTGATAAGTGGGGTTTTGCTATTTCAGGAGATTCATACCATTCGATGAAACAAGGTCCCGTATTGAGCAGACTTTATGACTTTATTTTAGAAAAGAGTTCGTTCTGCGCTTCCGCAGAACTTGCCGAGTGGAAGTGTTGTTTTTACCGAAATAGATGGCAAATGTTCTTATGGTGAACTTTGTGATGCTGAAATGGATATTCTTAACTCAGTCGATAAAAAATACCACACTCACAAATACGGCGATTTGATAGAAGAAGTTCATAAGTTCCCCGAATGGAATAAAGATGCAGAAAAGTATAATACCTCTTATCCCTTACCTAAGGAGTCAATTTTTCGTAGTTTAAATAAATCAGAGAAAGAAATTAAAGCAATAATAGATAACGAACGGACTTTGTCGCAATTAGATGAAAGTTTTAAAGAAAAAGGCTTGATGATATGAGTCAATCTAATGTCGTCAGAGGAAAAGCTTTTTAGAAATTAGACGAATCAGGAATAAGACATCTTTGCTTTGTTCTTTCAGAACCAGATATGGATGATATCGTTCTTGTTGTAAATGTTCCAGCCTGTATGATAAGATAAGTCTTGCGTATTAGATATCGGAGAGCATCCTGCAGTAACAAAGAAATTATTATGCGTCAAGAGATTTAGAGCATCATTATCTATCCGACTATAAATCTTCTATTCTTAAAATCTTATTTCGTGGGATTTTTCGGCAATCGCTTCTTATTTGAAATAAATTATAAATCTCATCAGGCGTTTTATTTACAGAATAAACATTAAATCCATATTTTAATACTAAAGGAGAAATTGATATAGACTGTGTTGAGCGAACTGTTTTCTTGCTTTTTTTAAATTGTTTTACTTTTTCTTCAAGAAAATTACCGATTCCAGTATTTTTCCCATACACAATAAACAATAGTTCGCTTGCGGCGCGCCAAACAGACAATGCAAGTTCTATGTTTTGTTCCTTAAACAGATTAGCCTTTTCAAGAGTCGTATCATTAAAGATCGTTTTCCAAGACTCAGCGTCATAACTTGCAGTTTTAACTTCCAAATAATCAAATTTTAACACGCTATTTTTTGATTGCCTCTTTGCATCAAGTCCGTGTTTTGCTATGTTGATATGTGTATATTTTAGATACTTCGCCGTCATAGAATCTCTAACTTCATTTATAAAAGTATCTGTATCAAATTTATTATATTTTTGCTGAATTTTTGTAATATCTTGGAAGACAGTAAGCGATTGCGTTAAAAACGCTTCGTCAATTTTTTTAAAATCCCCTTTCTCTAATAACTCCTTCATAGATTCCTTTTTGCTATAAATTGTTGGATATTTTTTTCTGCCAATAGGATATAGTCGGGATTAATTTCATAGGCAATATAACTTCCATTGTTTTGTAAGGCGGATATACACTCCGAACCGCTACCACAAAAAGGAATTATAACAGTGTAATCATTTTTATTTGGGCGACAAGATTTAAGCAATTTATCTGTTAAAGACAACGGTTTTTGCGTTGGGTGAATTATCAAATCGTGTTTTTCGTGAAGTTTTCTTTCCGTCGGTGTAATAATCTTTTCGCAAGTCTTGCAATAAATAATTCTTTCTTTTAATGACGCTCCACCTGCAAGCGTGGATTCACGAATAACATCTCGCGGTAAGGCTCCGTTTCTATTTGCGTTATAGACAGTTTCTTTACCACCAAATCTTGCGCTTGTAGATTTAGGACGGACTCTTCCCGCACTACCCTTTAAAAAACCTTCGGTATATGGTTCCCTAACTTCATCACGATTAAAAATTGGATTATCTCGCCAATAGCATAAAATAGATTCGTGACTTCTTTGCCAAAAATGCAATGAAGGAACATTTTTATTCGTATAATACCAAGTAAGCCATCTGTGATGTTCCATTGGCAACAATACTGAGATATGCGCCAATATTTCGTCAAACCCATAAATAAACATAGTTCCTGTTGGTTTTAATAATCTTTGGCATTCTAATAACCAAAGTTTTACCCATTCTATGTAATCTACATGTTTTTGTTTGTCAGAATCGTTACCAAAATCTTTGCCAACATTATAAGGCGGATCGACAATGATTATATCTGCGTTATTGTTAGGTATTTTTTTCATTCCTCTAATACAATCTTCATTATATATTCTGTTTAGTTTCATATTCCTAACATGCATGCATTGTCTCAACAATCCGTCAAAGCTATTGTTTCAACATCAAGTCGCCGTCATTTCTTGCAAGCTTAGCTCGTATACTTCAACAACATACTAAATCTCATCTGGCGTTGCTATATAACCCTTTATTGCCGAAGCTGCCACTACTGCGGGATTTGCCAAAAACACTTGCGATTCAACGTGACCCATTCTGCCCACAAAATTTCTGTTTGTAGTTGAGATACATTTTTCTCCTGACGCGAGAATACCCATATGTCCGCCCAAGCAAGGTCCGCAAGTCGGCGCTGAAATTATAGCGCCTGCGTCCGCAAATATTTTAAGCAAGCCTTCTGCTAAAGCTTGTGAATAGACTGCTGGTGTAGCTGGAATTACAAGCGTTCTTACATTAGAATTTACTTTTTTACCTTTTTTTATAATTGTAGCAGCTATTCTTAAATCTTCAATTCTGCCATTAGTGCAAGAGCCTATTACTGCTTGGTCTATATAAGTTCTCTTTGTGTCCTTTACTGCTTTTGTGTTAGATGGCAAGAAAGGCATTGCTACTTGAGGTAAAATCTTTCCGCAATCTATTTCAAGTGTCTTCAAATACTTTGCGTTTTTATCGCTCATATAAAATTTATATTTTCTTTGAGCTATTTTTGACACATATTTTTCTGTAATTTCATCAGGGGTAAATATCCCATTTTTTCCGCCAGCTTCAATCGCCATGTTTGCTATTGTAAATCTATCTGCCATTGTAAGTTTTTTGCATAACGGTCCTGTAAATTCCATTGCATTATACAAAGCTCCGTCAACGCCAATAGAGCCTATTATGTAAAGAATAATATCTTTGCCGCTTACCCATTTATTTAGCTTACCTGCCAAGACAAATCTAAGTGAATTTGGAACTTTAAACCAAACTTTACCTGTTGCCATCGCCGCGGCAACGTCTGTTGAACCTCCGCCCGTCGAAAATGCGCCTAACGCTCCGTAAGTACATGTGTGCGAGTCTGCCCCTATAACAACATCGCCAGGAAGAACAATTCCTTTTTCTGGAAGAATAGCATGTTCTACTCCGCAGTTTCCACCTTCAAAATAATGTTTTATTTTCTGTTCTTTTGCAAATTCTCTTACAAATTTAACATGCTCTGCGCTCAAGATATCTTTATTTGGAGTAAAATGATCCATAACCAAAGCTATTTTGTTTTTATCAAAAACATTTTTTGCGCCTGATTTTCTAAATTCTTTAATTGCCAAAGGCGCAGTAACATCGTTTGAAAGCGCTATGTCTATTTTCGGTTCTATAAATTCGCCGGGCTCAACAACTTTTTTGCCACAATGCGCCGCTAATATTTTTTCCGTAATGGTACTGTTCATTTATTTCCCCTTGTTGTTAGATAATTATAGACAATCAACTTTATAGAGAGGCGCATCAAAATATGAAGTTAGTCGACTATAGCCTTATTAATAACCTGCATATAAGCTTTTGTGCTGGCTTCAACGATGTCCGTCGATGCTCCTTTACCGGAATAAACCATTCCTTTGTATTTTGCCTTTAGAAAAACTTCTCCAAGCGCATCTTCGCCTGAAGAAACAGCTCTTAAAGAGAATTCTGTAAGTTTTATGTCCATCTTTACTATTTTATCTATAGCTTTATATGCGGCGTCAACAGGACCGCTGCCACAGGCTGCTTCTCGAAAAACTATTGGTTTTGCTTGTTTTTTATCATTTTCATTTTTCAGTATTTTTACCGTTGCTGTGGGAACTGTCCCTGTGCCTGAAGCGGCGCTGAAATAATCTAAAACAAAAGTTTCTTTACAACAAGAAGTAGCTCCTTCTTCAATTAGCGCAACTATATCCTCGTTAAAAACCGTCTTCTTTTTATCTGCCAAATTTTTAAATTTTTCAAATAATAATTCAGATTCTTTATTTGCAAGCCTATATCCCAAATCTTTAATTCTTTTAAAAAATGCATGTCTGCCTGAATGTTTACCTAAAACTAAAGAACTTTCAGGAACGCCCACGTCAGACGGGTTCATAATTTCATAAGTTTCTCTTGCTTTCAAAATACCATCTTGATGAATTCCCGACTCGTGAGCAAATGCGTTTGCTCCAACAATAGCTTTATTTACTTGTACTGAAATACCCGTTAGTCTCGAGACAAGTTTGCTTGCATTGTACAACTCATTCGTTTTGATTGAATGACAAACATTGTAGTAATGCGGTCGTACTCTTAATGCCATTGCAAGTTCTTCAAGAGAAGCGTTGCCGGCTCTTTCTCCTATTCCGTTGATAGTACATTCGACTTGTCTTGCTCCGTTTTCAATTGCAGATAACGAATTTGCAACTGCAAGTCCTAAATCGTTATGACAGTGGACGCTTATGATTGTCTTATTGATATTAGGCGCTCTCTTTTTAATTTCAGCTATTTTATTGCCAAACTCAACAGGGGTTGTATATCCCACAGTGTCTGGAATATTTACTGTATTTGCTCCTGCGTCTATCACAGCTTCTACAACTTTACACAAGAAGTCCATATCCGACCTTCCGGCATCCTCAGCGGAAAACTCTATGTCGCTACACAAACTTTTACCGTATTTTACAGCTTTTACAGCCATATTTAAAATTTGCGTTCTTGTTTTTTGAAGTTTCTTTTTAATATGTAAATCGGAAGTAGCCAAAAATATATGTATTCTTGGTTTTTTTGCATATCTTACCGCGTCCCAACATGTTTTTATGTCTTTTTCAGACGCTCTACATAACCCTGCAATAGTTGATGTTTTAATTTGTCGAGATATTGTCTCTACAGCGTCGAAATCTCCTGGACTTGAAACAGGAAATCCAGCTTCAATAACGTCAACGCCTAAAACAGCAAGCTGATTTGCGACAAGCAATTTTTCTTTTAAATTCATGCTTGCGCCGGGAGACTGCTCGCCGTCTCTTAATGTTGTATCAAAAAATATTACTTTGTCTTTTTTCATTTTTAGTTCTCTGCTTTGTGCCGCAACAGTCTTCCTGCACAAGTATATATAAAAATGTATTCTTTTGCAATAAAATGTAGAATCTCGTGACATAATAGACTTTTTATTTTACTCCGCGCGCTAGGTACAGAATACGCCCCTGCGCAAGCATACTACGCGCTTTTCCTCATTTGTGGTATTACTCACAGCATCCTTTTAACTAGACTAGGAGCGCACAAAAGTCTCTCGTGAAACTTTTGTGAAATTTTTTTGTGTGTTTTTAAGAATGGACTTGTCAAATTTAAGATATAAAATATTTACGAAATCTTTATGATTCTTAGCTTTTTTCCTGCGGACCCGTATTATATCAAATCAAATTCTTAATTTACAAGTCAACCCTAAAGTCAAAGGGAAAAGGGACATTTTTAAAACGATTTCACAGCGAAGAAGTTTTAACGAATGGAGCGATTTTAAAGCTATAGAGTTTCAAAAGATTTTTATACTATAATTCCACTGTCTTCAAACTTTTCTTCTCCAACTTGTTCTTCACCATCAAAAATCTCTTCAACTATGCAAGCGACGACACCGTCTCTCCGCTCAAACGCACGCCGTTACTTCGCCCCCTGCGTATTTGAGGGTTTCGTTATAAACCACCGCTCGTCGCTCCGCCCCAACATACGCCGTCGCACCACCTCCAACCGATCCACCCACCCATTCAACCACTGCTGATCCTCCGCCGTCCTCGCCAAATACCCTATCTTCGTCAGCGCCTCATCCCACAGCCTCTCCTCCGCCTTCGCCGCCGCCTCCGCCACCTTCTTCGCCTTTGCCTGCGCCTCCTCCTCATTCGCTCTCACCCTCGCATCCTCCTCCTCATCAGGTTCTTCAGCTCTTGTTGGGAAAGATACTATGGGAACCTCTTTTACAGATTCCTCCGTCATCATCATCATTGCCACCTCCTCTACTATCTTTTCTCTCGTCGGCGGTGGCGAAGGCTGGCGTTGTGGTGGTAAGTGTGGTGACGATGTTAATGATAATGATGACGCTGGTGATAACACTGGTGATGTAGATGTTGATGATAATGAGCTAGAGGAAGAACTGGATGACGAGCTGGAAGATGACGCTGGTGATGGAAATTTGGATACCAACCATCTTAAAAGCGTCATCTTCCAGCTCGTCATCCAGTTCTTCCTCTAGCTCATTATCATCAACATCTACATCACCAGTGTTATCACCAGCGTCATCATTATCATTAACATCGTCACCACACTTACCACCACAACGCCAGCCATTGCCACCGCCGACGAGAGAAAAGATAGTAGAGGAGGTGGCAA
>JAIXMY010000105.1 GCA_020328045.1 Candidatus Endomicrobiellum pyrsonymphae
GGAAGATATTTCGCCATTATGCACTACAGACCAATTAAGCATTGTAAAGGGATGAGCGCCGCCCCACCATCCTGGAGTATTCGTAGGAAATCTTCCATGCGCTGTCCACGTGTGCGCCTCATAAGTGTCCAACATAAAAAACTCGCCGATATCTTCAGGATAGCCTACTCCCTTAAACGCTCCCATATTTTTTCCACTGGAAAAAACATAAGCCCCTTTATATTCCTTGTTTATCCTTATTACACATCTTGACGTAAATTCGGCTTCGTCCAAAAACCCTTCTTTTACCATGTATGTTCTTGGGTGTACAAAATAACGCCATACTAATGGTTTATTTGTGATGCAACGAACATGTTTTGTAGGAATATTGCCCGCGCTTTCAATATCGAAGTGCATTGCAAGAAAATCTTCAGTTTGCGTCTTAATGCTTAAGTTATCATAAAATATATGCAACGCATAGCAATCTCCATACTGCGGATAAATACCGTAAGCCGCAAAACCGCCGCCCAATCCGTTTGAACGATCACGCATCAAGGCAATAGACTTAATAATCTCTTCACCACTAAATCTTTTGCCTTTTTTGTCTATAATACCACTTATAGCGCACCCGGATGGGATTCTCAATTCACCCTCTTTCAACATTTACCCCTCCTCCATATGGAGACATACACTAAACGTAAAAACATCCCAAATTGCCCATTTGGGAAATTCTTAGGACACACCACACCACAGTCGACTAACCTTACAACTGCGCTACGTAAAGTCTACAGAAAACACCTCGAAATGTCAAGTAGTTGTAAAACATCTTATACCATATTTTTTGTATTTGTTTTGCCAATTTAACAAAGTTCGTCGTTTTAGGTTATATATGCTTTTTGTGTCAACTTATAGCCACAATTGCGATAAAACAATACTAACGTTTTGTTCTTTTTGACTATTGTGTTTACATTTTCTTTAGCAATCGCTCTTTCTAATGCGCCGGCAATTTTTGTCTGCGCAAGCGCATAAAATTTGTTGTAATACTGCATTTTGCGTCTCGCATAATTTACGCCAAAGGTAAAGGTTTGACTTAAATCCAACCTTTGCTGTTAACTTCATTGTATCAACTTTCAAAATGTGCAATATGTGTTTGAGATTTTTCAGTCCTTGCAAATTAGAAGGTTTAAATTGATATAATCGGGTCGATATAATAGCGGTGGTTACATTTGCTGGCAGAAAGATTTGAGGGTAGAAAGAAGACAAAGATATTTGATTGAATTTTGTTTGTTTTGATTGTATAATCTTTAAGGTTGAAATGTTAAAAGTAAAGGATTGAAAAAGTAAGGGATTAAATTTGTATAATTACGATAGTTGTAGCTGATTTGTTAAAGACTTGGATTTGGTATAATCACAACAGTTGTATTTGATGAGATGATACAATCACGTTTGATTTGGTATAGCTGGTTTTCTTATAAATGCAAAACAAAAAAAGTGGCGCTAAAATAAAAGGGGAAATTTCATGTGAAGCAATACATACTCCACATTCCCCTAATATCTAAATTTATCAAAACCTATAGATAAAAACAAAAAATGGAATAATACAATGACATTACGTTTAAAAAGATGTGTAAGCTTATTTATTTGCCTTTCTCTGCATCTAGATTTATCAAAAGTGATAGATAAAAACAAAAGAGGAAGTAGTATGATGACATTACGTTTAAAAAGATATGTAAGCTTGTTTGCTTGCCTTTCTCTGCTCCTTTCGGCATGCTCGCCAGATAAATCCAGCAAAGCTGGTAGCAAAGTTAGTAGCGATGTTAGCTCACCCACCGAAAGGAGCAGAGAAAGGCAAGCAAACAAGCTTACATATCTTTTTAAACGTAATGTCATCATACTACTTCCTCTTTTGTTTTTATCAAAAGTGATAGATAAAAACAAAAGAGGAAGTAGTATGATGACATTACGTTTAAAAAGATATGTAAGCTTGTTTGCTTGCCTTTCTCTGCTCCTTTCGGCATGCTCGCCAGATAAATCCAGCAAAGCTGG
>JAIXMY010000051.1 GCA_020328045.1 Candidatus Endomicrobiellum pyrsonymphae
ACAGGCATAATAGATAGAAAGTTTGATGGTCAAGCAACAATAGCGATAGGAATAATAGGAGCAATTTTAGGGGGGATAACAGGGCTAGCAACAGGATTAGAAAGCGCTAGATGGAGTAAGCCTGATAAATCTACGACGCCTAAATCTACTACCAAACCCGATGAGGATAAGCAGAAACAGGAGGAGCAGAAACAGGAGGAGCAGAAACAGGGGGAGCAAAAAAAGCAAGAACCAGCTGTAGCTGTTAAATAAAATATAACGAAATACTTTAGAGTAGTAGTAGCGCTACTATTGAGTGTGGCGGAGTGATGCACGGACACAGTTGCAGTTGTTATACATGCAGTGAGAGGAGTCCAATCAACTAGACGCTGTAGTAGCTTTAATTAGTTTGTACGACGTTTTTGTTTGGAATCTATAATATCTAAATCTATCAAAATCTATCAAAGCCGATAGATAAAAACAAAAGAGGAAATAGTATGACGACATTACCTAAATTTGTTTTTATCTTGGATATTTGGTACCAGATAAAAATAAAAAATGGAATAATACAATGACATTACGTTTAAAAAGATGTGTAAGCTTGTTTGTTTGCCTTTCTCTGCTCGTTTCGGCATGCTCGCCCGATAAATCCAGCAAAGCTGGTAGCAAAGCTAGTAGCAATGTTAGCTCACCCACTAGAATGTCTGTAGTCCCACAGCCGAGGGACTACAGACATTCTAGTGGGTGAGCTAACATTGCTACTAGCTTTGCCGGATTTATCGGGCGAGCATGCAGAAACGAGCAGAGAAAGGCAAACAAACAAGCTTACACATCTTCTTAAACGTAATGTCATTGTATTATTCCATTTTTTGTTTTTATCTAGTACCAAATATCCAAGATAAAAACAAATTTAGGTAATGTAATCGTATTATGTCTTCCTTTTAAGAGTAATGTCGTCATACTACTTCCTCTTTTGTTTTTATCTATCGGTTTTGTAATGTCATCATACTATCGGCGTCCTTGCGAGGAATTGTTCCAATAATCAAATCACCGTAAAATTTTCCTTGAAGTTTTAATCGATGCGATTGAAATGTAAAAAATGCTACAATAAGAGGAGGTAAGTTTTATTGCAATATCATTGAGGAGGCGTATCATGAACATATATACTCTTTTAATACTTTGCCTTCTTGTTGGCATATATTTAATTCAAACAATAACAGATTTGCTTAATATTAAAAATATTTCAAACGATATTCCCAAAGAATTTGAAGGATTCTTTGACAAAGAAAAATATACAAAATCACAAGAATATCTGAAAGCAAATACAAATTTCTCAATTATCTCGTCTTCTTTTATGTTGCTAGTTCAGCTTGTTTTTATTGTTTTTGGAGGGTTTAATCACGCAAACAATATAGCTGTGTCTTTTGGTTTTGGAACAGTTACGACAGGACTTATCTTTGCAGGAATTCTTCTTTTTGCCGTTGAAATTTTAAAAATTCCTTTTTCCGCATATTCTATATTTGTTATAGAAGAGAAATTTGGATTCAATAAAATGAATTTAAAAACTTTTTTTACAGATTTTCTAAAATCGCTGGTTATTACAGCAATTGTTGGCGCAACCGTTTTTTCAGTAATTTTATGGCTGTTTACAAACTTTTTTCAGTACGCATGGCTGTATGCATTTGTCGCTATTGTTGTTTTTCAATTATTTCTCACATTTATTGCGCCTATAGTTATAATGCCGCTTTTTAACAAATATACGCCTTTGGAAGACGGAGACTTAAAAGCTTCGGTTGAGGAATATGCAAAGAAAGAGAATTTTAAAATGAAGGGACTGTTTAAAATGGACAATTCAAAACGTTCGACAAGATCGAACGCATTTTTTACAGGGTTTGGAAAATCGCGCAGAATAGTTTTATTTGACACTCTGATAAAGAATCATCCTGTGGAAGAATTGACAAGCGTTTTGGCGCATGAAATGGGACACTTCAAACTCGGTCACATCATAAGGCAAATGATATTTTCTTTTATTTCAACAGGAATAATGCTGTTTATTCTTTCACTTTTCATAAATGAGACTTGGCTTTACAGCGCTTTCCTTATGCAAACACAACCTGTATATGCCGGGATAATATTTTTTGCATTTTTATATACGCCTATTTCTCTAATGCTTTCCGTGATAGCAAGCTATTTTTCAAGAAAACATGAGTACGAGGCTGATGCCTATGCAGTAACAACATATAAACATCCTGACGCTATGATAAACGCGTTAAAAAAACTTTCTGTAGATAACCTGTCGAACTTATATCCGCACAAATTAAAAGTATTTTTAGAATACTCTCATCCGCCAATTTTAGAAAGAATCAACGCAATAGATAAATTATCTTCAAATCTAAAATTGTAAATTAAATTATGATCGACTAACCTGCTATCTGCAAATATAAAAATATTTGCACTGTTTACAGCTTGCGCTATCCGTTTCGTCAAATTCAAATTTATCGCCTGAATTTATTTCATCAAGTAATGATTTAATCACATTAATACATTTTTCATATATTTCTTGCTCTTTTGGAAATTCATTGATTTCAGCTTTTTTTACATCGTAAATACCGCATTCTGAAACAGTAAAATTTGTTTCTTTTTCAAATATGTACTTATACAGAGGCAGCTGTAAAGATTTGATTGCTTTTTTTATATTTTGTCTGTCAAAATTATCCGACAATAAAGTAAAAGATTTTTTCTTAATAGTTTTTTCATCCATATATCCCGTTTTATAATCAAATATCATATAACATTTGCCGTCAGTATCTATGCGATCGATTCGACAGTTTAAATTATAAGACTCTCTAGATTCAGTTTTAATTTTTGAAACGTATTTTTCTTCACAAGCATAAATACTTTGATATTTCCTTTCTCTTTCACAACTCAAAATATTATTCATTCTATGTATCAAAACTTCTTTTATCATAAAAGCATCTTCTCTAAATTTAAAGCTAGCAAAGTTATTAAATTTATTTTCAAGTTTTTCAAAATATTCTTTTTCAAATTCTAAAGACTGTAGTTCTTTTATATCAAGCCCCTCATGTAAAGCTCCTTTTAAAAAATCGTGTATAAAATTTCCTATGTCGCTGCCTGAAAGTTCCTGACCGATTTCCATACCCTCATCAAGCAGTAATACATACATAAAGTAAAACTTTAACCTACAGCTTAAATAGGTATCTATTTTGCTGTAAGAATAGGACATATTTTTAAGATATTCTTTAATTTCTTTGGTTTTTGCGTATTTTCTTTTTATGGAATATTTTATTGAAAATTTAGGTAAAATAAATTTGTTTATCTTAACGATATTAATATCTTTGCTTTCCAGCTGTTTATTCCAAATAATGGATTCAATGAATCTACTTCTCTCTTCTTTATCATTATCAGGATAAATGAGATTTAAATTTTTTGCCCCGGCAATAAGTCTGTTGAAATGATACTGCTGTATTTCGGACTCTTTTTTTGCCATTTCTATACCTAAAGCGTACATTATATCTTTAGGAACAAGTGAATAATCTTTTTTTATTGCAGGCATTTCCGAGTCAATCATACCTATAACAAAAACATTTTCAAAAGAAAGATTTCTTGATTCCAAAAGACCCAAAATCTGCAAGCCTTTTAAAGGGGATCCCGGCAACGCAATTCTTTTATTTTTAATTAATTTTTTAAAAATATTTAATATTTCTTCATTGTTAAATTTTACTTTAGCCACTTCGCCAAATTTTATTTCTTTTGCCAAAGATAACAATATTTCCATAGCCTCAATATTCAACGGATAGCTCGATACGGCGCTTAAAGAGTATATTTTCTCTAATAATTTAGATAATGTATCTGACAACACGCAAAAATTATCAATCTTTTCCCAAGATATAAAAAATATTTCAAAAATTTCATTTAATATTTTTATAATTTTTTCAAGATACACATATTCCCATGCCTCAGCGATAGTAAGACATATATCATTAATAAGTTGTTTTTCCTCTATAATTTCTTCAAATGAAACAAACGTCTTCCTGCTCAAACAACTCATTGAATCTTGATTTAAAGCCTTTTCAATTTTATGAGCAACTATTCTCGAGATGACGCTTTCGCCAAAAAACCTCATATTTTTTAAAAGAGGATTTGTTAAAACTTTCATAATGTCCTTTGAATAGTAATGCCGACCTCTCCTTGAAAGCTGCGCTTCTATAACAGCATTAAGAAGTGAAAACACCGCTGTCTTCTCGGAAGGATATCCTACCGAAACATTATAATAATCTGTTACTACAGAAATTTCAGATATTACTGACTGAAGCATTTTCGAATTTGGCGCAATAACAACTGTTTTGTCTAAGTCCTTTTCACTATAAGTTTTAATAAGATTTTTAAGTAAAGAACCTTGCGATTGGTCATCAAAAGCAGAATATATCTTTAATTTACATTCATTTTTTTTGTTTTTTATTTCCGGAAAAGTTTGTCCGAAAGTAGAATATAAATTTTCTAAAACTCCGTATTCTTTTGGATTTCCCTGAATAAGTATGGTAAGCTTACCGATCTTAAAGAGTTTTTTAAAAACTTCCATTTCAGTTTTATGCAAATAAAATGGCGCTATCAATATTATTTCATCAAACGAGTATGCAAACATATTCGCTTCAATCAATGATGCCTTTAAAAAACTATACCCTTTTGTTGTTCTTGAAGATTTTTCTAAAGCGTTATGAAAAGTATTCCTTATTGTAAAAATACTTTTTAATAAATTATTTATATTTTCAGGGACGTCGTAGCCTATGTCTGCGTTTGCTTTTACAGCTTTGAGTTGTTCTTCTGAAATATTTTCTAAATCCAATTGCTCTATGAAAGATAAAATTTCAAAAGTCCATTCTATAAAAAACGCAAAAGAATGATTGCCGTTTAAAAGCTGAGGCATGTCGGTTTTAACAATTTCAAATATCATAAATGCCGCTTCGATGTCAGAAATTTTTATAAGATTGGTATTATCAAAAATAATTTTTTCAACAAATTCATCGTTTGTAAAAAAGTCTGGAAAGAAAAAAGCGTTTTTATGTTTTTGAGCAAGTTTTTTCTTAAGAAACAGAAATGGTCTTTGCCCGCCGCTTACTAAAGCTATTTTTTTTACAGATTTAAAGATATACTCGCTCGTAAAATCTATTATATTCTCGCCAAAATCTATATTGATTATTTTTCCCGACATTTTATTGCCCTTTGGTTTATTGAAACGACAAAGACTGCTTCACTGCAGAATATTTAATTGTCCTTTTTCTATATCTACAATATAAATTACTATTTTTTTATGCAAATAAATTTCTGAAATCAAAACAGCATAGTTTTTCAACTGTTCTTTGTTTTCTATTTTGTTGTAATTTGAGCTTTTAAAATCAACTACTACAATTTCGTTATCATCTACTATCAGTTTATCTATTCTAAAAGAGTCTCCAAAAGCATTTATAATTTCTTTTTCATTATATATCTTAGTTTCGTCATACATAAATAATTTTAGAATTTCTTCAGACTTAAACATCCCCTCAAGCTTTTCTTTTACAAAATCAATATCTTCAAATAAAAATTTTCTTTTTGTAATATTAACGACATCCGCGATAGCATCGCCTCTATTTTTATTTTTTAACGATACTATTTTTGACAACGCATAATGCAGAATTGTCCCTCGCCTTTTTATGTCGTTTATATCAATGGTTGTTTTTTTATCATTCATTAGATATTTTTGTATGTCTTTATAGTTCGTATCAAAATTATCTAAAACAACTTCGCCTTTTACAGCGTTATTGATAGCATACTTTTGTTGAACGCCTGAAATGAGATTACCACTACCTAGCAATACCAGCGCTTTGTTATTTGCAGTTCCAGACTTTGGGGGAACTATTGCATAAAATTCATATTCCGCCCTTGTCATACAAACATAAAGAACATTCAGCTCTGACAATAATAAATTTAGTTTTTCTCTATCGTATATTTTTTTTGCTTTTTCTGAAAATTTTGCAAGATTTTGCGATATATTTAACAATTTTATTTCTTCATTTGAACTATCAAAATACGGTCTATCCATATTATGCTCTGAAAGTTTAAAAAAAGGCATTATCACAACAGGAAACTGCAAACCTTTAGCCTTATGCGCCGTCATAATTTTTATACCGCTTCCGAAGGCATTTTTTATATATAAAGAATCTTTATCATCTCGTAACTTGTTAAAATATTCCAAAAAGTTTTTGAGACCGGAATCTTGCATTTCAAAATCTTTAATAAGCTCAAGAAAACACATTACAAACGCTTTACTGTCCGGAGAGTTATCTATAATTTTAAATTTTTCAAGTATTGAAAGCGTTAATTCATAAACAGGGACAAAACCTGCCTTTACAAAAAATTCTTCAAAAAATTCGTTCCATAATGTCTCGTACTTATATCTAAAATTTTTATAGAAAATCCCGGACTTGTTTTCTTTATTGTAGGTAAAAATAAACTTTTCAAATTCAGTCGATTCAAAGCTCGAGGCTTTACTAAAAACATCTCCCAAAACAAAAGAAGAAAACGATAACGCGTCTATCGGAGAATTAATAAACATAAGTAACGATACGATTTGTTTTATAACATTGTTATTTTTTATATTTAACGTCTGCGACGACTCTATTTCAAAACCTTTCTCCAAAAGCCAAGAACTAACAGTAGGTATCTCATCATTGCTTCTGCACAAAACCGCTATGTTTTGCAAATCAAATCTTTCTATTAGATGAGAGATATGATTCATGAACTTTTGCTTTGTTTCTTCGTTTACATCTTCGAAGGTTTTATCTATAACGTCTATTTCAACATATCCGTAATTATGCTCTTGTATAGATTCCTGTTCTGAAAAATTATAAGTTTCAACAAATTTTGAAAAATCGCATTTTGCGTCTTCGTCTTCATACAACTCATCTAAAAACCTTTCAATATTTTCTTTTGAAAAAATATGATTATTGAAATCTACAACTACTTTACCACTTCTAAAATTTTTCTTGAGATATTGTTTATCGATATTTGCCGAAGGAAATTCGTTTGACATCGTATCAAAAAGTTCAGAATTGCCGCCCCTAAACGCATATATTGCTTGTTTTACATCGCCGACGTAGAAAAATGTTCCGTTAACTGCAAGACTTTCTTCTAAAAATCTTTTTATTCCAGCCCACTGCACAAGGCTCGTATCTTGAAATTCGTCAATTAAAAAATGTTTGTATTTTTCGGACAGTCTGTAATATACTTCAGGCATAACAGCCTCGTTCTTTTCAAAAAAATTAACTGTCTTTTTGTTTATTTCATTTAGAAACACAACGCCGTCTTTTCTTGATTGTTTATCAAATTCAATCGCGACTTGAGAATATATATTTGAATAAATATTATAATAGTTATTCATATAGAAATCACAGAATGACTTAATATCTTTGCTTATTGCTTCCCAAAGCTCGTCCGCTTCAGGATTATGAGTAGCGTCTTTATTATACTCAAGACTTTCGCTTGAAAATCTTTTTGGGATATTATCCACTTCAAAAAATATTTTATTATCATTTTTTAAAACTTTATCAACAGCTTTAATATGATGCGAATTAATTTTAAGTTTTGGCAACAATTTTGCAAAAATTTTAATTTTATCTGTAATCATTTTCACTCTTGAAGAAGCCTCGCTGTCAAAAGATTCTCTATTACCTGTCAGAATATTTTTCCCCGTATTGCCAGATTTTTTAAATATTTTTTCAGTTTCTCTATAAATATTGTCTTTAGGAATCCATCCTGAATCTTTCATTGTATATTGAGATACATACTGCAATAACAGATTTCTCAAGTTTTCTGAATATCGAGCTTTTTGTAAAAAGTTTTCTAACGAAAATAAAAGATTATCGGAGTAGTCCTGCTCTATGGTAAAATTCGGTGAAAGGTCTATACTAATAGCGCAAGATTTTAAGATGTGGTTTTTGAAACTATCTATGGTACCTATATTGAAGTTGTCGTAAAAGCGCAAAATGTCTTCTAAAGTCGCAATACTTTTTTTGGATATTTCAGCCTTGGTAAGATTTAAATCGTCAAAAAAATCGCCTGTGTCTAAACATAACGCAGCTTTTTTGAGATAATCTAAAACTCTGTATTTCATTTCAACAGCAGCTTTATTTGTAAAGGTTACAGCAATTATATTTTTTATACTTGTTTCATTATTAGATCCGAGCAAAAGATAAATATACCTTTTTGCAAGATTGTAAGTTTTACCTGATCCTGCCGATGCCTGTACTGATATTATTTGGGGCTTGTTCATTTATGTGATTCTTAATATTCTTTTGACAGTTCTCTTGCAATATCCTTTTTCTTGATAGATTCTTTTTTATCGTACATCTTTTTACCTTTTGCAAGACCTATGAGTAACTTAACTTTTCCCTTACCGCCAATATAAACTTCTAAAGGAACAATCGTAAGACCTCTTTCTTTAACTTTCGCGCACATCTTATTAATTTCGTTTTTGTGCATCAAAAGCTTACGTTTTTTTCTAGCATCGTAATCTGCAATGTGCGTAGATATTTGCTCGTAAGGAGCAATGAATATGTTCTCAGCAAAAGCTTCTCCATTAGAAAACCTAACAACACTGTCAACAAGATTTACATTAGAACGTCTTATAGATTTAACTTCGTATCCAGACAACACAATGCCTGTTTCTAATTTTTCAAGAATTTCGTAATTATAATACGCTTTTCTGTTTGATGAAAATATTTTTTTATCCATTTTATTTGTTATTTTCCGCTTTAAGAAACGCTACTGTAAATCTTGTTCCATTGACAAGCTCTGATTCAGCTTTAATTAATCATTAAATAAACATACTTCACCAACTACATCGGCATAGTAGAATAATAACTAACACAAGTCAATAGTGAATTCAAGTTGTCAATGCAACAGTGATGGCGAAAAGTATCAGGTTAGTATTGTAGAAGTTTTCTTACAAAAACTCAATGACAATCACCTAAACGCGCCTGAAGTTTTCATATTTTCTTGTAAATTAGAAGGTTTGATATAATACGAATATGGGCAGACATATTCAGTGTCTATTAAACTCTTAGAAGGTTTAAACTGATATAATCGGATTGATATAATAGCGGCGGTTACATTTGCTGGCAGAAAAGTTTGAGGCAGGAAGATTCAAGGGTAGAAAGGAGACAAAAATCTTTGATTGAATTCTTATTATTTTCATTGTAT
>JAIXMY010000052.1:0-4797 GCA_020328045.1 Candidatus Endomicrobiellum pyrsonymphae
ATTGGCGGTGGTAGCGTGTTTTTAAATGTATCTGCAAATGGGTATATCTTGAACGATTTAAACAAACATCTTATCTCAATACATCAGTTTTTAAAAGATAATGCCGACAGTAACAAAAGGTTTTTTAACAAGATTTACCAAATTGCCGTTAAGTATAGTTTATCGCGTTCTTTTAAGGAAGACATTGTCTCGCAAGATTTAAAAGACACATATAAAAAAACTTATTATGCGCAATTTAATAAAATAGGCTATGACAATTTAAAAATATTAGTAAATGAAAACAAAGAAAATAACCCGTTAATACTTTATCTCTTAGTTATTTATGGTTTTAATAGAATGTTAAGATTTAACGGCGGTGGCAAATTTAATCTGCCAGTCGGCAATGTTGATTTTAATAAAAATGTTGAAAGAGCATTATTAAATTACTTCTCTTTTGTTAAAGATAAAAACATTTCTTTTACTTCTTGTGATTTTGAAAAATTTATTAAATCTCAAAAATTTACTAACAATGACTTTGTTTATTTAGATCCTCCATATTTAATAGCAGAAACTGAATATAATAAGCGTTGGAACGAACATTCTGAAAGGAGATTATTGCATATGCTTGACCTGCTTGATAAAAAAAATATTAAATTTGCTTTATCAAATGTTACCCACTATAAAGAATGCAAAAATGAATTGTTGATAAATTGGAAAAAACGATATAAAAGCCATATTATTGATAGCCATTATATCAATTATCATAATAACGGTAAAAAAAATATCAGAGAAGTTTTGATAACAAATTATTGAGAAAGGACATGGTTCAAAAAAGGGCAGAATACAAACCATTATTATTTACTACAACAATGAGAAATTCAGAACGTCTTAAGGCATTTCTTGTTGTTCTTATGAAATATAATGAGAAACTTTTGACAGATTCTGTTATAGGAAAGGTTGCTAAAAGTTTAATCCAAAAAGGATTATACAAACCTACGAAAGTTTCTGTCTCCGTTAAGAATAAATGGAACTCAGGGATAAAACTTAATAAGAAAGAAGTTGATAAAATTTTTACAGATAATCCTCAACAGCATAAAGAAGCTAGTTTTGAAAAAGGCTGGGCATCGCGTTTTGATACTTGGTTTAAATTGGCAAAGGAACTTGGATTTGTGTGGTATTTTCCTAATGAAAAAATAAAATTTTCAGATAGCGGCAAAATATTGTTAGATTTTGCAAACCCTGAAAATGAACTATTTGTTTTTGCCAATGCTTTTGCTAAATATCAAAGGAATAATCCGTTTAGGGCAGTTGCGAATAAAAATACTCCATTGATTTTATTGATAAAGACTATAAATTTTCTTAATGAAAGAAAAGAAACAAACGGAATTTCAAGAAAAGAATTACCTTTAAGAGAATCATTCTCAACGCGTAGGCATTTGGAGACGTTTATAAATAAAGGCATTAAAGCATATTCTGTTTTTATATCTCCACAAACTTTTATTGATACAAAGAGATACTTTAATTTTATAAAAAACGACGGCTTTGAAATCCGAACCTCAGAAATTTCCACTTTTGTTAATGCTCTTGAAAACTGTAAAACATTAAATGAAGTAACTTCTGCTTTTTAAAAAATAAGTCCGTTTAATATTTAAACGTGGATTCCCAATTACAGCGTTTGAGAATGACGAATTCACAAGGAATATGGAGCTTTGGTTTTAGATATAAAAGTGCCTGATGTCTTTAAAGAAGCAATTAAAAATTTATTAGACTTTTGGAAATAAAAAAAATGAATGAGTCTTTTATAAAATCACCATTGAACTATATCGGCGGGAGGTATAAAATACTTTCTCAGATGGTACCTTTGTTTCCAAAAGATATAAATTGTTTTGTTGATTTGTTTGCAGGCTGAGCAAATGTAGGGTTAAATGTTAAGGCTAAGAAGATAGTGTTAAATGACAATTTAACCTATGTAATAGACTTATATAGAAAATTACAAATAACCTCTCAGGAAAAGGGTTTAGAGTATAATATATAACAGAATTGATAAGCATGCTCTATCTCTACGGATATATCAGTTTGAGGAAGGAATACAACAAGACAAAAAATCCGTTAGATTTATTTGTTCTAATTGCTTATTCTTTTAATCATCAGATAAGATTTAATAATAGCCACGAATTTAACAAACCTTTCGGTAAAGATAGAAGTTGTTATAATTCTTTCATAGAAAGTAATCTAAAATCTTTTATCAATAAATTGCAAAAGAGAGACATTGAGTTTTATTCAACCAATTTTAAAAGTTTTGATTTATCATTACTAAGCGATAATGATTTTGTATATTGCGACCCATCATATTTAAAAGCATAAAAGACGACATAAATTGAAATTGAAGATTTTTAGAACCTAAATCAAAGAGATGATATTTGCCAAAAGGTATGCGTCTAGGAAGAGGAGTAAGCATATATACAGTAAGTCGGCTTTTATAGGACATTCAAATATAAAAACCACTATGATTTATGCTCATTTATCAAAGGAACATTTGAGGGAATCAATAGACATTTTTGACTACAATATATGACGATAAGGCTAATTATGAGTGAAAAGAAATAATGACAGTATTACACACGAAACTTTTTATGATAAAAACAAGATTGACAAAAACCTAAACACTCTTACTATTGAAAATTTGTTTAAAACAATTTCGGGTTTAAAGCTCAACGCAGTTGTTAATTAAGATGTTAAAAGCATTGCCTTTTTTGTCCATAACGAGTCTAAATATCAACTGATAATAAATTTGCTAAAATATAGTGAAGGGATTTACTTTGCAAGATTTTAAGTGATAATTCCGTAAAATTATTAGAGCATTGTATAGCAATCTTTTGCGGTTAGGCATTGGCGAGCTGTTTAGGAAATAAATAAAGACAAAGTAAAGAGCGCAAAATAGAGAATGAACGGCAACACCGCAGTTGAAGTAATTAGATGTCCTAATGTCGATAGGTAAAGAAGCGAGGGAAGAAGGAGAGAGTTATGAGAAAAATTTTGTTTATCGTTTTGTTTATGTATTTGACTGTTATTTGTTTTGCATCCAAATCTATAGAAATAAAAGAATTGAAACTTATGCAATAAAAGACAAAAAATAATTTTACTTGCAAGTCGAATTTTGGTTTAATTGATTATGAAATTTTATAAGAGAATGCAGACAAGAAAAGTAAATATCGGAAACGTTACGATAGGAGGAGGCTCTCCTGTTGTAATTCAGTCCATGACAAATACAAATTCGAGTGATTGGAAAGCCACAGTAAAGCAGATAAAACAGCTCGAAGAAGCGGGCTGTGAAATTGTTCGAGTTTCTCTTCCTGATATGGAGTCAGCTTATAATGTCGGTAAAATAAAAAAGAATATCAAAATACCATTAGTGGCGGATATTCATTTTGATTACAGAATAGCTCTCGAAGCAATAAAACGAGGTATAGACAAACTAAGAATTAATCCGGGCAATATCGGCTCAAAAGATAAAGTTGAAATTTTGGTAAAGGAAGCAAAAAAAGCTCATGTACCCATAAGAATTGGCATTAACGCAGGTTCTCTAAAAGAAATTCATAATTTTACTGATAGTGTATCGCGCGCAAAGGCTCTTGCAAATGCGGCGCTGGATCATGTAAAAATTTTAGAAAAACACAGTTTTAAAGATATAGTTGTTTCTTTAAAAGCTTCAAATATTGATACAACAGTACAGGCGTATAAATTTTTTGCCACAAAAAGGAATTATCCGCTACATTTAGGGATAACGGAAGCAGGATCTACGTTTAGTGGAACAATAAAATCTGCGGCTGGTCTTGGGATAATGCTTTATGATGGCATCGGCGACACTTTGAGGGTTTCTCTTACAGCAGATCCTGTAGAAGAAGTCAAAATGGCGTATTTTCTTTTACAATCTATGGGGCTTCGTAATTCCGGGCTAGAAATAGTTTCATGTCCGACATGTTCAAGATGTCAGGTTGATTTAATAAAAATAGTTTCGGAGGTAGAAAAGAAAACTTCTGCAATGAAAAATTTAAAAAAACTTTCCAAACCTATAAAAATAGCGATGATGGGTTGTGTTGTGAACGGTCCAGGAGAAGCTAAAGACGCAGATTTTGGAAAGTTTTTTTAAATTTTTCATTGCAGAAGTTTTCTTTTCTACCTCCGAAACTATTTTTATTAAATCAACCTGACATCTTGAACATGTCGGACATGAAACTATTTCTAGCCCGGAATTACGAAGCCCCATAGATTGTAAAAGAAAATACGCCATTTTGACTTCTTCTACAGGATCTGCTGTAAGAGAAACCCTCAAAGTGTCGCCGATGCCATCATAAAGCATTATCCCAAGACCAGCCGCAGATTTTATTGTTCCACTAAACGTAGATCCTGCTTCCGTTATCCCTAAATGTAGCGGATAATTCCTTTTTGTGGCAAAAAATTTATACGCCTGTACTGTTGTATCAATATTTGAAGCTTTTAAAGAAACAACTATATCTTTAAAACTGTGTTTTTCTAAAATTTTTACATGATCCAGCGCCGCATTTGCAAGAGCCTTTGCGCGCGATACACTATCAGTAAAATTATGAATTTCTTTTAGAGAACCTGCGTTAATGCCAATTCTTATGGGTACATGAGCTTTTTTTGCTTCCTTTACCAAAATTTCAACTTTATCTTTTGAGCCGATATTGCCCGGATTAATTCTTAGTTTGTCTATACCTCGTTTTATTGCTTCGAGAGCTATTCTGTAATCAAAATGAATATCCGCCACTAATGGTATTTTGATATTCTTCTTTAGTT
>JAIXMY010000052.1:4807-9913 GCA_020328045.1 Candidatus Endomicrobiellum pyrsonymphae
AAGCTTATCAAAGAATTGGAAACGCTTCAAAAAAGAAAACCTCTAGTTCAAGAAGAAATTGCAAGAGCAAGAGAACATGGAGATTTGAGGGAAAATGCGGAATATCATGCCGCAAAAGAAACACTTACTAACCTTATGCGTAGAATTATGGAACTTGATTCAAAAATATCTCACGCAAAAATTATTGAAGAACAAAATATTGATCCTGACAAAGTATTTATAGGCGTTACCGTAAATTTACAGGATGAAGATGGGGATAAGCACGAATACACAATTGTAGATTTGGAAGAAGCCGACCCTTCTGCAAATAAAATATCCGTGCAGTCGCCACTTGTTCAGGGCTTATTGGGGCATAAAGCAGGGGAAACTGTTGAGGTAGCGCTTCCTGCCGGCAAATCAAAATTTAAAATATTAAAAATTGTAAGATAAAATGGAAAGCGATAGTAATATCCAGAAGAATTGTTAGAGGCAATCATGTTTTTTTCTAAATTATTAATTCCTACATTAAGAGAAGCCCCTGCGGATGCGGACATAGTTTCTGCAAAGCTCATGATAAGATCAGGAATGGTACGCAAACTTGCTTCCGGTCTTTATGAATTTTTGCCTTTGGGTCTTAGAGCATTAAGGAAAATTGAAAATATTATCAGGCAAGAAATGAACGCTGCAGGCGGACAAGAAATAATGCTTCCGTTAATTTCCCCTAAAGATTTATGGCTTGAAACGGGCAGATGGAGCGTTTACGGTAAAGAACTTTTTAGATTGAAAGATAGAAAAGACGCTGAGTTTTGTCTTGCGCCTACTGCAGAGGAAGTCGTAACGGATTTAGTAAGAAAAGATATAAAATCCTATAGGCAACTTCCTATAATGCTATATCAATTTGGCGCTAAATTTAGAGATGAAATCCGTCCTCGTTTTGGCATAATGCGTTCAAGAGAATTTTTAATGAAAGACGCATATTCATTTCATACAGATGAGGCAGATTTGGAGAAATATTATAAAACAATGTTTGATGCCTATACAAATGTGTGCGTAAGGTGTGGCTTTAATTTTCGCGCTGTTGAGGCAGCGTCAGGCGCAATTGGAGGATCTTTTTCGCATGAATTTATGATTCTTGCAGATGCTGGTGAAGAAGAAATAGTATGGTGTAATTGCGGATACGGCGCAAATGGCGAAAAAGCGGAAACTTTAAAAATGGAACAACTGCAAGAAGATTTTCTCCCAATGGTAGCAGTCTTTACTCCAAACGTAGGCGTAGTTGAAGATGTTGCAAGGTTTTTAAATTCGTATCCAAGTAAATTTATAAAAACAATGATTTACTCAGCTGATGGTAAACCTGTTGTTGTATTAGTAAGAGGCGATCATGAAATCAACGAAATAAAACTACAGTCATTGCTTGGCGCAACGAAAGTTGTCCTTGCAGACGAGCAGACTGTTACTTCCATTACAAATGCTCCTATAGGGTTTGCCGGTCCGTCAGGTCTTAAAAATGTGAAGATTATAGCAGATTTATCAGTTGTTGGAATCTCGAACGCGATAACCGGAGCAAACAAAAAAGATTATCACTTAAGAAATGTAAATTATAATAGGGATTATAAGGTAGATATAATTGCTGATGTTAGAAAAGTTATGGAAGGCGATACATGTCCTAGATGCAAAAAAGAAACATTAAAATTTTCAAGAGGTATCGAAATAGGACATATATTTAAACTTGGCGCAAAATATTCAAAATCGCTCAATGCTACATATCTTGACATAAACGGTAAAGAAAATTTTATTGTCATGGGCTGTTACGGAATAGGCGTTACAAGAATACTCGCAGCGACAATAGAACAATCTCACGATGATAACGGCATAATATGGCCTGATAATATAGCTCCATTTGAAATTGTAATTGTACCTGTAAATTATGCCGACGAAAAAACTGAAGAAGTAACCAACAAAATATATAAAGAGCTTTCGGCAAAAGGTCTTGACGTTTTGATTGATGATAGAGACGAAAGAGCGGGCATCAAATTTAAAGATGCGGATTTGATAGGTATTCCATACAGAATAACAATTGGCGAAAAAAATCTTGCAAACGGAAATGTAGAGCTAAAAGCAAGAAGAAACGGAAAAGACGGTGTTAAACTTTTAACTCCAGAAAGCGCAATAGTTGAAATACTAAAAATATATAAAATCGCTTGACTGTAGGACTAATTTTGAACGAAAGATTTTTTTAAACTAAAAGAAAACAAAACTACTGTTTCAATCGAAGTTCTCGCAGAACTTACAACATTTTTTACGATGGCATACGTTATTTTTGTAAATCCTGTTATCCCGGAATGACGTAGCATGGAATTTTTGTGGCTACAATTTTTGCTTCCGCTTTTGGCGCAATTTAGAGCGATTTGACTATAGAAGAAAAATATGGGCAGTTGTTAGACTGTTTGATAAAAAACAGAAGTAATTTTTAAAAATTTTTCAGAGAAAAACTATAACTATGAATAAAATTAAAGCAATTCTTTCATCGCGATATCCACAGGACATAAAACTAAAAATATAAATTTCATTGTTTTATTTTATATTGATGCTGTTAATATTTACATTGTTTCGTTTAATGTTTTGCATTGTGTACTCTGATATTTTTCAAGCATTGTCTTTTTATGATAGAGTGGCAAGTTTTGTTTATGGTTTACGTTTTGATGTTGCTACAATTAGTTTGTTTCTTGGTGTGTTTATAATGATTTTATTTTTACCATATCCCAAAAATCAACGTTCATTAAAGTTTGCGCAGTATGTTTAAGTATTTTCGCGTTTGCAATGATATTAATGTTAAGCGCGGATTTTTTTATTTCCCTGAAGTTAAGCGCCATATGACGGAAGATATCGTTTTGACGTGGAGAGATAAGGATTTTATAATATTGTTATTAATACAGAACTTTTTTTATGCGATATTCCTATTTTGGGAGCGTTGTTTAGCTCTCGGCACGATGTTGAAAAAAAGACCAATGCGCTCATTTTTGTCATCGAAAAGTTAATCTATGCTGTACCATTGGTACATTTGACCTCACTGTGATATAAGAAAAGGTATAAATACATACACGGATTGTAAATTTCCCTTGCTTTGAAAGGGGTGACAATGCCGTTAGGTATTGACGTGGTATTGTTCCTTAAAAAACAAGTATAATTAAGGGTGTTAGATGAAGTCAGCCGGGGGCTTTTCAGTGGGTTGATTTATGCAGGAAGTCTAATATTGCCGCATTTGTATAATCGTTTTATATTCTTTTGTTTCTGATTCCATAACTGCTGTATTGCCAAAATTTTTATGATGAATTGCATCGGGCAAAATCTGCGCTTCAAGCGCTATTGCCATGTAAGGTTTAGAATATATGTCGTTTATCGTTTGTTTACTGTCAAAATAATTCGACGTATATACAACCATGGCGTTTCTATCCGTAACAATTGTTATACAGCGACTTTTATCTGCATTTTTTAATACGGCGGCAACGGAACTATTTAAGCAAAATGGAGTATCAAGTCCCGCTCCTTTGATGGAATAGTTTTTTGTTAAAATTTTTAGACTATCATCAATTAAACGTTCTTTTGTAAAATCGTACGCGCTCATTTTTACATCGATTTTGTCGCCCGTTGGAATAAGTGTTTCATCCGTTTTCAAATATTTATCGGCGTTAAGCATAAGATAATGATTTAAAATACCGTCGTCTTGATTGGAGTTAAGGTTAAAATAGGCATGATTTGTCGGATTAAACAAAGTAGCTTTATCTGAAGTTCCTTTAAAAACTATTTCCAGTTCATTATCATTATTTAACAAGTATGTTATTTCTAGACTCATATTTCCCGGAAACGCATCGTCATCAGACTTAACAGCTTTGAAAAATTTTACTCCTGTCTTTTCACCATTTATTATCTGTCCATTCCATATCAAAGAATGAAATCCATTTTTACCACCATGAAGATTGTTATCTCCATCATTTTTATCAATATTGTATATTTTACCGTTTAACTCAAAGCTCGCTTTTCCTATCCTGCCGGCCGTCCTACCGATACAAGATCCTAAAAAATAAACATCTTTCAAATAATCGTCTAAATTATCGTAACCCAAAACAACGCTTTTGTTTTCAGAGGCAGACTGTCTTCGCGGAAAATAAAGAGCTTTTAATGTTGCTCCGTAAGATATGCACTCAACGCTAAATCCGTTGTTATTAGTAAAAACAAAAGAATACACACTCTGATTTTTATAAACGCCAAAAAGTTTTTTCTTACAATCCATGTCTGCGCTCCACTCTTTTTCAAAATTATTTCAATTTCCTCTCTGTCATCGTAATGCTTGCATGACCTACTATTGCGCTAATCTTTTTTATAAGTTGTCCCAAATTAATAAGCGTAGTTACGAATTTGTGTCTTAAGACTATTTTTCTTATCTTTTTTACCGTTTTTAAGTTGTTCAATCTCTAATTTTAGTTTAAGATTTTCTATTTCTTTTTCAACAACTCTGCTTCTCACATTTTTTTTCAACAACTCCATTTCTGTGTCTTTTTTATCTGCTAGTAGCTTGTTGTAATCTTTCAACTGCTCATTAACATTAACGGGATTATAAAAATCTTTGACAAGCAGTCTGACGAATATCCGATGAACTTAATGGCAGAAAAAGAAAAATATTTTAGGACTAAGTCCTAAGTATCAAATAGAGAGATTTGTAAAAGCGATTAGGACTTATGGATATGAGGAGCTATCCTAAAACAGACAGTCATTACACAGTTGGCACTACAGATTAAAGAAACTTACGAGAGCGTTTGAGGTATGCTTGTAAGTTTCTTTTTTTTAATGTAAAACCCGCAGTGTAAAGACTTTTCAGACTAGTACAAAGATTTCTATACGCGAATCACGCATGCGTATATTTTCTCGTCGGGTAGCGAAGACTTTTCAGACTACTACAAAGATTTTTTATACTACGACTGCAACTTTTTCTTCGACTACAACTTCTCCTGCAACATCTTCCTCGTCCCCAAATCTGTTTTCAACATCGCCATCATTCCTTTCTCAACATTCTGCCATTTTTGCCATATTGCCACATCAAACAGACAGATTATTCCCCAATCATCGTCT
>JAIXMY010000106.1 GCA_020328045.1 Candidatus Endomicrobiellum pyrsonymphae
TAACGCCGTATTTGTATAAGACGAAAAATTCTCAAAAAGCGATAATAAAGGTAATAAAAGATGTTTTTCCTCAGCATGGTGTTTTAGCTGAAGAAGACGGTGTAAATGAGATTAGTAAAGACTATTGTTGGATTATTGATCCCCTTGACGATAATCCAACAATAGTCTTTACTAATCTCATTTACACCGTCTTCTTCAGCTAAAACACCATGCTGATGAAAAACATCTTTTATTACCTTTATTATCGCTTTTTGAGAATTTTTCGTCTTATACAAATACGGCGTTAGTTGCAGCAAAAGTTGGAGCAGCCGTACTTTTAAAGCATTACAATGGCATACTCAATATCGAGTATAAAGGAAAAATTGATCCCGTTACTCAGGCTGACAAAAATTCTCAAAAAGCGATAATAAAGGTAATAAAAGATGTTTTTCCTCAGCATGGTGTTTTAGCTGAAGAAGACGGTGTAAATGAGATTAGTAAAGACTATTGTTGGATTATTGATCCCCTTGACGGTACTGTAAATTTTGTACATGGGCTTCCTATGTTTTGCGTTTCAATAGGATTAAAATATAAAAATGAAATTATTGCCGGCGTAATTTATGCTCCAGTTATGAAAGAGATTTTTGTAGCAGAAAAAAATAAGGGAGCATGGCTTAATGGCAAGAAAATAGAAGTCTCAAAAGTAAAAGATACAATTCGTTCTTTAGCCGTTACGGGATTTCCTTATTCTATTAAAAAAGGTAATACCAAACTAATGAAAAATTTTAAAAATATAATATTTGAGACTCAAGGGATAAGAAGACTTGGCTCTGCGGCCTTAGACATGTCTTATGTGGCATGCGGACGCTTTGAGTTCTTTTGGGAGGAAGGGTTAAAACCTTGGGATATTGCAGCTGGCATCATAATAGTTAAGGAGGCGGGCGGCGAGGTATCGGATTATAGAGGTTCAAAAGATTCTGCGTTTCAAGATACAATGCTTGTGTCGAATAGCATTGCGATGCATAAAAAGATACTTGGAATTATCAATGGGAAAAAGTAAAAAAAAATATGCGTTTAAAATAACAAAAATTTTAGAAAAAGATTTTGGAGACGTAAAATGCGCTCTGAACTTTTCAACTCCTTTTGAGCTTCTTGTCGCGGTGATTTTGTCCGCGCAGTGTACCGACGAAAGAGTTAATAAAGTTACAGAGAATGTTTTTAAGCGGTATAAAAATATAAATGATTATGCAAAAGTCGATGTTTTGGAATTTGAAAACTATATAAGATCTACAGGTTTTTTTAGAAACAAAGCTAAGAATATTATCAGATCCGCTCAGCTAATAACAGATAATTATGACGGGATTGTTCCTCAAACTATGGAAGAGCTTCTTGTTCTTCCAGGCGTTGCTAGAAAGACCGCAAATGTTGTTTTAGGAAGCGCTTTTGGTAGAGTGGAAGGGATTGCGGTCGATACACACGTCATAAGAATTGCGAATTTGCTTAGACTTACCAAATATAATGATCCTGTTAAAATTGAAAAAGATTTGATGAAAGCGGTGCCGAAAGAATATTGGGTAAAGTTTTCTTTTTATATACAAACTTTAGGAAGACGTATTTGTAGAGCAAGAAGTCCAGATCATTCAACTTGTCCATTAAATAAAGTTTGTCCTGCGGTTTGCAAGTGCTTATAACTTTAAAATAGATCTTCTGTGTAAATATTAAACTCTTTAGGTTTGGTTGTTGTAAGGATTAACAAGCTTCAAGCGATGTTGTAGAGTTTTTGAAAAGGAAGTAAAATTAAATAATACAAATGCGTACTCTCTCATCGACCCACTGAAAAAAGTGATGAAAGAAGTCCCTGAAAAAAGATACAATTAAGTGAGCATATAAGCTTTATCAAGGTAATATTGCTTACAACAATTGTTAATAATGATTAATAGTTTGCACACAAACAACCATTTTAAGTTTGCCGTCGTTTGTCAGCATAGTCTTTGTTGTTTCTAATAG
>JAIXMY010000053.1 GCA_020328045.1 Candidatus Endomicrobiellum pyrsonymphae
GATGCAAATTGTCATGTTCACAACTTATAGGGGGAGAAACTGCCGAAATGCCCGGATTTTATAAAGATGGAGAATACGATTTAGCAGGTTTTTCAGTTGGCATCATTGAAAAAGGAAAAGAAATTAACGGAAGTAAAATAAAGTCCGGCGATGTAATAATAGGATTGCCGTCAAGCGGACCTCATTCAAACGGATATTCTCTTATAAGAAAAGTTTTCTCGGATTCAGAATTAAAAAAATATTCAAGACAGCTTCTTGCTCCCACAAGGATCTACGTTAAAGAGATTCTTGCCGCTCTTACAAAATTCAACTCAGAAAAACAAGATATAGTAGGTATTGCCCATATAACAGGTGGGAGTTTTTATGACAAAATAGCAAGAATCTTGCCTGAAAATATCAGAGTGGTTATTGAAAAAGGTTCGTGGAAAGTTCCTGAAATTTTCAAACTTGTTCAAGAAAAAGGAAACGTTCCTGAAGAAGACATCTATAGGACGCTCAATATGGGAATAGGGATGATTTTAATTGTTCACGCTAATGTTGCCACGCAGGTGAAGAGATTTTTTAAGGACGCAAAGGCAATAGGATATATTAAAAATGGTAAAAAAGGTGTTGAATTAATATGATGCGTGAAATTTTTTCAGTGAAAACTTCAAATGGATCTAATGAAAAGGGATCTAATGGAAATATGAATAAAATAAAAAAGATTTTATTTATACAGTATTAGCAGGATGTAAAACTCAAAATAAATGTTGCGTTGATATGTTTTTTGTCATCTTGAATAATATTCTCGTTATTTCGTTTCTTGTTTTATACTGTATATCATGATACTTTTTCAAATATACCATTAAGAGATGTAATCTTTTCATTTAAGAGATGTAATCTTTTCATTTATTTATGGATTACGTTTTGATATTTTAATTATCAGTATGTTTCTGGGATATTTTATCATTCTTCTGTTTATTCCTTTTGCTCAAAAATCTCATAAGTTTTTAAAAATTTGAGGAAAATGTATGACAAAAAATTTTAAGTCGTTACTTTTTAAAATAGTATCTATTAATTTTATATTTTTATTGTTGATGTCGGTATTTCGTTTCGTATTTTTTACGTACTATGGCAAGGGACTGAGTTTTGAAGAGCTTGGTTTTGATATATTGAAAGCATTTTATATGGGCGTGAGATATGATTTAGCAGTTTTGGCATATTTGAATATCCCTATAACTTTTTGTTTGGTTATTTTATTGTTTGTTAATAAGGAACTTATACTTAAAAATATTATTACTTTTTTAAAATTATATTACACTATCTTCATGGGAAGTCTTTTTCTTTTGTTAATTTTTGATTTTGGTTTCTATTCATATTTTCAAAATCATTTCAATATTTTGATTTTTGGACTGTTTGAAGATGATACTAAGGCATTACTGTCAACTTTTGCTGAGAATTATAATCTGTTTCTAGCAGTTGGCAGTTTTATTTTGTTGTATGTAATAATTTTTATTCTTTCAAAATATATGTTGGTTTTAAAATATGAGAAAGATGTTTTTCCTAGAAAGTATGTGTTTAAAATAGTGGTTGCCGTTGCAATGATATTGGTTAATTTCATGGCGGCAAGAGGTTCTTTTGGAATTTTTCCTCTTGGTATGGATAACGCGGGAGTTTCTTCAAATTCGTTTTTAAATAAAGTTTCTATAAACGGAATATATACTTTACAAAATGCCATAGAACTTAGACATCAAGACAATAATAAAGTTGATTACGCGACAAAAGCCGGATATGAAAGTGATATAAGAAAAGCATTTGCGGATTATTTAAATATTAACATTAGCGATATCCCTGAAAAAAATCCTGAGGACTCTTTATCTTGCGTGCTGCCATATAATAAAGCGATAGAAGATTTAAAGCCAAATGTTATTCTTATTGTTATGGAAAGTTTTGGTGGAGATTTAGCAAAATATAACTCCGAAACGTTTAATGTTTTGGGCGAATTAAAAGAACATTTCAACACAGATTTGGTTTTTTATAATTTTTTACCCGCGCATAAAGGCACTGTAGGAAGCCTCGAAGGTATTATTGCAAACGTAGTAAGATTACCGTTTTCAATCTATTTATCACAATCAGAATATGCATACAAAAAATATGCTTTTTCAGGTCCAATACCTTATAAAAATAAAGGTTATGAAACCACTTTTTTATATGGTGGTAACGTAGGCTGGAGAAATGTAGGCAACTTTATGCCAAACATTGGTTTTGATAATGTTTTAGGCGAGGGCAGTATGGATAATGCTTGGCCTCGCAATCAATGGGGTGTTTATGATGAACATCTTTTTGAATATTTGTTTGAAGTGTTAAGTCAAAACGAAAAACAAAAATTTATTTATGTTATGACAACAAGTAATCATCCTCCGTATTCAATACCAAATGATTATAAACCTCTTCCTCTTAATGTCCCTGAGGCCTTAGATAAGAACATAATAGGAAGGAGGCTTGCTAATAAAAGATTTATTACTTATCAGTACTCAAACGAAATGCTTGGCAGGTTTATTACAAAAATAAAAAAATCAAAATATGCAGATAACACCATTATAGCGGTTACAGGTGATCATAATTTTTGGAACGTTATAGGTTATTCAGAAAAGACGATGCTAGATTCATTCAGAGTTCCATTTTATCTATACATTCCCAATACGTTGAAACCTAAAAATATAGACACTTCTGTTTTCGGTTCACATTTAGACATTTTGCCAACTTTGTATAATGTATCGATTTCAAGCGCGGAATATACAGCTATGGGTAAAAATCTTTTATCAAATCAGACCAATGATAATATTATTTCAATAGATAATGGTTTTATAATGAATAACAATAGCATTGTAAAGTATAATTTCAATAATGGCGAGGTAGCATTCTATAAGTGGAATCGGAGTAAAACAGGAGAAATAGAACAATCTTCTGAAACAAAGGAACATAAAGATTTAATTAAACATTATTTGTCCGGCATAGCTATTTCTGATTACTTAATTAAGAATACTGGCAAATAACTCCTTGAAGTGTGAATGAAGCTCAGTGGCAAGAAATTTTGGTACTTTTGTTTCGTCTGACAAAAATACAATTGATTGCTAACACTTTTGTTATTTTGTAAAATTACATGAGCTCGTTGTTACAGAAAATTTGTAAAAAGGATGTGTAAACTGGGTTGCTGTGTGAGTTGTTTGTTTCAAGATGGCAATAGTCTCGATGAAAAAGACAGTGGTAGGGTTTTTTGTATGGTCAAAAAGAAGTAGTCGCCAAAAAAAGAGTCGTGTGAGAGTTTTACTGAGTTATGCGGATTTAAGCGAAGAAACACGTAGCCAGTACGCGTTTAAAATTCGTTCGAGCAAGTTTTATGGAAATAGTGAGATGGCGTAGGCTGTCAGGCAGAAATTGAAAGCAATGATAATTACTTTGATTTTTTGCCTTTGTTATTTTTATTGCAACAGTGAAATTTTTCGATAAATACATTTTCTAAGAAATTTAATACTTATAGTCAGGGGATTGGATGAATTTGTTAGTTATAGGCTCCGGCGGAAGAGAGCATGCAATATGTTGGCGTTTTGCAAAAAGTTCTAAAGTTGACAAAATATATTGTGTGCCGGGAAACAGCGGAATATCGCAAATTGCTGAGAGCGTAGATATTGCAGCGGACGATTTTGCTAAACTTGCAGACTTTGTTAAAGCAAATAGAATAGATTTTACTTTTGTAGGTCCTGAAGTTCCATTGTCTTTGGGAATAGTGGATTATTTTCAAACTAAAGGCTTAAAGATAGTAGGTCCATCAAAAAATGCCGCTAAATTAGAATCAAGCAAAATATATTCTAAGGAATTTATGCTGAAGTATGGTATTCCTACGGCGCGGTATGATAATTTTGCAAATGTTGGTGACGCTTTAAAATTTTTAGAAAGTTTGGAAGAAAATAATAAAGTTGTAGTAAAAGCCGATGGACTTGCATCCGGTAAAGGCGTTTATGTGTGTAATGGCAGAGAAGATGCTAAAAATGCCGTTAGGCGGATGATGAGCGAAAAGGTTTTGGGCGATGCCGGAACAAGCGTAATTGTAGAAGAATATATCAATGGTCTAGAACTTTCATGCTTAATGTTTACGGACGGCGTGTCTTATTCTGTGATGCCTGTCTCCCAGGATCATAAACGTATATACGATGGCGACCAAGGTCCAAATACCGGCGGTATGGGGGCATATGCTCCTGCTCCTTTGACTATGGGTAATGTGAGTAAAAAAGTTGATGCCATTGCCCGTAAAGTTATAGGTGGTATAAAATCTGAACAGCTTGACTATAAAGGAGTTTTGTACATTGGCATAATTATGAACGACGATTCTCCGTACGTTTTGGAATTTAATTGTCGTTTTGGTGATCCTGAAACGCAAGCGGTTTTGCCACTACTAGATACAGATTTAACCGATATTTGCATAGCAATTTTAGATCAAAAACTTTCAAATATAACGGTTAATTGGAAAAAAGAGTTTTCGGTTTGTGTAGTACTTGCGTCAGGCGGATATCCGGGAAGTTTTAAAAAAGGTTTTGAAATAAAAGGAATTGAAAATATAAATGACAAAAATACAATGGTATTTCATGCCGGAACAAAATTTGAAAATGGCAAATTTGTTACTTCCGGTGGCAGGGTGTTGGGTATTGCTTCAGTAGCAAACAACATAAAAGATGCTATAGATAAAGTTTATGTAAATGTTAGACTTATTCATTTTGAGGGTATGCATTATAGACGCGATATAGCATGGAGAACTTTAAATGAAAAATAGAACCGATGTTGCAATTATTGTTGGTTCAGGCTCAGATTTAGTTTTGATTAAAGAAACTGTTAAGACATTGAAAGAGTTTGGATTGGGTTATAGTTTAGGTATAGCCTCAGCTCATAGAACTGCTCAACATTTAGAGCGATGTATCAAAGATGCAGAAAGCTCAGGGGTAAAAATTTTTATAGCTGCTGCTGGTATGTCTGCCGCACTTCCCGGTGTCATTGCTTCCAAGACAATTCTTCCCGTTATAGGTGTTCCTGTTGAAAGCAAAAATCTTTCAAATTTGGATTCTCTGTTTTCAATAGTTCAAATGCCAAAGGGCGTGCCTGTTGCAACGGTTGCAGTAGGTAAAGCGGGCGCTGTAAATGCGGCGATTTTAGCCGTGCAGATTATAGCTGTAAGTGATGATAATTTAAAAGAGAAACTTAAAGTTTATAAAGTGAAAATGTCGGAAGCTGTAGTTGAAGAAGATTTGAAGCTCCAAAAAGATGGAATAGAAAAATATGTCGAAGGATTAAAAAAATAAAATGTCAAAAATTATACTTGATGCTAAAGCATTTCAAAACGTTGTAGATACGATTTCAAAAGAGATTTTTGAAGATAATCGAGATATAAGCGAGCTTACGATTGTTGGAATACAAAATAAAGGCGTGTTTTTGGCTAAAAGAATTCTTACCATAGTTGCAAAGCTTGCGGGGATAGATAGAGAACAAATATCGTTTGGAACTTTAGATATTACGCTTCACAGAGACGATCTTGACAATTTCGGTTCTAATATGCCTGTTATCAAGGATACTGTTATCCCCTTTGATATAAGTCGTAAAAATATAATTCTGATTGACGATGTTCTTTATACAGGTAGAACTGTAAGATCGGCTTTAGATGTTTTAATGGATTTTGGCAGACCAAAGTCCATTCAACTTGCGATTCTTGTTGACAGAGGTTTTCGTGAGCTTCCAATAGAAGCAAAGTATGTAGGTGTAAAATATCAAAGTGAAGAATTTATCAAGGTTGAATGTGAAGAAACGGATGGAATGGATAAAGTTACGGTTGCAAAATAATGATATTTATAGTCAAATCGCTTTAAGTTGCTCTGTTAAGTTTTAGCATCGCCTCGTTATTACGAGACTTGTGCGACATCTGCAAGTCGTAGCAATCTAGACAACAACAATGCTGGATTGCTCCGTCATTTCATTTCTCGCAAAGACACCGTGCAATTTAAAGCGATTTGATTATACAATGGGAGCGAGAATGTCTCTTAATCGCAAAGACTTACTTGGTCTTGAGCATTTTGACAGAAAAGATTTACAAACAGTTTTAGATTCGGTGAAACCGTTTAAAAGTCTTTTTACAAGATCTGTGAAGAAGGCTCCTACGTTGATAGGTAAAACAGTAGTAACTTTATTCTATGAGCCCTCCACGCGTACAAAAACTTCGTTTGAAATTGCTGCTAAAAGGCTTTCTGCCGATGTTGTGAATGTCGTCATAAATACTTCAAGTGTTGTAAAAGGCGAGAGTCTTATAGACACAGGTAAAACTCTTGAAGCAATGAAAGCAGATTATATAATTATCAGACATTCATTGGCCGGCGCGCCAGATATTCTCGCAAGAAATCTTAGTGCATCTATAATAAATGCCGGCGATGGATTCCACGAACATCCTACTCAAGGGCTTCTTGATTTATATACTATGTATGAAAAAAAGAAGAAATTTGAAGGACTAAAAGTGTTACTCGTCGGCGATATATTACATTCGCGAGTTGCGAAGTCAAATATATGGGCGCTGACAAAGATGGGCGCTGAAGTTGCCGTAGCTGGTCCTCCGACTTTGATTCCTATCGGTATTGAAAACTTGGGGGTGAAGGTGTATTACAATTTAGATGAAGCTGTTAAAAAAGCTGATGTAGTAAATATTTTAAGAATACAACTTGAGCGCCAGAAAGAAAATTTGTTTCCGTCGGTTCATGAATATGTCGAGCTCTATCAGTTGACGAAAGAAAGACTTGCGACGGCAAGACCAGGTGTATTAGTTATGCATCCAGGTCCTATGAATAGAGGAATAGAAATCTCTTCCGATGTTGCCGATAGCTCAAATGCTGTAATTAACGAACAAGTCACAAACGGAATAGCAGTGAGAATGGCAGTTTTGTATCTTTTAAGTCCAAAGAGGAAAAATGCGTCTGCAGGTTAAGAATATCAGAGTAGTTGATCCGTCACAGAATAAAGATATTGTGGGTGATATTTTTATTGACAATGGTAGAATTGTATCGCGGTTTTCAGGCAGCGCGGATAAAATTATTGACGGAAAAGGCAAAATTGCTGTTCCCGGACTTATTGATGTTCATTCTCATTTGAGAGAACCGGGACAAGAAGACAAAGAGACTATTTATACAGGTATGCGCTCAGCTGCAAAAGGCGGAATAACAACTGTTTTTTGTATGCCAAACACTACGCCTGTCATAGATAATGCTCCAACCGTTGAGTTTGTTCTTCTTAAAGCTCAAAAAGAAGGATTAATTAATGTTTTTCCTGTAGGTTGCGCGACAAAAGGATCTCAAGGTGTAGAACTTTCGGAGATAGGAGTTCTTAAAAAAGCCGGAATTATTGCGGTTAGCGATGATGGATCGCCTATATCGAATTCACAAATTATGCGTCGTACTTTGGAATATACAAAGATGTTTAAGCTCCCCGTTATTTCGCACAGTGAGGATAAAGAATTAAGTAGAAATGGCGTTATGAATGAAGGAAAAAATTCCACAGTTTTAGGTTTAAGGGGTATTCCAAAACAGGCGGAAGAAGTTATGGTAAGTCGTGATATAATGCTTGCAGAGCTTACAGGTGGGTATTTACATATCGCTCATATTTCAACTGCCGGGTCAGTGGGTTTAGTAAGACAGGCAAAGGAGAAAGGCATAAAAGTTACCGCAGAAACTTGCCCTCATTATTTTACTTTAACCGATGATGTTGTAAAAGTTTATGATGCAAATACAAAAATGAATCCTCCATTAAGGGAGCAAAAAGATGTTGACGCAATAAAACAGGGTCTTGCAGATGGAACGATAGATTGTATAGCTACAGATCATGCACCTCATACTCGCGAAGAAAAGAATAGAGAATTTGATTTAGCTCCGTTTGGTATCATCGGTTTTGAAACAATGTTAAGTCTTGTTTTAAACGAGCTTGTGGATAAAAATGTTTTAAGTCTTTTAGACGCAATATCAAAAATGACTTTAAATCCTGCAAAGATTTTTAATCTTGTCGACAGAGGATCTCTTAAAAACGGAAATATTGCAGATATAACAATAATAGATCCAAAATATTCTTATGAGTTCAAGAAAGAAAATATAGTTTCAAAAAGTAAGAATTCGCCTTTTATAGGAAGGAAGTTTAAAGGCGGGACTGTTATGACTATAGTGGCAGGCAATATAGTTTGGCAAGCGCAGTAGCGTTCGTCTTTTGAATTTATACGTTGTTACGTAGCACAGCCTCGTCTAAATTCAAAATCCTTCGTGCTGAAATGCAAAGTGCAAGATTGTAGTGATCCCTTTTTCAGAGAAAGGGGAATCACGCCAAGAAAGTGGAATTTAATACCGTGTCTTTATTCTCCATTTTAAAAATAAGTCGTTCTTCCTTAGCAGTCTGCCCTCGAGTGTTTTAATCAGTGTGGCATTGACGAGAATATTGTTGCTTATTTAGCAAGATTGAACGTAATGAACAACAACTAGTTTTAATAGACTTAACTGGCGACTATGAAGCCGAAGTTGTCAAAGAGTTCACAATTCACGATTACAATGTCTATAGAGCGCAAGATCGTAGAGTAAAACAGTAAGATTACACGAGCAAGGCAAAAACGAACAGTTGAAAGAGCTTATAAATCATCGTGAATATCTTAAAGGAATGCTTCAAAAAAAGCGCAAGTGTGAAGGATATTTTGACGATAAAGAAGACAAAGGTTCCACAAGAGTAATCATTGAAGCATTACAGAAGCGATAAGCTCTGTGAAATCAGTAGGCGAAAAACTGCTACGACCTTGTTAAGAGAAATTGTTGCTCCAGCAGGTCTTGCTCCTTATGCCAATGATAGCGGTAAGGCTAGCAAAAGGCGTAGAGCCTCTGCAAGGTCGCCATCTTGTTGTTAAACGTTATACTCTTTATGTGCGCCGCTATAGTCGTAGTCGCTATTAGAAACAACAAAGACTATGCTGACAAACGACGGCAAACTTAAAATGGTTGTTTGTGTGCAAACTATTAATCATTATTAACAATTGTTGTAAGCAATATTACCTTGATAAAGCTTATATGCTCACTTAATTGTATCTTTTTTC
>JAIXMY010000054.1 GCA_020328045.1 Candidatus Endomicrobiellum pyrsonymphae
ATTATGGAAGTAAATGCGTAGAATAGGTGGGACCCTTTGAAGCATGGCTTTTGGGCTGTGTGGAGGGACAATGTGAAATACCACCCTTTTAGTTCTGTGGTTCTAACTCCTATGTTTGAATCGACAGGGAGGACATGGTTAGGTGGGCCGTTTACTGGGGCTTAAGTTCAGAGCTTCGCTTCAAGAAGCTAACCCCTCCCCTTGACCTTCCAGCACCGGGCAGGCGTCAGACCCTATACATCATCTTGTGATTTCAGCAGAGTCCTGTGTTTTTGTTAAACAGTCACGAGGGCCATTTCACTGCGACCTATGTTGCCATAGGCACCCCTTATCCCGAAGTTACGGGGTCAATATGCCGAGTTCCTAAACGAAAGTTATCTCGCGCGCCTTAGGATTTTCACCCCACCTACGTGTGTCCGTTTGCGGTACGTTTACCCTCAGCACAGGTGTCTAGGTTTTTCTTGGCTCCCCATACAGTCAGTTCCTCGGGTTGCCCCAAGTCCTCCTCCTTGCGGAGAAACATCCACTTCCAATCGGATGATGACCTACTGAAAAGCGTAGCCAAACACATTATGCGCACTAAGGATAGTTCCGGAATATTAACCGGATACCCATCGCCTACGCCTTTCGGCCTCGGCTTAGGATCGACTGACCCTGAGCAGACGAACTTTACTCAAGGAAACCTTAGGTTTTCGGCGGAGAAGATTTTCACTTCTCTTATCGCTACTTATTCCGACATCCTCACTTCCTGAAGCTCCAGCACTCCTTACGGTATGCCTTCAGCGCGACAGGAACGCTCCTCTACCACTCTATTAATTACTATAGAATCCATAATTTCGGTAATATGCTTGAGCCCCGGGTGTTTTCGGCGCAGAATCACTTGACTAGTGAGCTATTACGCACTCTTTAAAGGATGGCTGCTTCTAAGCCAACCTCCTAGCTGTCTAGGAAATTCCACATCCTTTACCACTTAGCATATATTTTGGGACCTTAATTGATGGTCTGGGCTGTTTCCCTTTTGCACGTGAAGCTTATCCCACACGTACTGACTCCAGAGAAATACGTCAGAGAATTCGGAGTTTGGTTAGCATCGCAAAGTGGGTTACACCCGCTAAACTATCCAGTGCTCTACCTCTCTGATTTAACACTCCAGGCTAGCCCAAAAGCTATTTCGAGGAGAACCAGCTATCACCAAGTTAGATTGGCCTTTCACCCCTATACCCAGCTCATGCAAGACCTTTTCAACGGTCGACGCTTCGAGCCTCCTTCCCCGATTAAAGGGAATTCACTCTGTCCAGGCATAGATCACTTGGCTTCGGGTCTAATGATAGGTACTATTCGCCCTTTCAGACTCGCTTTCGCTACGGCTACTTAATACGCGTTAACATAATAATTAACCTCGCACCTACCAATAACTCGCCGGATCATTCTTCAACAGGCACGCTCTCAGCCATTCCGGTTACTTGCGCTTCCGGCATAAGCCTCGAACTGCTTGTATGCATACAGTTTCAGGTTCTATTTCACTCCGCTCCCGCGGTTCTTTTCGCCTTTCCCTCACGGTACTGGTTCACTATCGGTCTAAGACTTGTATTTAGCCTTGGAGGGTGGTCCCCCCGGATTCCCACCGGATTTCACGTGTCCGATGGTACTTAGGATACCGCTTCGAGTCAAAAAGTTTTCATTTACAGGACTTTCACCTTCTATGGTCGGATTTTCCAAACCCGTTCGATTAACTCTCTGATTGGTAACTCTACTTACGCGGTCCTGCAACCCCGCTGTGTAAACACAACGGTTTAGGCTTCACCGATTTCGCTCGCCACTACTTTCGGTATACTCGGTTGATTTCTTTTCCTCCAGGTACTGAGATGTTTCACTTCCCTGGGTTGCCTTCCTCTCGGATACTATAGATTACTCCATAGTGGGTTACCCCATTCGGAAATCGCCGGATCAAAAGTTGTTTGCACCTCCCCGACGCTTAACGCAGCTTACCACGTCCTTCTTCGACAGTCTTAGCCAAGGCATCCACTATATGCACTTAGTAGCTTGGTCACATTATCTCATCTCTCTCGAAATGTTAAATATGATTTACTAATCGTACCACATTGTTTCAAAAATTAATTTGAAGACGCTTGATTTACCTTACAACTATTAAGTTTTCAATGAACAAAACAATCACTTCATACGTAATCAGACCTGATCAAATGAATGCTAATCGCTTTCACGATTTGCAACGACATTTTTGTTTGTAATTCCCCGTCGGCATATCGCCGACGGTGTTGGCTGAGCATAGCCACTACATTACGCCGGCTACATCTATGCCATAAGTGTCATCTGAAGCTACCGCTTATATGGAGATAGTCGGGTTTGAACCGACGACCTCCTGCTTGCAAAGCAGGCGCTCTCCCAGCTGAGCTATATCCCCATTTTACCAACAACTGCCTCCATAAAAGCAGACTGTCAAACTGTTGGTGGGCCTATGTGGAGTTGCACCACAGACCTCACCCTTATCAGGGGTGCGCTCTGACTAACTGAGCTATAGGCCCGCTTAAACAACTACTCACTTACGCCCGCTTAAAGATATAGCCTGCAACCAAGCCAAGCAACTCCACATTAGCGCATCAACATAAAGCTGTTTGACAGTAATAACTACCACTTCAGCGCACAAAACAACTAAACAACATGCAAATAAACGCCCCGCAAAAGAAAGACAATTCCGAACGCTATAAATCAAGAATCGACCGTTAACATCCCGCTTTAAGCAAACTTAAAACGTATGTTTACTCCCTAGAAAGGAGGTGATCCAGCCGCACGTTCTCGTACGGCTACCTTGTTACGACTTCACCCCAATCACCAACCATAACTTAGGCGTCTGCCTCCTTGCGGTTAGCTCAACGACTTCTGTTACGACTGACTTTCGTGGTGTGACGGGCGGTGTGTACAAGGCCCGGGAACGTATTCACCGCAGCCTGCTGATCTGCGATTACTAGCGATTCCTACTTCATGTGGGCGAATTGCAGCCCACAATCTGAACTGAGGCCGGCTTTTAGGGATTTGCTCCACCTTGCGATATCGCTACCCTCTGTACCGACCATTGTAATACGTGTGTAGCCCTGGACATAAAGGCCATGATGACTTGACGTCGTCCCCACCTTCCTCCATTTTATCAATGGCAGTCTCCTCAGAGATCCTGTATTGCTACAGGTAACATGGGATAAGGGTTGCGCTCGTTGCGGGACTTAACCCAACATCTCACGACACGAGCTGACGACAGCCATGCAGCACCTCTGCTAACTCCCTTGCGAGTCATTACCGTTTCCGGCTTTTACCATTAGCAGTTCAAGCCCAGGTAAGGTTTTTCGCGTTGCGTCGAATTAAACCACATATTCCACCGCTTGTGCGGGCCCCCGTCAATTCCTTTGAGTTTCAACCTTGCGGCCGTACTTCCCAGGCGGTTCACTTAATGCGTTAGCGTCGACGCGGAAGGGGTCGATACCTCCCACATCTAGTGAACATCGTTTACAGCTAGGACTACCAGGGTATCTAATCCTGTTTGCTACCCTAGCTTTCGTACATTAGCGTCAGTATTGGTCCAGGAGACTGCTTTCGCCCTCGGTGTTCCTCCTGATATCTACGCATTTCACCGCTACACCAGGAATTCCGTCTCCCCCTCCCACACTCAAGCCAAACAGTATCCTTAGACCTTTCCCGGTTGAGCCGAGAAATTTCACTAAAGACTTATCTAACCGCCTACATACGCTTTACGCCTAGTAATTCCGAGTAACGCTCGCCACCTACGTATTACCGCGGCTGCTGGCACGTAGTTAGCCGTGGCTTTTTCTGAGGGTACCGTCATTTTTTTCTTCCCCTCCAAAAGGAGTTTACAACCCGAAGGCCTTCGTCCTCCACGCGGCGTCGCTGGATCAGGGTTGCCCCCATTGTCCAAAATTCCCCACTGCTGCCTCCCGTAGGAGTCTGGACCGTATCTCAGTTCCAGTGTGTCCGTTCATCCTTTCAGACCGGATACCCGTCATAGCCTTGGTAGGCCATTGCCCCACCAACTAGCTGATAGGTCGCAGGACCATCTCAAAACGCATTACTGCTTTGACCCCTGTTTGATGCCAAACTGTGGTCTTATGCGGTATTAACTCCGATTTCTCGGAGATATTCCCCATTCTGAGGGAGGTTTCCTACGTGTTACTCACCCGTCTGCCGCTAAACTCTACGTTGCTCTGCAGAATCTCGCTCGACTTGCATGTGTTAGGCACGCCGCCAGCGTTCACTCTGAGCCAGGATCAAACTCTCCATAAAAATTATAGAGATGTTAATAAGCTCTCAATTACTGATACTTCTCATTTAAATAAAAGTCTCTCAACTTCTACTTGAATTAATTTTTACATAATGACTCTTGAATTACATGATTGCCTCTTTCACGAGGCGCTTATCTGCATGCTATTTAGTTTTCAAAGAACTTTTTTACAGAGAAAAACACCACTCTCTTTGCTTTCCCACTTTTTCCCAATTTAGCAAAGTTTCAATGTTATTACCATATTTAGTTAGACCCTCACTCCTCATCACTCCCGGAGTCTTACAACTCTTCTAACTATTAAACTTGCTACTATATTGATTAACACAAAAAAGAACTCTTACTTCCACAACATACCTATTAAACAAAACTTCTAAAAGTTTGTCAAGCCCCTGTAGTATCTCGTAACACAATAGATTTTTCTAAATGCAAGCTGAAAGAACTTATAGCAAAATCTAAAAGCGAAACAAAATCAAGACTTTTATGAAATCTTTTTATGTTATACTAAAGTAAATAATCAATCAAATGATTGTTGATTATATTTATATCTATCGTTCAAATCGTCGTCATAAAACTCTGACCCATTATCTGTTTGTATATGTTTTATTTCAAACGAACTTACTCGGTTTATCTTTACTAAAAAATCTTTTGCATTTGCGCTACTTAACTTGTGTATACGCTTGTGAAAATGCAACCCTTGATTTTACATCTATATACATTTATGAAATATCTCTTTGTCCCTTCTTCGCATAAATTGCAGACTGTCTATTTGTACTAAATCTCCATATTAGCAAGCCTTATATTTACCACCTCGTTCTTTCTCTATCTTTATCTTTATTTTTACCTTTCCATATTTTAATGTTGCCTTTAATACAATTTCTTTATAAAATTCCAATTCTTCAAGTCTTTCTTTTATTTCTTTTGATAACTCTTCCGCATAAAAAGTGTTTTACGCCAACTTGTAAAATATCTTTCATGCGCCTGCCGAATTGCTTGGTTTATTTTGCTTTTCTTACTCGTAAGAATCTATAAAATGTGTAAACGGTCAATATCCAAACAGGCAAAGCAATAACCTGTTTAGCCATTCCAATTTGTGGCAAGACCATAATAACTAAAATAAAAATTATAAAGACAAGCGTTATATACCCTGAATAAGGATAAAATGGAGCAGGGAACAGTGTTTTGGGATTTTTCTGTTTAAACTTTAAGTGGGATAAAGTAATCATTCCCCAGTTTACAAGAATGCACATAACAGCAAAACTTATAATTATTTTAAGCGCTTCAAACCAATTTGGAACAAAATAATTTAACGGGACCACTAAAAATGTTATTGCGCTTGATAACAATGTCGCGGTAAAAGGAATGCCCCTTTTATCTATTTTAGCTAAAGCCTGTGGCGCATTGTTTTGTAAAGCAAGACCGTACAACATGCGACTGTTACTGTAAATGCAGCTACTGTAAACAGATAACCCCGCAGTTAAAACTATAAAATTTAATGCCCACGCAGCATATTTAAACCCTATCTTATCAAATATCATTACAAATGGACTATCGAATATGCTTAAATTGCTCCAGTGATACAACGACAAAAGCGCAGCAAGAGAACCTACGTAAAAAATCAAAATACGAAACACAACTTGATTTATAGCTTTAGGAATTGTTTTTGACGGGTCGGCAGTTTCTGCGGCGGTAACGCCGATAAGCTCTAATCCGCCAAAAGCAAATGTAATCATCGGAAGAGCTGTTATAAGCCCCATAAGCCCGTGAGGCAAAAATCCGCCAAATAGAGAATTGCCTGCGTGAGGTCCTACAGTTGCTGGTTGCCACAAATTTTTAATAGAGGCTCCGGGAACTAAATTGGGATCAAAAAATAATATATAGCCGCCTGCTAAAATCATGGCGCAAATAGCAAAAATTTTTATAGATGAAAGCCAAAACTCAATTTCGCCGTAGGCTTTTACGGTTGCAAGATTTATAAGGTTTATTATTACAAAGAAAAACAAAGCTGTTTTCCACGTTGCCAAATTTGGAAACCAATATTGCGTATATGCCGCTACTGCTATAAGTTCTGTTATACCGGCAAGGGCATACCCAATCCAATAATTCCAGCCTGCCAAGAAACTCGGGAATTCTCCCCAATATTTATAAGCAAAATAACTTGAAGAACCGGCAGACGGATCTTGAGTATTCATTTCACCAAGTTGGCGCATAATTAGAAAAACGATAATCCCCACAATTAAATATCCTAAAAGTACGGATGGTCCCGCGACAAAAATTGCGCTTCCTGCTCCTAAAAACAAACCTGTGCCAACGGCTCCGCCGAGAGCTATAAATTGGATATGTCTATTTTCAAGGTTGCGTTTTAAATGACTTTTTTGAAGAGAATTCATAGCTACGCTTTTACTCCTTTGCTGATTTTGTACCAAATATATATAACCAATATCCAAACCGGCATAGCCACTGCCAATTTTGTCATGCCAAACTGAGGCAATGCCATAACGAGAGGTATAGAAGCGAGAAATGCAATGGTAATATAATTTGAATACGGGTAAAACGGAGATGGAAATAACGTTTTATGATGGTTAAGTTTTTTATATTTTCTGAATTTTAAATGAGCTATCGGAATAATGCCCCAATTGATGATGGATCCTATAACTGAAAAACTTACAATTACTTCAAAAGCGTTCATCCAATTTGGGAAGAAATAATTTAAAGGCACTACCAACGATGTTAATACCCCCGATAAAAAAATTGCAGCTGTTGGGATACCTCTTTTGTTTGTTTTAGCAAAAACTTGCGGAGCGTTTTTTTGCAAAGCAAGACCGTACAACATGCGACTGTTACTGTAAATGCAACTGTTGTAAACAGATAACGCCGCAGTTAAAACTACAAAATTTAGCATCCATGCTGCATATTTAAACCCAAGTTTGTCAAACACCATCACAAACAGATTGTCCGATGTATTTAAATTGCTCCAATGGCATAGTGATAAAAGTACAACAAATGTGCCTATGTATAAAAATAAAATAAGAAACATGACCTGATTTACAGCCTTAGGGATAGTTTTTTCAGGATTTTCTGCCTCAGCCGCCGCGAGACCAATAAGTTCTAGACCATCAAAAGCAAAAATTATCATAGGGAAAGTTAGAACAAATCCGACAAATCCGTTAGGAAAAATCCCGCTGAACATTTTGTCGCCTGTGTGAGGTCCGACGGTTGCTGCGCACCACAAATTTTTAATAGAAGCCCCTGTAATCAAATTAGGATCAAAGAAAAGTATGTACCCGCCGGCTAAAATTATTGCGCATACTGCAATTACTTTAACGGACGAAAACCAAAGTTCTACTTCACCGAAGGTTTTTACAGTTATAAGATTAATTGCGTTTACTAGTACGAAGAAGAACAAAGCAATTTTCCAAGTTGCTATATCAGGAAACCAATATTGCGTGTATGCTGCCACAGCGGTAAGCTCTGCTATGCCAGAAAGAGCATACTCAGCCCAATAATTCCAGCCTGCTAAAAACCCAGGAAATTTGCCCCAATATGTACAGGCAAAATGACTTGAAGAGCCTGCAGACGGCTCGTTAGTACTCATTTCGCCAAGCTGACGCATAATTAAAAATGCTATAATCCCTATCAATAAATATGCTAGAATAACGGACGGTCCGGCTGCAGAAATTGAGCTTCCCGCGCCTAAAAAAAGACCGGTGCCGATTATTCCCCCCAAAGCAATAAACTGAATGTGACGACTTTGAAGCTTATGTTTCAAATTCTCCATGAACACTTCTCCTGTTTTTATTAGTTAAAGCGTATCCTCTCTCCAATATGCTTAATTTTATTGGCATGAATACGCTCTTGCTTTATTTTTTACAATTTTACATCCCATAGTTACAATCAGTATCCAAGTAGGTAAGGCAATCACTTGTTTAGCCATGCCAAACCTCGGCTCTGTCCCAACTGCGCTACCAAGCGCAATAAATTGGATATGTCTATGTTTTAAGTTCGCATTTCAAATTGCTTTCTTAAAGATGGTTAAAATAAAAACATAAAGCGTGAGTGTAGCATAATTGGAATAAGAGTACAATGGCGATGGAAATAAAGTTTGGTGTTGTTGTAAAATTTTTTGCTGTTTAATTTATATGCGATATCGTAATTAATATCCGATTAATAAGCATGCAAACAATCACAAAACCTATGATTATTTGAAAGGTATCAAGCATTGCGGAAAAAAATAATTTAACGGTACAACCGAAAACGTTAAAATGGCAGATACTAGCTACGCAACAATGGGG
>JAIXMY010000055.1 GCA_020328045.1 Candidatus Endomicrobiellum pyrsonymphae
GTTTTGGCAAGGATATAGAAAATACGTTAAAATGATTTGCGATTATTTTGCTAACGAGTTATGTTTTTATATAGCGTTTTAGATACTCCAAGAATGTTTGAGATTTGAGCTGTTTATCGTCTTACAAGCATACAATTTTTAAGTCTTAGACGAATTCTTCGTTTTGTATAGTAAAAGCACATTAGTGTAATTAATAGCGACATCAACAACAATGCCGTATTGCTTCGTCATTTTGTTCCTCGCAAAGACACCGCTAATCTTTTTATAAACTATGGGAACTTTTTTCTAAGTAAAACTTTCTTTGCCGTTCAGGAAATTTTTCAATAGAATATCTAAGCATTGTTCTTGGCATAACATGAGAATATTTATCCAAAAATGTAATTAGAGTTTTTATATCCCTTTTGCCAACTTCTCTAAGCATCCAGCCTGAAGCTTTATGTATCAAATCATATTCGTTGGTCAAAAACATTTTTGCAAGTTCTAACGTTTCGGCAAATCTATTTTGCTTGATAAAATAAAAAGTCGAAACCATGACAATTCTTTCCTTCCAAATATTTCCCGATATAGCATATTTCCAAAAATCCGTTAAAGAAGCGCTCAAATACCAAAAATGTCCCAATATGTTTGGGGCGGACAAATCAACCAAATCCCAGTTATTAATGTATTTTGAATTGTTTAAGTATATTTTAACAATATCATATTTATCAACATCGATTGCTTTTGCATATTTTTCGACTAGAATCATTAATGAGGCAAGCCTTACTTCGTGGATTTCATGCCGGAACAATTTTTCGACTTCTTTTAGATTGATATTCTTCCAATATTTTTTAGCTATAACGCGTATTTGTGGAATGCGCAAACCAAGTAAAACATCACCTTCACCGTATCCGCCGGGACATATGTTTAAAATCTTAGCAACCCACTGCGCAAAAACTTCATCTTTGTGTTTTTCTAAATCTTTTAGAAACAATGCTGTAAAATTTTTATTCATATTATTTTCACAATCACTAAACTATAAAAAACTTTTTACAAATCGATGTATCTCTTTAGTAGAAACGTAAGCGTAAGATACATAATTGAAGTAAAAAAGAATAATGGAGCAAAGTCTGTTTTAAGAAATTTTACTTTGTGAAGCAATAAGAATATTAACGTGTAGAAAATACCGAAAATAATTGAGTACACCAACAAATTTAAAAGCATTATTCTCCTCTCTCTTTTTATATTACTGTCCATGACGATTTATATACTTTTTTAGGTAATATCCCGTAAATGATTTAGCATTCTTCATTATGTCTTCAGGAGTACCCTCGGCAACTATTTTCCCGCCTCTTTCACCCCCCTCCGGTCCTAGATCAATAATCCAATCAGCAGTTTTAATAACATCGAGATTATGTTCTATAACCAAAACCGTATTGCCAGCATACGAAAGTCTTTGTAATACTTCAAGCAGTTTGCCTACATCGGCAAAATGTAAACCCGTGGTCGGCTCATCTAAAATGTATATTGTTCTTCCTGTAGCCCTTTTGGAGAGTTCCGCAGAAAGTTTTATTCTTTGCGCTTCTCCACCTGAAAGAGTCGTCGCTTGCTGTCCCATTCTTACATATCCAAGTCCAACATCTTCAAGCGTAGATAAAATTCTTTTTAACGCAGGAATATTTTCAAAAAACTTTACGCTTTCTTCGATCGTCATGTTTAAAACTTCATCTATATTTTTGCCTTTATATCTTATCTGCAAAGTTTCTTCATTAAATCTTCTCCCGCCGCAAACATCACATTTAACATAAATATCAGGTAGAAACTGCATTTCAACTTTTAAAGCGCCATCGCCCTGACAATTCTCACATCTTCCCCCTTTTATATTGAAAGAAAATCTACCGGGCTGATAGCCTCTTGCCTTAGCTTCAGGAACTTGCGTAAATAAATCTCTTATTATTGAGAATGCTCCGGTATAAGTTACAGGATTTGATCTTGGAGTTCTTCCTATAGGCGACTGATCTACAATTACAACCTTGTCTATATACTCAAGTCCTTCCATACTTTTAAATTTTCCGGGGTTTTCTTTTGCGTGATACAATTCATGAGCGAGATTTTTATATATTATCTCGTGCACCAAAGTAGATTTACCGCTACCGGAAACTCCAGTAATACATACAAAAAGCTCCAGCGGAATACTAGCGTTTATATTTTTTAAATTAAACTGCTGAGCGCCTTCTACCGTAAGCCATTTATCCAAATGCTGATTTCTCTTTTTTGGCACAGGTATTTGCAAAGTCCCTTTTAAATATTGTCCTGTTAGAGAATTTTTAGATTTCATTATTTCTTTTGCGTTACCTTCTGCAACAATATATCCGCCGCGCGTTCCGGCTCCGGGTCCTAAATCTATTATATGATCTGCGATGCGCATAGTATCTTCGTCATGCTCAACAACAATTAAAGTATTGCCTAAATTTCTAAGTTTTATCAAAGTCTCTAAAAGTTTGTCATTGTCTCTCTGATGCAATCCTATAGAAGGTTCGTCAAGTACATACAGCACGCCTGTAAGACCTGAGCCTATCTGCGTTGCCAAATGTATTCTTTGCCCTTCACCACCTGAAAGAGTACCGCTCTGTCTATCTAGACTTAAATATCCCAAACCAACATTACTCAAGAATTTCAATCTCTCGCGTATCTCTTTCAAAATAGTCTTGCTTATAATCTTATCTTTATCAATAAATTCAATATTGTTAAAGAAATCGAACGCTTTTTCGATGGACATTTTTGTAATATCTGTAATTGATTTATCGCTAACTAAAACTGAGAGAGCTTCTTTTTTCAGTCTTTGACCTTTGCATGACGGACAAAGTTTTACGTCCATATATTTATTATAAATTTCTTCCCTTACAAAAGAAGATTCTGTTTCGGTATATCTACGTTGCATATTTGTTATAACGCCTTCAAAATCGTCTTGCCCATAGAGAAGAATCTCTTGCTGTTTTCTTGTAAGTTCTTTCCAAGGAACACTCAAAGGAATTTTATTATTTTTTGCAGCTTCAGACAGAAGCTCCCAATAATATCCGCCCCAGCTACCTTTCCATCTATTAGTTCTTGTCGTTATCGGCTCCGACCACGCTATAATAGCGCCTTGTTTTACAGAACGATTTTTATCTGGCACTACTAAATTTTCATCAATTTCTATTTTATTTCCTAATCCTGTACATTCAGGACATGCTCCGAACGGAGAGTTAAAAGAAAATAATCGCGGCTCTATTTCAGCAATGCTTATACCGCAATCCGCGCAAGCATACTGCTCGCTGTAAACAGTTTCAGATATTGACTTGCTATTTTCAACTATCGCAACAGATAGTATTCCTTTTGATTCCTTTAAAGCAGTTTCTACAGAACTCGCAACCCTCGAACGTAAATCTTTATTAAGCTTTATTCTATCTATTACAATATCTATTGTGTGTTTTTTATATCTGTCTAATTTTACATTATCCTCAAGCATATAAACATTTTTATCAACTCTTATTCTAGAATATCCGCTCTTTGTAAGGCGTGAAAAAAGTTCTTCATAAGTTCCTGTCCTTCCTTTAATAAGCGGCGCAAATATATTAATCATGGTATCATCGGGTAGTTTCATAATGTCGTCGATAATTTGCTGAGAAGACTGAGGCTTAATTGTTTTTCCGCATTTAGGACAATGAGGAACGCCAACTCTTGCAAACAAAAGTCTTAAATAATCATAAATTTCTGTCACTGTGCCAACTGTGGAGCGCGGATTATGAGATGGATTTCTTTGCTCTATTGAAATTGCAGGCGATAAACCTTCTATAATATCAACGTCAGGCTTTTCCATAAGTTCCAAAAATTGTCTTGCATATGCAGACAAAGATTCTACATATCTTCTTTGTCCTTCGGCATAAATCGTATTGAATGCCAAAGATGATTTCCCAGAACCAGATAAACCTGTAACTACAACAAGCTTGTTTTTTGGTATATTGAGATCTATATTTTTTAAATTATGCTGCCTAGCTCCGCGAATTTTTATTATGTCCATGTTTTTCCTTCTGAAAATTAAAGTATCGCTTATGTATAAAATTTTAGCATATATGGTTTTAAAATAACAAAAGTATTGCCCAAAATATTTTTGTTGTGTACAATAGTGTTAACTAGAAAATTTTATTAGACTTATTCAACTAAAAAACAAATGTTTAAACCAAAATTATTTACGCTAATAAAAAATAGACCTCAGGAATTTACATCCACTCGTATCCTCGCCGATATAAATGCCGGTCTTATAGTTGCTTTTATTGCTATCCCCCTTTCAATAGCGTTTGGCATCGCGTCCGGGGTTGCTCCGGGAAAAGGACTCATAACTGCCGTGGTGGCAGGTTTTTTGATTTCATTTTTTGGCGGAAGTCGCGTCCAAATTGGCGGTCCTACGGGCGCTTTTGTAATTATAGTTTATGGAATACTGCAACAATACGGAACAAGCGGTCTAGTAACAGCCACAGCTATGGCTGGTATCTTTTTGATAGTAATGGGACTTCTAAAATTTGGTAAAGTTATACGTTATATTCCAGATTCCATAACAACAGGCTTTACAAGCGGCATTGCCGTGGTTTTGTTTTCAACGCAAATTAACGATTTTCTTGGATTAGGACTTACATCCATTCCCGCAAACTTTATTGATAAATGGACGCTATATATTCAAAATCTTAGCAATATAAGCATTTCGACGATTGTAATGGGAATATCAATTTTATTGTTTATAATGTTTTATCCTAAAAAATTCAAATTCTTTCCAGCTCCTTTGGCAGCGCTTATATTTTCGACATTAACTGTAAAATTTTTCAATCTTCCTATCGACACAATATTCTCACGTTTCGGAGATATAACAAAATCAATGGCGCTTTCACCTCAAATGCCCGCGTTAAGTTTTGAAATTATAGGAAAATTATTTCAACCCGCTTTAACTATAGCTGTGCTGGCAGGCTTAGAATCATTATTATCTGCTGTAGTTGCAGACAGCATGATAGGGAAAAAGCATATATCAAATACTGAGCTTATAGCGCAAGGAATAGCAAATATAGGGTCTGCGTTTTTTGGCGGTATTCCAGCCACAGGCGCGATAGCAAGAACCGCGGCAAATATCAATAATGGCGGAAGAACGCCAATTGCAGGAATAGCGCACGCAATTTTTATACTTATAATATTACTTGTATTTATGAAATACATCGTTTTTATTCCAATGGTAACGCTTGCCGTAATATTGTTTACCGTAGCGTATAGAATGATGGACTTTAGCGCCTTTAAAGAGATTTTTAAAGCGCCTGTAAGTGATTCTTTGGTTTTACTTACAACATTTTCACTAACAGTTTTTGTAAATTTGATTTACGCAATTGAAATAGGAATGATTTTGGCGTCGTTTTTATTTATGAAAAGAATGTCTGACATTGCAAATATTGATACCGCAAAAGACGATGTCTATGAAGGTATTGACTACGAATATCTTGAAGAGAAAAAGAATTTAAAAGGTGTAACTGTATATGAAATCAACGGTCCGTTCTTTTTTGGAGCAACAAGCAGGTTTGTAGAATATATAGAAAAAATAAAAGACTGTAAAGTTATAATTTTAAGAATGAGAAAAGTACCTGCTATGGATGCTACAGGATATCACGCGCTATACAAAATCTATAGAAAATGCGTTTTGTCAAATACAGGCCTTATTTTATGCCAGATACAAAAACAGCCTATAAAAGTGTTAAAAAACTATGGGTTTATTGATATTTTAGGCAGAGCAAATATTGCATTAAATATAAACACTGCCTTTAGAAAAGCAAAAGACTATATAACATATCTAGAAGAATACAGTAATACATTTCATATAAAAAAGTGAAGCTTCCCGTACTTTTACAAAAGTAGCAAAAATTCTTGCTCAAGATGGTCAAGTCGACGGGAACATAGCGGTCATATCAGGCGGTTGTCATAAATTCTGAAAGTTGGAAGCATGAAGAATCCGTTCTTTTGTCATATTGAGCGTAGCGAAATAGCTACTCTTTTGGATACTTCAGCCGCTACACTTCTTCAGCACACACCCTTCATTACAACAACTGCAAAATTAAGATATTCTGTCTCCGGCATAGACGCTAAAACAGGATGATCTTTTGCCTGAAAACCATATTCCAGAATAAGAGCTTTCCTCTTAAGTTTAGCTGCCGCTTGATGTATAGCGTCTTTGAATTCTTTAAAACCAAGATGATGAGAACATGACGACACTGCCAAAATTCCACCGGAGTTCAATAGATTCATAGCGGCTTCATTTATTTTAACGCAATGTTTAAAACCGGCATTAAAATCTTTACGGCTTTTAATAAGACCGGGCGGGTCAATATTTACAATATCAAATTTAGCGGACTTTGCTTCCTGCGACATCAAATATTCTAAAGCATCAGCTTCAATGCCGTTAAAATCTTTAAATCCGTTTAAAGAGTAGTTCTTTTCTGCCATTTCAAGAGCAACTCGAGACGAATCAACAAAAACAACTTCTTTAGCTCCGGCTCTTTTTGCATATATACCGAATGCCCCACTGTGGCAATAACAATCAAGAACTTTTTGATCTTTTACATAAGCGGCTAGTTTTGCTCTGTTGTCTCTTTGGTCAAAGAAAAAACCTGTTTTCTGACCGTTTACTAAGTCTATATAAAATTTAATACCGTTTTCCGATATAATAATATTGTTTGGAATATTGCCGTAATAAACTTTGTTTTCAAGATCAAGTCCTTCAAGTTTTCTTAAAGTTACGTCGTTTCTTATAAAAATTCCTTCTAGACTATAAACATTTTTTGCTGCTTCCAAAATATCATTTTTATATTTATCTGCGCCGGCAGAAACAAATTGTACGCAAAGATAATCCTCGTATTTGTCCAAAATTACTCCGGACATATCGTCTGATTCACCAAAAACCGCCCTATACGAATTTTCTTTTGGATATACATTCTCTCTTAGAAGTTTTGCTTCCTCTATCCTCTTTTTCCAAAACAACTCGTTTATACTTTCTTCTTTATTCGTAATAAGTCTAAAAGCTATTAACGAGCGCGGATTATAAAACCCCAAACCTATAAAACTTTCAGCATTATCGTATAAAGAAACAATATCGCCTAACGCAGGACTTCCCTCAACCTGTTTAATCTCATTTGAAAAAACCCACTTGTGACCATTTTTAATTCTTTTGCCATCGCCGGCTTTAAGTATAATCTTTTTCATACAACCCCTTTGTTTGTTTGAGCACACATATTGTAGCATAAAGAGAAAACGACCTGTCACATTACTTACGGCAAGGTCGTTTATAGAAAATTTATTATTTTTGTTTTGCGAGATTCACAAAGCCTCTCTACCATAGTCTCCAAATGGCGAGTCCCTAGTATATATACATCGCCTTTTTTCGTCATCGCCTCTTTAATATTTTCGTACTCTTTTTGCGCTTTAAACTCTTCTTCTTTTAAAAACATCTCAAAGATTTTATCAAGCTCAAAATCGTTAAATTCTACCTCTTTTAAAAAATCAAAATTAAAAGATTCCCCTAAAATATCAACGTCCCAATCACCGGTGTTCTTGTTCGAACGCAAAAGATATTCGTCTGCTTCTTTTTTTCTTGAGCTGTCTGTTTGGCACACTGACATCTAGAACCTCGTCGCCTCTGCCTAGTTCTATCAAAATAGCTATTCGCTGGCGTTCAGCAAGAATTTGGTTGTCTAGATTTATTACATGGATTTCTGCTAAATTGAACCTCTTAAAGGACAAAATCCTCATCGATTTTGTAAGGTCGGTGAGGACTTTGCCCTTCTTTCCTTTATCGTTCATTTTGCACGGATTATAACTGCACGGCACAAGGGAACTAAGTTCCAGGGAGCTTAGCTCCATGTCGCTACATTTGCGTTTCTCTGTGCGCCATAACATAATGCCACTCATAAATCTTCTAAAACTGAAAAGGAGGAACTTCCTGAGGCTTGCGTTAAACTTAATCAGTCTCGCGCTAGAGTTAAGAAGGCTTGCGATAAAGCTTGGCAGGATGTCTGTGTAGTTGAGCCCCTCAACTTCATAACTTCATCTGCATAAATTTCAATCCACGGTTCCTGATTGATTGTTTCGTTATCGTTTTGTTGTTGTCATTGCCGTCGTTGTTGTTGCAAAGTCAAAAAATTAAAAGTAGTTAAAGTAGTTCGTTATATTTTAACAGCTGGTTTAGCTGGTTTAGTTGGTTTAGCTGGTTTATGCTTTTGCTTCTCCTGTAGCTGATTATCTTATCGAGTCCGAAGACTATTCCATTTACTATTCCTGCTAGTCCCCCTGCAACTGCTCCTGTTGTTCCTCCCACATGACGGGACCAAAAATTGAGTCATGGTAGGAAGAAGATGATGATGATGATGACGACGACGATGATGATGAATAACAGCCAAGTTCCTTCATCATCGCCCACACCTTCGTTATCAACGACTCCTCCACCGTCCTCGCATCCATCGCCACCACCGCTAGCGCCACCCTCTCCATCCACATCTCTTCCTCTTCCGTCTTCGA
>JAIXMY010000107.1 GCA_020328045.1 Candidatus Endomicrobiellum pyrsonymphae
GGTACAAGTTTAAAGATGAAATAGATTCATCATTAAACTTGTACCCAGAACCACCTGCACCTGTTCCCAGCGGATCTCCGCTTTGAGTTTTAGTGGCTTGTAGTTGCAATTCTGCTGTCCTAGAGCGCGAGATAGAGAATGCGCTCAACGGCAAGAATTCTCAGTACTTTTATTTTGTCTGACAAAAGTACTGAAAAATTCTCAACATGATATCTAATAAAATTTGGTATAATTGTCTCAAGTTTAGGACTAAAAACATAGAGAATCTAAAATGAACGCAGTAATCGGAACATCTTTAGGAACAATCAAAATTAAACTTCTTCCAAAAATTGCCTCTTTAGTTGTAGCAAATTTTGTTGAGCTTTCGGAAGGAACGAAAGAACTTACAGATTCTAAAACAGGTAAAGCGGAGATCCGCTGGGAACAGGCGCAGGTGGTTCTGGGTACAAGTTTAAAGATGAAATAGATTCATCATTAAGATTTGATAAACCCCGGTATTTTGGCGATGGCAAAGGCATGATATAACACAAATGGTTCGCAATTTTTTATAACAGAAGTTTCAACACCATGGCTTAGCGGTAATCATACAATTTTCAGACAAGTTTCCGAAAAATTTGATATAATAAAAAATAGAAAGAACGGAAGTTGATTTCTCAGATAAGCCAATTGATCTCGTGTTGATTAAAAATGTAACTACTGAAAAAAAGGAATCTCAATGAAAAGAGTTGTATTTATAACCGCTTCTGAAGTTTTTAGGGATGAGGAATATTACAAACCCAAGCAAGCGCTTGAAAACGCCGGCGTTGAAGTCATAACAGCAAGTACAAAAATCGGAGAGCTTGTAGGAAAATTTGGTTTTAAAGCAACAAGCGCCCTTTTAATTGAAAATGTTTCCTCTAACGACTTTGACGCAATAGTCTTTATCGGCGGCGGTGGCGCTAGCGTTTTTTTTGATAATGAATCCGCTTTAAGTCTTGCAAACGATTTTTTCAAACAAGGGAAACCGACAGCTGCAATATGTATAGCAAGCGTTACACTTGCAAATGCGGGAGTTTTGAAAGGTAAAAAAGCAACCGTCTTTGTTGACGGTAAAGAGGTTTTATTAAAAGCCGGCGCATTATATACGGGAAAACCTTTAGAAATTGACGGAAACATTATTACGGCAAATGGTCCCGAAATTGCGGAAGATTTTGGTAAAGCTATTTTGAAAGCGCTTAATTAAAAATAATAATCTAATAAAAATATTCTTTTTTTCATTTTTTTAAATCTTTTTTGCTGAATGAATATGAAAGTAATTCAGATATTTTAACTATTTTGAAACTTCCGTTTCTTTCGTTAATAATTATGTCGACAGTTGAGGCAAGTTCTAAAATAAATTGACGACATGCGTATTGGCTTTATATATGACTTTGCCCACTTTGTAAGCAGTTTGTAAGTTCTTATTGCAAACCAACGACAAAACTACTATGTTTATTGTACATAATTTTACTGCATAATCAAAAAATTTGGCGAGATTGTTATCCAATACTATAGTGTTTCTTTAAAAAAGTGGCGCTAAAATAAAAGAGGGAAATTTTTACGTGAAGCGATACATAGTCCACATTCCCCTAATATCTAAATCTAAATCTATCAAAACCGATAGATAAAAACAAAAGAGGAAATAGTATGATGACATTACTCTTAAAAGGGAGACATAATATGATGACATTACGTTTAAAAAGGTGTGTAAGCTTTTTAAACGTAATGTCATCATATTATGTCTCCCTTTTAAGAGTAATGTCATCATACTATTTCCTCTTTTGTTTTTATCTATCGGTTTTGATAGATTTAGATTTA
>JAIXMY010000056.1 GCA_020328045.1 Candidatus Endomicrobiellum pyrsonymphae
TTTGCTGGAAATCCAAGCCGTTTAAACAGTGTCCTAGTGTATGAGCTTAATTCTGCAGGGGACAACCGATTATGTTTCAATTGAGTAAATAAAAAGAAATTTGATTTGCCTTCACCATATTGCCACATCTTATGCAAAATATCTCTGTGTCTCTACATAAAGTGTTTGGTCGCTTCTTCTTTGTGGAGTAATTTTTCTTGTACTCCTCATAAAATTGTTGTATTGATATGTCTCTTTTAAGAAGTTTCTTTTTATCAGTGTATTCGCTAAGTGTTTTCTTAGCCGCAAATTCCTCTGCAACTTGCTTGTCAGGACTTATAGACTCTGATACCTGTTTTCTTACTTTGTTTCCGTTCTCATCTAAAACGGTAATCCCATAGCCCATATAATAAATCTTCCCTCGTTTGTAAATGAGCGCCACAAGCAGGTCTCCATATCGTTCGTATTTTACTTAGTTCCTTGATTTGGTTTCTCAAACCATATATTTTCTAAGAAACTGATGTCTAGCTTCTTTTTTGGGAATAAACCAACAAAAAACTCTACTAACCCACTTTGGCAAAACTTTAAATCTACTTTCATATTGTTTTTGCATCACGTTTTTCATGAAGCAGTTAACAAACGGAGTTTTATCAGCATAATACCACCAAAGCTCGCTACCGATTTTGCTGTTTACTTCCCAAGGTTTACCACTACCAGCATAATGAATAATTCTTGCGCTATCATGACTAAGATTATAGTAACGCGGTAACAACAATATATTGTCAGCACAAGTTATATTAATTATATCTTGGTCGATTAACGGAAAGTCTATATTGATAAGCTGAAACCATTTTTTATCCATGTTATCTTGCCTGATTTTTTTAAGATTGAGTATCAAAACCCCCGCATTTATATATTGTCCTTTATTGATTATGTCATACAAACCGTATTCACTATATGTTTTCCTTATTTTCCTTCGTAAATTTTTCGTGTTCATACCAAAATCTATTACCCCTGCTACATAATATTTACTTATGTCTATCTTATCCAATTCCTGCAAATCATCATTAAAAATTAAGTCAACATCCGTATATATAATTTTATCTAAATCAGGTAGTAGGTTAGGTAATAAAAGTCTATAGCAAACTGCTCTTTTTATTGCAGACTCTACGCCGTCCAGCTGGTTTGTGACAGTAAGAAAGTTTATCATCGAGAGAGGTGAATATTTCTTTACTTGCGCCTTTAAAATATTTTTCTTCGTTTGATTCATCGACGCTGGAACAACACAGTAAATGTTGTAACAGCATTTTTCTTCTGCCGTACACAAAAGACTAGTGATAGTAACACCGGCTTGCATCCAAAAATTTTCATCAAAACAAAACGCTATGTTAATTGGGTTTGTCTTTAATTTGTTGTTTGTATCAGCATAAACACTTTGAGGATTTGAAACAAACCAAAGAAACACTAGTGACAATGTTAATGCAATTACTTTTTTCATAGCGAAACTACTCCTTTTTATGATTTTCTTTCTTAAATTCAATTTCAATTTGTATCATTTTTCTGCTTTTAAAGAGGTAACTCTAATTTTAAAATGTGATTTATACATGATGGCAACAGCAGCGACGTAATATATATTTAATTCCCATATACCACGTATTTTTTATAAATTCTGCCATTCATCATTTCTGCTGTGCGCTGCGTCATTATATTATCATCAAGAACCCACGAAAGTTCGCAATGTTTATATCCTAATCTAAGAGCGTTTTTTAAACCCTTTTCGTACATAACAGCCTCTATACCCTTCTGTCTGTATTCTTTTACAACACCCATAACCATAAGTCTTAAACTGTCAATTTTTTTTCTGTAATATAGAAACTTAAAAATCCCTGTAGGAAATAATCTCCCATTTAATCTCTTTAGCACCTGATTATAATCAGGCAAAGAAATAAGCATCCCAACGGGAGCGTCTGCAACTGTAGCTATTATCACCATCTCAATATCTATGAGCCTTTTTAACTTTGAAGCGATCGCTGCAAATTCTTCGTCGCTCCACGGAACAAAACCCCAATTTTTCTCCCAAGCGCGGTTGTATATTGATATTGCGACTTCTAAATCTTCTTTATATGAAGATTTGCTTATATTTCTAATTTTCAACATAGGAAGTTTCTTTTTCGCCATAGCAACAACTCTTTCAAGTCTGTCGACTCTTGCATCATTTGTAACATCCATATCGTAAGCGTAAAGTTTTTTTACTTTTTTAAGACCGGATTGTTCTGCAAGATGCAAGTAATACTCAGGAGTATATGGCATCATAAGACTTGGAGCAAGATCAAAACCTTCTAACAAGAACCCATACTCGTCGTTTGTAGAAGGATTCATAGGACCAATCATTTTATGTATGTCCTGCCTCTCAAGCCATTTTTGCGCCGCTAAAAAAAGCCCTTTTGCAACTGTAGCATCATTTATACATTCAAAAAAACCAAAAAACCCACACTTATCATCTTGAAAAGATACATAATTGTAATCTATTATTGCCGCAATTCTACCAACAATATTGTTATCGTTATCATAAGCCAAAAAAAGCTGTCTTTTTGCATGTAACCAAAAAGGATTTTTATCTTCAGAAAGGATTTCTACTGCATCGGCAATTAGAGGCGGAACCCAAGGACTAGATTTTGAATAAATTCTCCAGGGGAACCGTATGAACTGTCTCAATTGTTTTTGAGTGTCTGCTTTAACTATGACCATTTTATGAATCCTCAAATACTAAGATATTATGCCCAACTCTTTTCCGATCTTCTTAAACTTTTCAAGTATAAAATTCAAATCAGAATCAGAATGCGTAGCCATATAACTTGTTCTTATTATAGCCCGTCCTTCACGAACTGCGGGAGTTACAACTGGAGAAGCAAACACGCCTTCATCAAATAGCATTCTCCACATTTTAAACGCAACCAAATCTTCGCCAACAGTCAAAGGAATAATAGGAGACTGCGAATTATTTGTATCGTATCCCATAGATTTAAAAGCGTCTTTCATTTTGTTCGAAATATCTATTAATCTTATTCTTCTTTCAGGTTCGGCAACAACTAAGTCCAAAGCGGCATCAATTGCCCCAACGCACGCCGGCGGAAGACTCGCCGTAAAAATCATAGTTCTCGCATTATGCTTAATATAATCTATAACTTCCGTTTTACTTGCAATAAAACCGCCTATCGAAGCCAAAGACTTAGAAGCTGTCGCCATCATTACATCGACATCCTCTTCCATGTTAAAATGTTCGCCTGTACCCTTGCCATTTTTACCTATAACGCCCAAAGAATGAGCCTCGTCAACAAAAACTCTTGCTCCATATTTTTTTGCAAGTTTTGAAATTTCAGGAAAATTTGCAATATCGCCTTCCATACTAAAAAGTCCGTCAACAACAATCAATATGCCCTTGCCTTGATGTTTTACAAGCTGTCTTTCAAGATCTGCCATATCGTTGTGCCTAAATCTTGCCATGTCGCCAAAGGACAATCGACAACCATCAATAATTGAAGCATGATCTAATTTATCAGTAATAAAAACTTCGCCCTTTCCAACTAGACAAGAAAGAGCGCCCAAATTTGAGTGATGACCCGTGGTAAAAAGAATAGCGTCTTCTTTGCCTACAAATTTCGCAAACTTTTTCTCAACTTTTTCGTGTAAGTCATTAGTACCGTTAAGAAATCTCGAGCCTGTGCAAGACGTACCATACTGCCTTGCTGCAAGAATAGAAGCCTCAATAACTTTAGGGTGATTTGCAAACCCTAGATAGTTATTAGAACAAACTACTACTTTTTTCTTACCGTCGATTACAATTTCAGGTCCTTGCTCAGATTCAACTCTGTGAAAATATGGATAGAAACCTGTTTTTTTTAGATCATTTACTACATGAAAACCAAAACACTTATCGAAAACGTCCGCGCCCATTTATATTCTCCCCTTTCACTGGATACAAACTAGAAAAATTTATTCTCCAAATACCAATTGTACGTTATTTTAGAAGCAACTTCAAGACTCGTAAATTTTAGATTCAAGTCGTTTTCTGCAGGTTTGGTATCTGCAGTCCAATATTTTTGAAGCATTTCTGTAATTTTTTGACCATTCAAAACGGCAGGTTTTTTTGTTATACTGGAAATTGTTTCAGCTATCAACCCTGCAATTTTAAAAACAAAGTCAGGAATAGGAAAAGGAATTGTCTTAATGCCAACGGAAGACGCTATAATACTTCCTATATCCGACCACGTATATGCATTAGAATTCGCAAGGTAATAAGTATTATTGTCGCTTTTTTTGTTTTCTAGACATGCCAGGACTGTTTTTGCCACATCTTTTACATAAACAAGATGTAAAAATCGTTTTGTTAACGTCAAGGGTCTTAAATGTTTGTGAACCAAATTAAAAAATATAAAAATATCTTTGTCTCTGGGACCATAAATCGCTGCTGGTCTTAAGATTGTGTATGGCACTTTTCCTGAAAGCGTTTTTTTAATTTCTACTTCCGCTGTAATTTTGCTTAAACCATAATCAGAAACGGGATTTGCTTTATCTGATATTTTTTTTGTACCGTCCACACCTGCAGGACCCATAGCCGCCTGAGATGAAATGAACACAAACTTTTTTAAATAAGGATTATTTTTTATGATCGCTTCGCACAAATGTTTAGAATTATCGACATTGGCTCTAAAATATTCGTCTTTAGTCATTGCGCGCACAACCCCCGCGCAATGTACAACGCCATCAACATCTTGAACAGCTGTTTCTAAGAAATTTTTATCATTTAAATTGCCGTACCTGTACTCAAGCGGCAAATTTTTTATCCATTTTAAATTTGACGTTTCTCTTACGGCGCATATAACGCGATGATTTTCTTCAAGCAATGCTTCAACTACATGACTCCCTACAAAACCGTTTGCGCCCGTAACCAAAACTTTTAACACAAAATATCCACCTTTATAATCAAACAATTTCATATACGTACGTTAATTTTTAAAATTCTTTGACGATTGTTTTATTAATGTTGATTTTCCATATTGACGAGGGACAGTAACAACTATTATCGAAAAATTTTATCAATTTTACTATATTAGCTTCTATTAAACGATTGATGTACATTATTCGCCCCTCTTACGAAGGAACAAAGATAACGCTCCATATGTTATTTATAAATTCTTTCCTCAATGTCCTGCTATATCTTTCTATGTATTCGTTTATCTTTGGACATCTTGGATAGCTAAATAATTGTTGTATTTTCCATTCCTTTAGTATCTTACTAAATTCTTTCATATTCTCATGCCCATTGTTGTTTTACCACTTCCTTGTCTTGTATGGATTCTTCTTAAATTGTCCATAAAAATGCTCCATATCACTACTGTTTAATTGCCTGTAATATAGCGACATTGCAAATCGCCTCACAACATCTACTTGCATTGTGAAACTGTACCCTCGCCCTAAAAGGCAAGGCTTCCCGTAGCGACAACGATTCGGCACAATTTAGCTCATTGCTTGAGTATGTCTTCTTATCATTTCCTCATCTGTATGTAAATATCTTAAACTTGCGCTTAATATGTCCTAGTCCCTATACTCTTTTTCATACAGAAACTATGTCTTTTCTTACGAAGAGGGTGTATCTTTCACACAAGAGAGACGCGCCACTCATTTTAATTTGTTCAAGAATTGGAATGAGTGGCGCAAGTTACATAAAGAAACACCCAACATAAATTAATAGCTCCATGCGTAAGAGGAACATCCTAATTTAGAAGATGCGGAAAGGATTGAAAATAGGAACAGGCGAGACTAGAATCGAACATCTGCCCCTTGAACCGTATTAGAGCCAACAATCAATCCAAAATCATATTTTTCTCTTTTAAATCAGAACAAATTTCGTTATAAACTTTATAAATCCTAATTTCTGAAAACAATTCAGATTGTTTTGCAACAATCTGTTTGTTTTTTACAAGTTCCAAAACAGCCATAAAACAAACTATAAGAGCAGTTTTAGTGTTTTGCATTTTTAATATTTCAGTAAAAGAAACATACTGCTTTCCTTCTAAAACATCAAGAATCTCTCTTATTTTTGTTTCAATCGGAATTTCCTGATACATAATTTCTTTTATGTTTTCAGGCAGAGCAGTCAGCGCTTTACGAAAACTATTCATCAAGTCAAAAATTGTAGCGTCTAAAACAAAATCTTGTTTGCTTATAACTGTAGCAGTTCTATAATAAACTTGAGATGCCTCCATAATTTTATATGACAAAAGTTTTCCAACTTCTTTATATTTCTGATATTCAAGCAATCTATTTTTAAGCTGGTCTAAAGTATCATCCTCTTCTTGATTGTCTTTGTTGCTGTCTGACGGAAGCAAAGCTCTAGCTTTCATCTGCATAAGAGTTGATGCCATAACAAGAAATTCCCCAGCAACACTAATGTTTAAATCTTTCATCAAATCAAGATATGTAAGATATTCAGCAGTTATATCAGCTATTTTTATCTCGTTAATTTCAAGATCATTTTTTCTTATGAGGTGCAAAAGAAGATCTAAAGGTCCTTCAAATGTATCGAGATGAATATCATAAACCATACTAATCTGAACCTTTACCGTTAAAACTTTAACGCGTGACGAATTTCCAACATTGTTTTTTGCGCTGTTTCCATAGCCTTCTGGTTTCCATTATTTATTACATTGCGTAAATATATCTTATCCGATATTACGGTTTTTCTCTTTTCAGCCAAAGGCTTCATAAATTCAGAAAGCATCTCCATTAGTTGCTTCTTACATGCTACGCAACCCATTAAACCGTCTTTGCACTCTTCTTCTCGTTTTTTATATTCTTTATTAAAAATTTCATGGAATGCAAAAGCAACGCAGCCGTCAGGATGTCCCGGATCATCTTTTTTTATTTTCAAAGGGTCTGTAAACATATTCCTAACTTTCTCTTTTAAAACATCGTTTTCTTCTCCAAGAAAAATCGAATTGCCATAAGATTTTGACATTTTTCTTCCGTCAAGACCGGGAACTCTTGCGGATTTGGTAAGTTGTTCTTTAGGTTCGATTAAAACGTTACCGTAAAAATTATTAAATCTTCTCGTTATTTCGCGAGCAAATTCCAAATGCGAAAGTTGATCCTCTCCAACGGGAACAGTATCGGCTTTGTACAACAAAATATCTGCTGCCATTAAAACAGGATAACCTAAAAAACCGTAATTATTAAGATCTTTATTTTTGATTTCTTTTATTTGATCTTTGTATGTTGGGCATCTTTCAAGCCAACCCAAAGGCGATATCATAGAAAGTATTAAAAACAATTCGCTATGTTGTGGCACCATAGACTGTTTAAAAATCACAGTTTTTTGGGGATCTATCCCAGCAGTAATCCAATCTGCAACCATTTCCAAAGTATTTTCATCAATTTTAGAAGTATCGGCATAATCTGTAGTTAAAGCATGCCAATCCGACGACATATAATAACAATCACACTTATCTTGAAGAGCAATCCAATTTTTTAAAGCGCCGAAATAATGACCTAAATGAAGTCTCCCGGTAGCGCGCATGCCGGATAATACTCTTTTTTTCATAAATAATCTCTCATAGTTATAGCTAAACAACCTTACAAAGCGATACCGCTAAAACAAGGCAACGCCGCTAAAAATTGTTACAAAAAAATTTATCACAGAATATATAAAACGCCAAATCATTCCTGACGAAAGTATCAAAAATAAAATTATCATACAAAGAAACGGATTTGAATCCATTAAATCTAAGTATATTGTAGCAACACTACTAGGCAAAAAATACGCTATGACTTTTGAAGCATCTAAAGGAGGAAATGGTATTAAATTAATAACAGAGAGAGTAACATTTACTTTAAGCATTATGTATAGAAATTGTTCCAGCAATCCACCAAACCCAGCTTCAAAATCAGGGATTGCAGATATGAAACGTATCCCAAGACCAGAAATAACTGCAAGCAATATATTTGACAAAGGACCTGCAATAGAAATAAGAGGGACATCTATTTTGGGATTTTTTAAATTGTTGTAGGTTACTGGCACAGGCTTTGCCCAACCGAAAAGAAAGGGCGCTTTCATAACTAACAGTGTTGCCGGAAGAATAACGCTTCCAAACAACTCTACATGAGGCAAAGGATTTAGAGTAATACGCCCAAGCATTTTTGCGGTATCGTCGCCTCTTAGGTGAGCGACGTATCCATGAGCAACTTCGTGAATAACGCCTGAAAAAAGAAAAACTACAACATATATGAATGTTGTAGTTTTTCTTTTTTCAGGCGTTATTCACGAAGTTGCTCATGGATACGTCGCTCACCTAAGAGGCGACGATACCGCAAAAATGCTTGGGCGCTTTCATAACTAACAGTGTTGCCGGAAGAATAACGCTTCCAAACAACTCTACATGAGGCAAAGGATTTAGAGTAATACGCCCAAGCATTTTTGCGGTATCGTCGCCTCT
>JAIXMY010000108.1 GCA_020328045.1 Candidatus Endomicrobiellum pyrsonymphae
GTGGGACAATGGTTTACGAGGCTTTATTAGCTGCTGATATTTTAGAAAAAAAGGGTATAAAAGCAAGAGTTGTAAATATTCATACAATTAAACCTATCGATGAAAAAGCAATAATTGACGCTACGCAAGAATGCGGAGCAATAGTAACGGCTGAAGAACATCAAATCTACGGTGGTTTTGGTTCTGCGGTTGCGGAAGTAGTAGTTAAAAATTCTCCAGTTCCTATGGAAATGATTGCGGTAAACGATACGTTTGGCGAGTCAGGTGAAGCTATGGAATTGATTGCAAAATATGGATTAAAAGATATAAATATTGTGGATGCAGTTTTAAGAGTGTTAAAAAGAAAATAATATGGAGAAAAGAATTGTATCTAACTAAGTGATGACGAAAATATTGAAGAGCGTAGAGTGAACGAAAGAAAAAGAACGGAGAAATATGCTAGAATAACAACGGAGAAATATGCTAGAATAACAAAGACTCGTAAAATTAATGATAAAGACTGTAAAGAGGAGAAAGGGAAAAATAAAAAAGAGGTGTGAAAAGAAAACGGAAATTTTGATAGCGCAGAGCAAAGCAGATAAAATAAAAAATGGAGCAAAACTCCAAAGAGGGCAAAATGAAGAATTTTAAAAAGGCAGTAAGTGTAGTTGTTTTATTTAGTTTTGTATTTAGCGCATGTGAGAGAAATGCAAATTTAGTGCGAGGAAATTTAGTTGGCGCTGATGTAGGAACTCCTTCCGCAATCACAGGAGAAGATAACTCGCAAAGAAGAAATTTAGTTGACGCTACTGTAATAACTCCTTCCGCAATCACAGGAGAAGATAACTCGCAAAGAAGAAATTTAGTTGACGTTGCTGTAAAAACTCCTTCCACAATCACAGAAGAAAATAACTCGCAAAAGGGATATAAAGATGAACTCGGTAGCTTTACAAAACCAAAGTCAGCAGATGGACAACTGCAGATGTTTGGTACATCTCAAGGCATCCCTGCCACATATACTACAAAACCAAAGTCAGCAGATGGACAACTGCAGATGTTTGATACATCTCAAGGCATCCCTGCCACAGATACTACGAAACCAATAACTTTTAATAATCCAGGTGGAGTTGCTCTTAATCCTCATACTTTCTCTTTTCATAGAAGAGAATTTTTGCAGAGTGGTAGCGCTCAAGGAGCGTTTGGTATCTATTTTCGCACAGATATTTTCCCCATTATTACATATACCACTGCCACACGCTACAATAAAAGACAGATTGGGAATCGTGAAGTATGGGATTCTACTTCTACTACCTATACCTATTATCCACCAGAACCGAGGGTGTGGTGGGAGTATTGATGATTGAACAGTAGCTCAAGATGTCTAGAAAGGCTCTCGAAAAAATTCTGAAACAAAATGTGAATCTGAATGATGTGGTGAATGAGCTGATAGAGATATCAAACCAGGTTTTCAAAAAACAATAGCTGTAGCTGATTTGTCAAAAGCTTTGATTTGGTATAGTTGATTTTTTTATAAATGCAAGACAAAAAAAGTGGCGCTAAAATAAAAGAGGGGATTTTCACGTGAAGCGATACATGTTTCACATTCCCCTAAATTCCCCTAATCTCTAAATCTAAATTTATCAAAGCCGATAGATAAAAACAAAAGAGGAAATAGTATGATGACATTACCTAAATTTGTTTTTATCTTGGATATTTGGTACCAGATAAAAACAAAAAAGGAAATAGTATGATGACATTACGTTTGAGAAGATGTGTAAGCTTGTTTGTTTGCTTTTCTCTGCTCGTTTCGGCATGCTCGCCCGATAAA
>JAIXMY010000057.1 GCA_020328045.1 Candidatus Endomicrobiellum pyrsonymphae
ACGATGTGAGTTTCAGAGAATTTATGGAAAAGGTTGGAGTCGTAGCAACGAAAATCAGATTTCCTGTTGAACGAGCATTTGTATCGCTTGGAACATTGGGCGGAGGCAATCACTTCATAGAGATTGATAAGGACAAAAACAAATCTCGCTGGCTTATGATTCATACCGGCAGTCGCGGTTTCGGATTGTATGTGTCGAACCATTATCAAAATCTTGCTAACAAAAGGACAGAAGACAGTAGTCCCATAAAATTTCTGACCGATCGTGCCGCAGATAATTATATAGCCGATATGAAAGTAGCGCAGCTCAGCGCTCGCGTAAATCGCGCATTAATTGCGTTTCAAATCGGATGCAATTTTCTTAAGGTCGCCCATAACAAGCTCAAAGCCATCGAGAGTATTCACAATTACATCGATTTTGAACATAAAATAATACGCAAAGGAGCGATATCTGCCCAAAAGGACGAACGGTTGGTGATTCCGTTTTCCATGGCGGATGGCGCAATCATCGGAGTTGGAGAAGGTAATGCCGAGTGGAATTTTTCTGCGCCTCACGGCAGCGGACGAAAAATGTCTCGAACTGAAGCGAAAGATCTATCGATAGATGAATATCGCAAACGCATGAAAAACATTTGGTCTAGTTGTGTAAATGAAGACACCATCGATGAAAGCCCAATGGCATATAAGTCCACTAAAGATATACTAGATTTTATCGATGAAACAGCGCATATAACACATCGTTTGCTACCAATGTATAACTTTAAAGCCGATAAATAACGCCGAAATGTCTTGACTATCAACTTAGTTAATCAATGGTAAGATTAGCTATTCTTGCTAGGAGTTTTTTCCATTGTCCCGTTTCAAACAAAACTACAAGTTTTAAATCATTTCCCGCGCCGTTTTTTTCAATAATTTTCCCTTTGCCGAAAACAGGGTGCGAAACTAACGTTCCTATTTTGTATGGGCTAGCATCTTCTGTTGGCGTATAAAGTGGCGCATCTTTTATTATTTCATCATCCGATGGTATGTAATCGTACGAGTTGTCATTTCTATACTTTACTTCAACTTTTGCATATTTTTTATAGCCTCCGCTGTTGCCAGTATCGTTCCATCTTGTTCTGTTAAAGCCTTGTCCAAAATTTTGAGATTTTTGAAAAACCTGCTTTTTTTCAGCAAGCTCGTCTTTAAATCCTGCTTCTTCGATAAAACGGGAGGGAATATTCCATTTAGTTTCGCCGTAAACCGTCCTTTCTGTTGCCCAACACAAATATAAATGTTTTCTTGCTCTTGTCATACCAACATACATCAGTCTTCTTTCTTCAGCAAGATCTTCTGAATCAAAGGCAGATTTGCCTATTGGGAACAATCCTTCTTCGAGTCCGCACAGAAAAACATTGTTGAATTCCAAGCCTTTTGCTAAATGAAGAGTCATTAGAGTAACTTTCCCTTTAGATTCATCAAGAGAGTCTATATCACTTATTAAAGACACTTGTGTTAAATATCCGGCAAGAGTTTTGTCCGTCGATCTGTGTTCAAAATTGTCAATTGCGGAAACCAATTCACGTATATTTTCTATTTTTGATTTTGATTCGGGAGTATTTTCATTTTCAAGATCTTTTGAATATCCTGAGTACGTAATAACTTTTTTAGCTATTTCTTTAACAGAAGCGTTATTTTTTAAATCTGTAAAAGCTTTTACAAGCTGCCTAAAAGAGTTTAACGCCACTACCGCGTTTTTTGTTAAACCTGCTTCTAGTGCAAAAGGAATAGCTTGCCAAATAGATATATCTTTAAGAATTGCAAATTTTTCTAAAGATTCAAGAGATGTTTTGCCAATTCCTCTTTTTGGAATGTTAATAATTCTTTTAAAACTCACATTATCGTTTGGATTGTGTATAAGTTTTAGATACGCCATAATGTCTTTAATTTCCGCTCTGTCATAAAAGCGTAATGTTCCTATGATGACAAAAGGCATGCCTGCTTTTATAAATGCTTCTTCAAATGTACGAGACTGCGCGTTTGTTCTGTAAAAAACTGCAAAATCTGAAAGATTATATTGATTTCTAAGCGTTTTAAGCAAAATTAAATCTATAACTTTTGCTGCTTCATCATTTTCGTTTACGGCGGTTACAACCGACACAGATCCGTCGTCAGAATTTTGCGTCCATAGTTGTTTGTCTATTCTTTCGCTGTTGTGTTTTACAACTTGCCCCGCTGCTGTCAAAATTTTAGGAGTAGATCTGTAATTTTGTTCTAATTTAACAGATTTTGCATCCGGATAATCTTTTTCAAAATTCAAAATGTTAGTTACATCCGCTCCCCTCCACGAGTAAATCGATTGGTCATCATCCCCGACGACACATACGTTGTGATACTTTCCTGCCAACAGTTTTACAAACATATACTGCGCGTGGTTAGTATCTTGGTATTCGTCAACCATAATATATTTATATTTTTCTTGATAATGCTCAAGCAACGCCGGATATTGTTGCAATGCTATTACTGTACGCATTATCAGATCGCCAAAGTCCAAAGCGCCTACCCTGTCCAACTTTTTTTGATAAAGTTGATATATCGTAGCTGTTGTGGTTCCAACGAAGTCGTCATCAATGTCGGCTGCGACCGCCATGTCTGATGAAGATTTTAAATCGTCTTTGGCGCGGCTTATCTTATTGACTATAGTTGATATTTTAAACTTCTTTTCGTCGATGTTTAGTTCTCGTAAGCAGTCTTTTATTACGTTTTTCTGATCGGCAAAATCGTATATTAAAAAATCGGGATTTAATTCAATTTTTTTAGCTTCAACGCGCAAAAAATATGCGCAAAATGAGTGGAATGTAGATACCCATACATTTGCGCCTGCTTGAGGCGCTAAATCATTGACCCTTTGCTTCATTTCTGTAGCGGCTTTATTTGTGAACGTAACAGCTAAAATAGACCACGGAGTAACGCCTAAAGAAAGCAAGTATGCAATTCTGTGAGTTATGACTCTAGTCTTTCCTGTTCCCGCTCCTGCGAAGATTATTAAAGGTCCTTTAGTGAAAAAGACTGCCTCCGCCTGGGAAGGATTTAAATTTTTAGTTAATAAATCTTTCATTCTATTTTAATCCTATCAAATCATTTAAAATAGTAAAATATTCACTCGATTTGAATCTTGGTGATGGTTTGTAGTAGTTGCCGTGTTGCCTTAGAGCGCGAGGTTATGAGCGGAGCATTTTTTAGAATCAACAATTTTAGCTGTTTTGAAGCGAAATTATCTATAAAGTCTTATAAGACTTTTCGCAAGTTCTAAAATTGCCTAAAAAATATGAAGCGAATGCGTTTAGCGGCAAGAATTTTTTGTACTTTTGTTTTGTTTAACAAAAATACAAGGACAATTATATCATATCTTCTTAAAATTTTGATATAATCTCAAAACTGTAAAGGGAGGTAAAATGGACATTTTATTTGAAAGAAAAAGCGTTCGTAAATATACGAGCGAGGACGTTAAACAAGAAGATTTGAAGTATATTTTGCATGCGGCCATGTCTGCGCCTACCGCGAGAAACACAAGGTGTTGCTCTTTTTTGGTGATAAAAGATAAGGAAACGCATAAGAAAATTGCAGAAGTTCATCAAGCTGCACAAATGATTTTGCAGTCTCCTCTTGCAATTTTAGTTGTTGGAGATCAAAATACGGCTTATGGTGGATATTTACCACAAGACTGCGCTGCGGCAACGGAAAATATGCTTCTTGCAGCTACTGCAAAAGGGTATGGATCGGTTTGGTGCGGCATCTATTCAAACGAAGAAAGAGTGAAAGCTATAGAAAAACTCTTTGATCTTCCTGAAAATATAAAAGCTTTTTCACTAGTTGTTATAGGCAAGTCTGCAGACAAGAATCCGCCGAAAAACAGATGGCAGCCTGAAAAGATTAAGTACGAGGTTTGGAAATGATAAAGCAAAATGTAACAGTGGCTTTAAATAATGTAATTGCGAAATATTTAAATAGTAAAAATATTGAAAACGATGTAAAATTTAGCGTAGAAATCCCACCCAAAAACATCAATGCTGATTTTGCTGTAAATGTCGCGATGCTTATAGCAAAGAAAATTAAGACAAACCCAAAAATCGTCGCGCAAGAAATAATAAGTATCATAATCAAAGAAATGCCGGGATTTATAGAGAAAGCTGAAATAGCCGGCGCTGGGTTTATAAATCTTCATCTTAAGAATGAAGTTTTTTATAGAGAGCTTGTTACAATTCTTAAAGAAAAAGATAAATATGGTAGTTTGCCTGAAAACAATAAAGAAAAAGTTATGCTGGAATTTGTTTCGGCAAATCCAACCGGTCCATTACATATAGGTCACGGACGTGGCGCTGCGATAGGAGATTCTCTCTCAAAGGTATTAAAACATCTCGGGTATAATGTATCAAAAGAATATTATTTAAACGACATCGGAAATCAAATGTTAATTTTAGCAAAATCCACAGAAATTCGTTACAGACAACTTAAGGGAGAGAAAATTGATTTCCCTAAAGATCACTATCAGGGCGATTATATAATTGATATTGCGAAACGTTTGATTGTCGAAAATAAAGACATAAGCGAAATAGATTTTAAACGCGAAGCTGTGAAAGATATTTTAAAAATGATAGAAAATGATTTAAAAGACTTTGCTGTAGAATTTGACAACTGGTTTTCAGAGGGAAAGATAGCCGCTGATAAAGACAAAGACGGTAAAACTGAAGTTGATAAAACGTGCGAATATCTTCTCTCAAAAGGCGATGCTTATGTGAAAGATAACGCGTTGTGGCTTGTTTCAACAAAGTTTGGCGATGACAAAGATAGAGTCTTGAAAAGATCTGACGGCAGATATACATATCTTGCTTCAGATACGGCTTACCATAAAAATAAGTTTGAGAGAGGATTTTCAAAACTTGTAAATCTTTGGGGAGCAGATCATCACGGATATGTTGCAAGAATAAAAGCTTGCATTCAAATGCTTGGATTTAATAAAGAATCTTTAAGTGTTATTTTGTACCAACTCGTTTCTCTTGTAAGAAGTGGTCAGCCTGTTGCAATGTCAACGCGCACAGGCGAGTTTATAACTTTAAAAGCCGTTATCGATGAAGTTGGCAAAGATGCCTGTAGATTTTTCTTTTTACTTCGCGCTCCGGACTCACAGCTTGAGTTCGATTTAGAACTTGCAAAAAAACAATCCGGCGAAAACCCTGTTTTTTATGTGCAGTACGTTAATGCAAGGTGCAGTTCTATTGTAAAAGGAAGTAAAAACAGAAATGATATTATTACAGATATTAAAGATATAAATTTTGCCTTGCTTGAGACAAAAGAAGAAAGAGATTTAATCAAGCAACTTTCATCATTTTGCGATACTCTTGCTATGTCTGAAAAGACAATGAGTCCCCATCATTTCACAGCGTATTTAATAGAACTTGCTGATAGATATCATACGTTTTATGAAAAGTATCGCGTTTTAACCGACGATTCAGCGCTTGCTTCCGCAAGATTAAAGCTTATCGAAGGGGTGATGATAATGATACAGAACGGACTTAGTCTTTTAGGCGTAAGCGCGCCGGACAAAATGTAACGACATACGGTATTTGTTTTACCTACATTTTATTAGCCCTCTTGCGCAACTAATTATGTAAAAGTATAGCAGAAAGACTATAAAATAAAAAAAGAAAGCAGACGGAACAAGAGATGAAATTATTCTCTCTCGTCGCGTTGCTATCTCTCAAGGGCGAAGGGGAAAAACGTTGTAGTGAGTTCTCCTTTTTACAAAAGAGATGGCGAGCGTAGCTCGACGGGATACTGAGAAGACAGTAGTTGTTAACCTGACGTAGTACGGTTAAGATGAGAGAATCATTTCGTCGTAAAATACTCTTCATGTATTTGTCGAAGCTTAAATAAAAATGAACAAAATAATATCAATAATTTTTTCGCTGTTTTTATTTATATCTATAATCTTTGCAGATATTTCTGTAACTCCTTATGGAGCTGCCGAAACTGTTTCAGGCAGTTGTTTTCTTTTGGAAACAGAAGGTTGCAAAGTTATTGTTGATTGTGGACTTTTTATGCGCAGTGAAGTTGATGATGATTCTATTTCTTCTAGTAAAAGAGTTGAGTTAAAAAATCAACAAATTCAAACTAATCTTATTAATGCAAACGCTCTTTTTTTAACACATGCGCATTTAGACCATAGCGGCAGGATACCACTTTTAATACATAGCGGGTTTCAAGGTAAAATCTATTCTACACAAGCAACAAAAGAACTTGCTTTAACTCTTTTTAAAGAAAGAAATGGATTTGATTTAATAAAAAGAAAATGGTTTTGGTCTGCAAGTCGGAGAAAGAAAGCTAAAGGCAAAAACAATTTTGTGATTGCTCATTGGAGTGACGAATGTAAAGAAAATATAAAATCTATTGAATATTCAAACGATGAAATTTTGTTGGAAGATTTAAAAAAAAAGGAAAATGTTAAATTTTTATTATGCAAAAACTGTTGTGAAACAGAAACTAAGAAAATAGAAGAACAGTTCGTTGCAGTAGGATACAATGAAGATATTAATATTGCTGACGCTTTGAAGGTTAAATTTATAAATGCAGCCCATATATTAGGCTCCGCCAGTTTAATTTTTCAATCCAACAATAAAAAAGTTTTATTTTCCGGGGATTTGGGCAGCGGTTACTCTAGATTTAGTGGCGAGTTTGACATTCCGGAGTCGGTAGATTTAATTTTTATGGAAGCCACTCACTGCGGTGATAAAAATAAAAATATCGCAGAACAATACGAGCTTTTTAGAAAAGATTTAAAACTAGCTATCGATAATAAAAAAACTGTGTGGATTCCAGTCTTATCTTTTAACAAAACGCAAAAAGTTTTATACGAATTAAAATTAATGCAAGATGAAAGGAAGCTTTCAAAGAAAATACCAATTTACTCTATATCTCCGGGCGCAAATACTATAACGTCTCTGTATCAAAAAGAAATTTTAACAAAAAATCACGACGATTGGTTTTTAAGCGACGTATATAAAAACGGCTCTATACTTCCTGCAGAAGTGAAACTGCAAATGATAAGAAATTATGATAAGCAGATGATTTTACTTTCCGCAAGTGGGGATATGGATAAAGGTAAATCAGAGCAGCTGATACCTCAGATGCTGACAAGAAAAGATGTTTTTGTGATGATAGTAAATTATGTAAACCCCGAAAGCAATGCCGGACTTATTCTTAAGGGCGAAAAGACGCATTCCGGAATAAAAAGTATTGCAAAAATAAAAAAATATAGCGGGTTTTCAGACCATGCAGATTTTGATATGTTGCAAAAATGGCTTTCAAAACAAAATAAAAATGTTGCAATATATATAATACATTCAAGCGCAAGACATAGTCAAGATATGTTAGATCTATTACAAAAAGAAGGGTGGCAGAATGTAAATAAAGCTGAAATTGAAAAGACGGCAGTTTGATATGTTAAAAAAAGCCTGATAAAAAATGGGATTATGTTATCGTAGTTGCGGACTTTACGAAAACGCAATGGTTTTTTATAACAAAGCTTTGCTATCAGGAAAATTTAGCGCCTCCGATTTTTATAATTTAATTTGAACGTCCGAGACTTTTACTAGCTATGTTTAGACTTCCACCGCCGTCTTTTATCCTTGTGTAGCGTAGGTGTATGTCTGCCACCGTGTAAAGACAGCTCTTTTGCTGGAAATCCAAGCCGTTTAAACAGTGTCCTAGTGTATGAGCTTAATTCTGCATGGGACAACCGATTATGTTTCAATTGAGTAAATAAAAAGAAATTTGATTTGCCTTCACCATATTGCCACATCTTATGCAAAATATCTCTGTATTCATGGTGTATCAGGACATCTCTCTCAGAGCCTTTTGTTTTCGGCTCCCAACCAAGTTTTGGCTTCCTTCTTATCTTTAGATAAGCTCTTTCAATTTTAGGATTCTTAGACCATACAAAATCTGACCGTTCAAGGTAGCATATTTCCGCAACTCTTAGTCCGTGCCATATTGATAAGATATGCGCTCCAAGCTGTGGGAATGTCGTATTATCTATCTAATATCTTTTGTATTTCTTCATCTGTGAAAGGTCTTTTTTCTTGACTGTCTGTCTCAGGATATTTATCAACTAAATCATAATAATTTGATGTTAAATATCTATTTTTGTATCCCCACCAAGCAAGATTCTTGAGCATCGCAATTTCTCTGTTGATACTTGCTTTTTTGAATTTTCTTCCTGTTTCAAGATTGCCATTGTTTTTACGATGATTACCGTTTTAGATGAGAACGGAAACAAAGTAAGAAAACAGGT
>JAIXMY010000058.1 GCA_020328045.1 Candidatus Endomicrobiellum pyrsonymphae
GTTACTATTGCTCCGCATTCTTGCGTAGCGTCAATTATTGCTTTTTCATCGATAGGTTTAATTGTATGAATATTTACAACTCTTGCTTTTATACCCTTTTTTTCTAAAATATCAGCAGCTAATAAAGCCTCGTAAACCATTGTCCCACACGCCATAATTGCAACATCATTCCCCTCTTTTAAAACATTTGCCTTACCTATCTCAAAAATGCTACTGTCTTTTGTAAATATTGGCGTATTTTCCCTTCCATATCTTATATACACAGGACCATCTGCATACGCGCTCGCGATAACAGCTTTTTTGGTTTCAATAAAATCACACGGCGCTATTACTTTCATTTTTGGGAGGCATCGCATGATTGCGATTTCTTCCAAAGCCTGATGCGTTGCGCCGTCAGGACCTACCATAAGACCAGAATGCGAACCGCCTATTTTTACATTTAAATTTGAATAACAAATAGTTGTTCTTATCTGCTCCCAAGGCCTCCCTGACGCAAAAACTCCATAGGTTGATACAAACGGAATAAATCCCGCAACTGCAAGACCGGCTGCCATACCAAGCAAATTTGTTTCTGCAATACCGACATCGATAAATCTATCCGGAAACATATCTCCAAAAGTATTTATTGCCACTGAAGAAGTTGTGTCTGCGCCCAAAACAAAAATCTTTGGATTTTCTTTCCCAAGTTCAACAAGACCTTCGCCAAAACCAAACCTTGTAGCTTTTTTTCCAAAAACCTCTATCATATTCGTCTCCTAAAATAATTATATTTAAAATTTACTTTATTGACGCGTCAATCTCTGCCAATGCCTTTTCAATTAATTCTTTTGATGGAATTTTCCCATGCCATTCAGCGAGATTTTCCATATAAGAAACGCCTTTCCCTTTGACGGTTTTTGCTATTATAGCAGTAGGTTTTCCTGTTGTCGCTTTAAACTGCGCATACGCGTCATCAATTTCGTCGAGATTATGACCGTTTATTTCTATAACGTTCCAACCAAAAGCTCTGTATTTATCAGCCAAAGGTTCTACATTCATTACATCTTTTGTAACGCCGTCTATCTGCAAACCATTGTTGTCAACAATTGCGCAAAGATTATCGAGTTTATAATGGGACGCAGACATTGCAGCTTCCCAAATACTGCCCTCTTGCTGCTCGCCGTCGCCCATAAGAACATAAACTTGATTACTTTTTTTTGCCTGTTTCATACCTGTGGCAATCCCTGCGCCGATAGACAAGCCGTATCCTAAAGACCCCGTAGATACTTCTATGCCCGGAAGTTTTTTATCTTTTGCAGGATGTCCTTGAAGTCTGCTACCTACTTTTCTCAAAGTGAACAACTCATCATGACTAAAACATCCAAGCTGCGCTAGGACTGCATAAAGCACAGGACAAACATGTCCTTTTGATAAAACAAAGTAATCTCTGTCAGGATCATTTACAGTCTTAAGATTAAACTTCATATGCTTAAAGTACAACGATACAACAAGCTCCACCGCAGACAAACTTCCACCCGGATGCCCAGAACCTGCAAGCCCGAGCATGTTTATAATATCTTTTCTAACATTAGCAGACGCTATTTTTAAATCTGAAGTCAACATTGCACAAACTCCTTTTGCATGATATTATTTTCATCCACCAAAAAATTATTGTTTAGGAAGCGTTTTTAAAACATATCTCACAACTTTATTGATTGCAGAATCCATATCTTTATCTTCTTCAGAACACGAATTAGATCATAACCATCTGCCCTGTTTTCAAATCAGTCATATGCGCCGAAATACTACCAATCGCTACTTATTCTTTCATATTATCCTTGTCCTTGACTACACTTCTTCTCAATATCATAAATCTTTACTATTCTTTTTACATGTCTTTCTTCAAACGGCGTTTCAAGAAATATTTTTATTCTATGACAAACTTCACTTACGGTGGCAGTTCTCGAACCTAAACATATAACATTTGCGCCGTTATGTTGCGCTGCGAGCTTTGCAGTGTCTTCGTCCCAGCAAACAGCGGCTATAGTTCCTTTAACTTTATTTGCCGCTATAGACATGCCTATCCCTGTTCCACATATAAGAATGCCTCTATCAGCTTTTTTATTTGCAACAGCTTCTGCAACTTTTACGGCATAATCAGGATAATCACAAACACCATGCCCGCCAAAACCAAAATCCTCAACTTCGTAACCAATATCTTTCAAATATTCTTTTACAGTATTTCTCATTTCAGCGACAGCATGATCTGTCCCAAAAGCTAATTTTTTTATTTTTTCCATTTATCTTTACCTTTATAGTTAACTGAAAACAATTATGAATGACACTTACTTAAAATACTTTACAAGTTTTATAAATGATTCCGCTTCCAAACTTGCTCCGCCAACCAATCCGCCGTCAATATCTGGCTTTTTCATAAGATCCGACACATTGCCAGAATTTACAGAACCACCATAAAGAATTCTTATTTTATCAACCGCGTCCTTATACATTTGCGCATATACTTTTCTTATAAAAGCATGAACTTCTTGAGCTTGGTCCGGAGTTGCTGTTTTTCCTGTACCAATGGCCCATACAGGTTCGTAAGCTATAACTACTAAAGCCGCTTGCTCAGTCACAAGCCCAGCCAAACCTCCTCTTATCTGTTTCTCTATAACCTTGAACGTAACGCCGCCCTCTCTTTCTTTAAGAGTTTCACCAATGCAAACTACAGGTCCAAGTCCATTCACCAAAGCAGCTTTTGTTTTCTTATTTACAGTTTCATCCGTTTCGCCAAAATACTGTCTCCGCTCTGAATGACCTACCAAAACGTAAGAACATCCTGCATCTTTTACCATTGCTGGAGAAATTTCTCCAGTAAAAGCTCCCTTAGTCTCCCAGAAAAGATTCTGCGCTCCAATATTAATATTTGAACCTTTAACTTCATTGCTTACAGCATAAAGAGTCGTAAATGTGGGGCAAAGCAAAATTTCGACGTCTTCTACATCGGCAAAAGCGCTTTTTAGAGCTTTTATAACGCTTACAGCCTCTGAGATAGTCTTATTCATCTTCCAATTTCCTGCCATTAACGGCTTTCTCATGACATATCTCCTTTTTTTAGCTGGAATTTTGTACACAGTCAAATCGCTTTAAGTTGCGCCAACGGCATCTTTGCGATGAATGAAATGACGAAGCAATCCAGCATTGTTGTTGCCACGACTTGCAAACGCCACAAGTCTCACAATTGACTAGGTGGTGTTAAAACTTAACAGCGCAACTTAAAGCGATTTGACTACATGCGTAATTATATCAGATTCATTGCTAGTTTTTCAACGCCTGTTTGTAAGCCGATAACGCTTCAGGAAAAACCTCAAGAACTTTTTCTATTACTCCATGAAAAACAGATATTGCGATACCATAGTTTGTTATTGCAACGCCGGATTCAACGGCTTTACTAAGCCTCGCAAGCATTCCCTTTCTACTTAATGTACACCCACCACAATGTATTATAATTTTATAATTTGCAACATCTTTAGGATAGTCTTGTCCGGAAACATATTTGATTTCCAAATCTTTCTTTGAATAATCTCTAATCCATTTTGGGAGCTTCATTCTACCTATATCGTCAATAGACGCATGATGCGTACAGGCTTCTGAGATTAAAACCTTATCGCCAGTTTGAAGATTATTAAGAACCGTTGCGCCTTTTGCCATTTCCACTATGTCGGATTTATCTGCAGCATAAACTGTTGAAAACGTTGTAAGTTTAACGTTGACAGGCGTTTTTTCGGCTACACGTTTAATTGCTTGAGAATCTGTTATTACAAGTACAGGAGGCGTTTTTAAATTTTGTAACGCTGCTTTATATTCTGTATCTTGCACGGTATAAGACGCTGCATTTAAGTCTAAAATATGTCTTACAGTCTGCGCTTGGGGCATTATTGTTTTGCCACGCGGCGCGCCTAAATCTATGGGCATAACCAAAACAACTGTATCGCCTTTTTTTACTATATTTCTTAAAGACAAATAATTTTCTGTATAATTATCCGGAAGAACTTCTATAAGAATTTCCTTTAATGTATTAAGAAAAGCATCTCTGTTACCATTAATAGCGGAAAATAATACAATATGTTTTGAATGTTTTTTTAACTGCTCTAAAAATGTTTCATCAGGCTGATTTAAATCTGTTTTGCTTACAACAATAATACACGGGGTTTCTCTTTTATCGGCTTTTTTAACAATGTTTTCTTCAAATGCGCCAAACTTTTCCACCTCACACATTAAAATTATAACATCTGAGGAATCAAAAGCTCTTTGTGTTTTTTCTATTCTTGCGTTGCCTAAAACAGAAGTATCATCAATGCCTGCGGTATCAAAGATGGTAATTGGACCTAATGGATTTAGTTCCATTTGTTTATGCACTACGTCTGTTGTTGTTCCTGCAATTTCTGAAACAATGGACGTATTTTGATTTGTCATGAAATTCATAAGAGAGGACTTGCCCGTGTTGACTCTACCAAATATCCCGATTTGGACTGTTAATGCTTTCACATTATCTCCGTAATACAACAAAACAATACCGGATTCTAAGAAACAGCTACTTGCCAGTATTTTTAATTAAGTAATCTGAAATTGCAAGCATTGATAAAAAACGTCTTAAGAGATTTTTATGTTCTGTAATTTCAGATGTTGGAACGAGTTTGTGATTAGTATCTAAATAATAATACTTAATAGCGCTATTGGCAAAAATGTCATCGTCAATGGCATGATGTTTATCAATAAGCCAACTTTCGTATGAAATAGTATTATTTACGGCATTTTTAGAAAGCAAGTCTGTCCCTTCAGACATATACTCTGCATTTGACAACGAAAGATTATAGAGCGTAGGCATTATGTCCAAGTGAGAGCCGAAAACATCGGTGTTAATATTTACTGATTTTATTGTTTTAGGAATATATAAATAGAACGGAACGCATATAGAATCTAAAAAATTCTCTATGCGATAAGTACGAGAAGTGTGATCACCGGTTACAGCTATTATTGTATTATCACCGTATTTCGAATTTTTAATTTTGGAAATAAAACGTCCAAGCATTTCATTTGAATACTGATACGTAGCAAATCTCTTTTGAGCTTTTTTAATATTTGAAATTGAAATATTTCTCTTTAAAGAATCCGGAATTTCCAACGGTAAAATTTTATAATCGTTTGGTAATCCGTACGGAGGATGATTTGTTGTAGTTAGAATATAAATAAATTTATTATTATCGCTCTGCGACAAAACTTCAAAAGCTAAATCAAAAAGATATTCATCATATACGCCCCAAGGACCGCCTGGAGAATCTTTTTTTATCATTCCGCAATTTAAAGCATTATCAAAACCTGAATTCAACGCAAATGTTCCAATATTGCGCCAACTTGTACAACCACCATAAATAAAAGATGTTTCATATCCACTTTGCTTATAAGGAACAAGCCCGGCAAACTGATATTGCTTATATGCGTATTTTGACACGCTTAGATTTATAGGATTAGGTCTCGTTCTTATATTTAAAAACATCGCTTCTATAGCTTCGATAGTGATAGTTCCCGCCGATGAAAAATTATGGAAAATTGTATCCTCATCAAAGTGTTTTTTCAAGCTGCCCAAAACATTAAACTTCTCAGAATTGTATTTAATTAAGTAATCACTAAAACTTTCCATTACAATAAGGATTACATTGGGCTTAAGATTTTCTATTTTTTTATTTACAGAAGTTTTAAATACAAGCGATTCTTCAGGCTTTTCTTCAGAAATCATGCCAACATCTTTTCCTAAAAAATCCGCAAACGCCTGTCTTATATTATTCTCATAACCTGTTTCAATATTCTTTAGTTTTGATGCTTCTATTTTATACTCAATCGCCTTTCCTAAATTAAACACACAGTTAATAGCCACTTGATTAAGAAAAGCATTTGATGATATGTCTGAATAGACGCCTATAGGATGTAACCCAACGCTTCCCCTTATCATTAAAAAGATTGAAAAAGCGAGCGCAATCGACAACAAAATTCTTACAAAAATATTGGGGAATCGAAGGTTATAATCTTTAAATTTTAGAACAATTTTAGAAATGAAAAAAATTATCACAAAAAAGACAACAATCCAAAATCCTATCAATAATAAATTATAATTTTCATAGAAAGTTTTTATCAACGCTATTGTGTCATCTTCAATAAAACCAAAAACTAAAACATTAAGATGATCTTGAAAATACGCATAGAAATAAAAGTCTATACAAAACAATGCTAAAAGAATGCCGATAAAAACAGTGTAATAATATTTCAAAAACGTAATAAGGCGTTTAAAAAGAGACTGTCCACCTATTACAAATAATAAACAAAACAAGAGCGCAGGCAAAACATTTATCCATGCAATTACTGACAAATCAAACCGACACCCCATATAAAATGCTTTTATAATATCGAACCCGAAATCATGTAAATCCACGGCTTTGCCGTAGTACACGAAAAATATAAATCTGTACGCTGACATTAATAACAAAAATATAAAATTTAACGATATAACTTTAAAAAACATGGTTTTGAAATTCTTCATGTATATTTACTCGGGTTCTTAAGGTATTTATTCATCGCTCTTGCAGCTTTTTTACCCATACCCATTGCTTCTATAACAGTATCTCCTCCGACAATATCCCCGCCGGCAAAAATACCAGGCATTGAAGTCATAAAATTATCGTCAATTATAATATACCCTTTTGTATTTGTATTTAAACCTTTAGTAAGCGACGACAGAATAGGATTTGGATGAAGACCTAAAGCTAAAATAACCATATCGGCTTCTATCAAATAGCTAGAACCTTCAACTTCTTTTGAACATCTTCTTCCAGATTCATCAGGTTTGCCAAGTTCCATTTTTACACACTCAACGGATTGAACAAACTTTTTTTCGTCGCCAATAAATTTTACAGGATTGGTTAACGTTACAAATTCTATGCCCTCTTCTTTTGCGTGTCTTTGTTCTTCTTTCCTTGCAGGCATTTCATTTTCAGATCTTCTGTAAACAAGTTTTACGCTTTCAGCGCTAAGCCGCATTGCAGTTCTTGCGGAATCTATAGCGGTATTACCACCGCCAACAACAACAACATTTTTACCCTTATACACGGGGGTATCAAAATTAGGAAAATCAAACGAACGCATTAAATTCACACGCACTAAAAATTCATTTGAGCAGTAAATATGGTTTAAATTTTCGCCCGGCACCATAGGAAAAACAGGAAGCCCTGCCCCCACTGCAATAAATACAGCTTTATAGTCTTCGTCAAATAATTCTTGGACAGTTTTTGTTCTACCAATAAGAGTATTTAGAACTATTTTCATTCCAAGGTTTTTTAATTTATTTACTTCTATGTCCAAAATCTTTTTCGGGAGTCTAAATTCAGGAATACCATAACGCAAAACGCCACCCGTATCATGAAGAGACTCATAAACGGTAACGTCATACCCCATTTTTAACAAATCGCCGCCACACGTAAGTCCTGAAGGACCTGAACCTACAATTGCAACCTTTATGTTGTTTTTTTCTACGACAATATTGTTATCATTATCTTCGGCAACCATATCGGCGGCGTAACGCTCTAAATTACCTATGGAAACGCTCTCGCCATTTCTGCCTAAAACACATGACTTTTCACATTGACTTTCCTGAGGACAAACTCTTCCGCACACGGCTGGCAAACTGCTTTTTTGATTTAAAATTTTTACTGCTTCTTTTGGATTATTTTCAGAAAGATACTTTATAAAGATTGGAATATCAACTTCAACAGGACAACCTTTGCTGCACATAGGATTTTTGCATTGCAAACACCTTTTTGCTTCAGCAAGCATTTCATCATGCGTGTAGCCCGTATTTACCTGATTGAAATCTCTTTTTCTTATTTGAGGATCCCTTTCGGGCATTTTTATTTTTTGTGACATTTGCACTCCATGCGATGATCAAATTTGTCCAACGACATTTGTTCTAAATTTTTAAACAGTTGCAGACGAGAAGAAAGTTCTTCCCAATGCACGAGATGAGCATCGAACTCAGGTCCGTCAACGCATGCAAATTTCGTTTTACCGTCAATAGTAACTCTGCAAGCGCCACACATTCCTGTACCGTCGAGCATTATAGGGTTCAAAGAAACAACTGTTTCAATGTGTTTTTCTTTTGTGATATCTGCGACAGCTTTCATCATAGGAA
>JAIXMY010000059.1 GCA_020328045.1 Candidatus Endomicrobiellum pyrsonymphae
CAAAGGATTATTGCGCTGCAGCATAGCTTCGATTCCTCATTTCTGAGTCGGCATCTGACATTAAAGAGTCGTACGAACCACTATCGGAACGATGCGCCCACGAAAAGATGTTGTTATACTTACCTACTTTTAACATTTTAACCTTGAAAATTATACAATCAAAATAATCAAAATTCAATCAAAGATCTTTGTCTTCTTTCTACTCTCAAATCTTCCTGCCTCAAACTTTTCTGCCGGCAAATGTAACTAGCAATGTTAGCTCGCATAGTCCCAAAACTTAGGCTTCCTGCCTCAAACCTCCCTGCCCGCAAACGTAACCTCAGCTATTGTATCAATTCAATTATATCAATTTAAACCTTCTAATTTGCAAGCCAACCTAAAACTCTAAAATCGGACAAAAAACATGCGTTTAACAAGAGGGTTACCTATAGAAGCTCTACACCTTTTGCTAGTCTTGCCACTATAATTGGCATAAGGAGCAAGACCTGCTGGAGCAGCAATTTCTCTGCGTAAGATCTTCACGATAACTTATAAGCTCTTTTAACTGTTCATTTTTGCCTTGCTCATGTAATCTTTAAGTCGTTAGCATTTTAACATCTATGTTTTTGTATTTTAGAAAACATTAAACATGTTGAAATTGCCGGTAAAGTGCAAAATGCAGTTGAGAGAAGAAAAGATGAGAGCTTTATAATTACTTTTGTAATGGATAGCGCTGAAAAAAACGGAAGATTTGTAGCTCGCATAAAATATAAAAAATTTGTAATCCTGATGGATAAAATTGGCATAGTTTTAAAATCGCTTGGCGGAGAGTATGAAAAAATTAAACCGCATCAATTTTTTTCTTTATAAATATTTGCTACAATCACGAAAACATTGGTTGCCTTTACATTTATAAGTTCAAATATTTTGTTGTGATTTTATTTGGGGGATTTTTCTTTTTTGCCACTGTTAAAAATTAAAGAGCAATCGAAGAAGAGAAGATAGGTTATAGCAAAACAGCTTTCGGATATGGAGGATTTGCTTTCAATTATGCTTAATGTCGGTCTTGATTTTATGGCATTGCCGGGAAAGTTATACAGGCAATGGAGGGTCCTTTGGCAGATGAATTTAAAAATGTTTTAGCAAAATTTTTGCTAGGGGGACGATAAACAGTCAGCTTTAACAGAAACGGCTCGTAAAACCGACGTTGAACAGCTTGGCTTTTTTGTAAGAACAATTAATATGTCGCTTGAATCGAGGACAGAAATGGTCGACGCTTTAAAACATTTAGTCGTTTCGTTAAAGGATGAAAGATTTTCGTATGCTGAGAAGAAAGCTCATGAAGTTTCTGTAAAAGTTCTTATATCATTGGTTTTGTTGATATTTCCGGCTATTTTTATAGTTATATTTGGACATATTGCAATTAATTTCATAGTCAATTAACTTTATATTGGCACATTACATTAGCTCAAAAATGGATGCAATGCGAGGCGGACTGACAAAGCAATAGCTCATTCCTCTTGCTAGGAAGTTCAACGGCGCATCGCTCTATTTTTGAACTAAAATCCTGCGGACTGTGTCCTTTTTGGTGAATTTCGTCTGTTTTATTTGGTCAACATGTTCTCAAATATTGCTTTCCATAAAACAGCAAAAATTCCCTCAAAAATTTAAGTAGCGCAGTTGTATCAATATAAAAGTTATCAACAGCTTTTAATTTAAGAGGAACTTTTGATGACAAAACGCTTGTTTGGATTTGTATTGTGTTGTCTGCTTGTTATTTTTACGTCAAGTTGTGGTAAGAATAACAACATCTTTTCGTGGGCGCATCGTTCCGATAGTGGTTCGTACGACTCTTTAATGTCAGATGCCGACTCAGAAATGAGGAATCGAAGCTATGCTGAAGCTGCAAAGGATTATTGCGCTGCAGTGGACATAAGACCCGGTGACAAAGAAGCGGTGATGAGATGTACTTCGGCAGTTATACATGATACTTTAGATTCAGAAACCACAAATATTGTAACAAAAATGATAACTGACAAAACCTCGAGGTTATCATTAGATTTTACTGCGCTTTCTCCTGAAAAAATATATAAAACGAGTGAAGCATTAAGTAACTTGGTGAACAATGAAAATATGTTTCCTCAATTGTTTGAAGTTGAAAATCCGCCAACAGACACTAGTACAAATCTTGATGGAGCAACTGTTTATGCTCTAGAAGGTATATTTTCTGCTGCAAAAAATCCTGAAGTGAAACGATATGTCGGTGGTACATTCCCTAGTGATATCATCAGTAAGTTACCTCCTAAATCTTCTGCTAGTCCTGCAGTTGAGTCGGCGGTACGCAATATGAAAGCCAAAGTCTTGAAATCTATGAATTGCTTAAATAATATTAAAGATAAGAGCCAAGACTCAACTATTGAAGGATTCAAATCTGAATTGAATAATACCATTCATAGTTTAGATTTATGGTTGGGCATGTAAGTAAAATAATAATATTGTGATAATACATCAGAAGACTCCATGAAGAATAAAATTGCGTTTTTAACAATTTTGGTTTTGCTTTTTTCTTCGATAGTTTTTGCATCGCAATTAGAAAATAGGGCGATGAAAAAAGGGTTGCGCCCTATGAGTATGGGTGGCGCTTTTACAGCTATTGCAGACGACGACAATACATTTTTTTATAATCCTGCTGGAATTACTTACAGAAACAGTTTTTTGATTCAACCATTTTCTCTTGATATTGCTATAAATGTCGCAGTAATAGATTCTTATAATTTTTATACCAATCATAAAAGCGATATGTTACATTTTGTTGATAAACTTGATGACGATCAACAAATCAAATTTATTAAGAAAATATCGGATCAAGTGTTAGATTTTTATCCTTATGTCTTTGTTTCGATTCCAAATATTTTGTTTATTACAAAGCCTGTAGCTGTTAAAAAGAACTATTTAAATTTTGGTTTTGGCGTTTTTTCTTACGCAAAGACAAATGCAAATTTTAACAGAGGCGCGCCGATACCTTCTGTATCGTATGATTCTGAAATGACTGTACTCGGGATTCTTCCTGTCGCCTTTAAAATTCGTTCGCTTGAAAAGATAAAAATGCCGGGAGCGTTATCTTTAGGCGCAAATTTTAAATGTATGCGCAGATTAAAAAATGTTTCTCAAGATAAGATTTCATTGAGAGAATTACCAAAATATGATTTTAAAGAAAATTTTCTCTACGGGACATCTTTTGGAGTGGATTTCGGCGCGATATATCATCTTAATTCTCACTGGAATTTTGGATTAATGATAGCCGGTGTTTATAATTCTAGCGTAAAGTATAAAAACCTTTGTGGTAATTCAAACAAGATGGATTCTGCAAGCGGATATAACGCAAGAATAAATCCGGAGCTTAATTTAGGCGTTGCATATTATCCTGAAAAGTTCTATTATTGGCCGGAAAAATATTTGAAAACAAATGACAGACTTGCTTTAGTGTTTGACTTAACGGATTTGGCAAATTCTAATGAGACGTTCATTGAGACTCCTTTCAAAAAAACGCATATAGGCGCTGAATATAAGTACAATTCATTTGTTATAAGAGCGGGTTACAATTCAGGTTACCCTACAATTGGCGGTGGAATAGTTACAAATTGTGGTACGCTTGAATACGCATTTTATGGAGAAGAAAAGGGCTTATATGCGGGACAAAATCCAGTCTGGTTTCACAGAATATTATTTTCTGTTAAGATAGGACATAACAAAGAGAAAATATAAGGTGAAGCAAAAATAAAACAGAAAGGAAAGTACGAAAACAAGCAAGATAATAAAGTTGCTACTGAGCAAAAAACAAAATAAGGTTTATTTTACTTTGATGATCGTTCCTACAATTTTGTCGTTATCTCCAATTGATATTGCGGAGATTGCTGCATAGTCTTCGAGTCGTTATTGAATTGTTGCGCCTTGATTTTCATTTGCTTTCGATACGACTTATACTAAATCAGGATTTTCCGAAATTTCAAGTATGTGAGCATTTTTTCAAAATCTTTTTTTTAGTATTTTACCGATCTTGTCATAAGCGTAAACAATTTTATTGAACGAATTTAAGATTACAAATGACAAGCAATCTCGGATTGAGGAGTTTTGTGAATGTTCAATTATTTTACTTAAACTTTCCTTGTCCTTTTCAAGTATTTCTATTTCTTTAGCAATTTTTTCTCTATCCGTAATAAAAATATCAGTAATTTCATTATACTTTCCGGTTTTTATACTTTCAGAAGATTTGGTTTCCAAAATTTTTTTATTCTGTTAAACGGCATAAGTATAAGCAGTTTAGAAAGAATATGATATAAACGGTTTAATATACGGCAACCGTTCATTATTCGCAACTACTTTAAATTTCCTAAAATACGCAATATATTACGATATTCTACATTACTTTGACTGTATTTCAAAAAAATGATACAATCCGACGTGTGTAGTCGCAGGTTGTGTTAGTGGCGCTGTGATCGTGTTGTGAATCTTGCGCGTATATAGTCAAATCACTTTAAGTTGCGCCATAGTTTAAAGGTATTTAAATTTAAATATCCCAGTCCCGTCAGGCTTCGCCCGCCACCCCTCGATTAAAACATTCGGTGGCAGGATGCTAATGAAGAACGGCTTATTTTTAAAAAAAGTGAATTTACTACAATACGACGCAACTTAAAGCGATTTAATTATAGCAGAGGAATTGCAGCAAATGGAAAAGAAAGAACTGGAGCAATCACAAGAACAACAGTCAACTCCTATCGAGCAAATCATTCAGCAGAGAAAGCAAAAAGCTAAAGATTTTGTAAGCGTCGGGATAAATCCTTATCCTGCAAAATATGCTTTAGATAAAAATAATGCCGATATACAAAGAGAGTTTGTTAATCTTGAAAAAGAACAAGTTGCCGATGTAAAAGTTAAAGCTGCAGGAAGAGTTATGACTTACAGAAATATGGGTAAAGTGGCTTTTTTAGACATAAGAGATGGGTATGCAAAAATTCAAATATATGTCAGAGCGGATAAAGTAGGGGCAGACCAATATGAGCTTTTCAAAAATATGGTTGATACTTCCGACATTATAGCTGTAGATGGAATTCCTTTTAGAACTAAAACAAATGAACTTAGCATAATGGTTGAAAGTTGGACTATGCTCACAAAAGCATTTAGATCTCTTCCTGAGAAGTGGCACGGACTTAAAGATACGGAAACAAGATATAGACAAAGATATTTAGATTTAATTGCAAACAGCGATGTAAAAGATGTGTTTATAAAGAGGAGTATGATTATTTCTGCTATAAGACACAAGTTGGAAGATCTTGGTTTTATAGAAGTAGAAACACCAATGTTGCAATCTCTCGCCGGGGGAGCAAATGCAAGACCTTTTGTAACGCATCACAATGCTTTGAATATAGATTTATTTTTAAGAATAGCGCCAGAACTTTTTTTAAAGCGTCTTGTTGTGGGCGGAATGGATAGAGTTTTTGAAATAGGAAGAAATTTTAGAAATGAAGGCATAGATAAGAACCATAATCCTGAATTTACCATGTTGGAACTTTATCAAGCCTATTCAGATTATAACGACATAATGGATATTACGGAGACATTAATTAAGGCTGCAGCAGGGAAAATAGGGGCTTCTATAAATTTAGAATTTAGAAGAGCAAAAATGTTTGATTTGATAAAAGAATACACAGGACTTGAATTGCTTCCTTACGTTGAAAGTGGGAAAATGTTTGAGCAAGTAAAACATTTAAATCTTGATTTGCCGAAAAATGCAACCGATAAGAAGATTCTAGATCAGCTTTTTGATGAGAAAGTTATACCCAATTTAAAAGATCCTACTTTTGTTACAGATTATCCTGCGGTTTATTCTCCGCTTTCAAAAGTTAAATTTGATAGACCTGAAATAGCTGAACGTTTTGAGCTTTACATTAATGGAATGGAAATAGGCAATGCTTATTCCGAGCTCAACGACCCCGAGTTGCAAAAAATAAGATTCGCACAGCAGATGGAAGCCAAAAAGAAAGGCGACGACGAAGTGATGCCATACGATGAAGATTTTATTTTTGCGCTTGAACAAGGTCTTCCTCCGACTGGCGGTTTAGGAATAGGTATAGACAGACTTGTCATGGTTTTAACCGGAGTAGAGTCAATTAGAGAAGTTATAACATTTCCTGCAATGAGGTCCGAATAAAGTTCATGAGTATGATGTCTGTTGAATTTTTTATAGCGCTGAGATATTTAAAAGCGAGAAAAAAAGGTTTTTTTTCGTTACTTACTACTTTTATCGCTGTAGGCAGTACTACTTTGGGAGTATCGGCTCTCGTTATAACGCTTGCAATCATGAGCGGTTTTCAAAATGATATAAGAAGTAAAATTTTGGGGATACAGTCGCACATAGTTGTTACAAGGATTGACGGAGAATCATTTAAAGATTATATTTCAATTGAAAATAAAATCAAAACGAATAAATCTGTAATAAGCGCTTCTCCGTTCATATGTAAGCAAGGCGTCATCAGAGGTCTTGAGTCCGCATCTTCAACCGGTATAATAATAAAAGCAATAGATTATGCAAAAGAAAATGCCGTTCTAAACCTTTCAAAACAAATAACAATATCAGATATGGGTTTTGATGGTAAAAAGATTGGGGAAAGAGCGATTATTTTGGGAAGCGAGCTTGCCAAAAGCGTTGATGCAAGCGCAGGGGATCAGGTAATTTTAATGTTTCCGGGCAGTTTTGGTAGTATACCTAGGATGTATAAGTTTACTGTTGCAGCTTTAATACAATCCGGAATGTATGATTTTGATTCTTCTCTTGGCTTTATTGATTTGGATGAGGGACAGAAATTGTTTGCTATACCTGAAGCCGCAACTGGTATTGATGTTCATACAAATAATTTTGATACGGCTGTTACAACTGCCGGACAATTACAAAAAAAAATATCTTATCCATACAGGGCAAAAGCTTGGGTTGAAATGAGCAAAAATCTTCTTTCAGCTCTTAAGCTTGAAAAAATTATGATGTTTATTATTTTAGGACTTATAATTCTTGTCGCTGCATCTAATATTATTTCTAATCTGTTGCTTTTAAGCGTTCAAAAATCAAAAGAAATAGGCATAATGTCAGCTATGGGTTTCACAAAATTTTCTATTGCTAAGGTATTTTTTTATGAAGGTCTTGTTGTTGGGTTGATTGGTACTATTCTAGGTATTATACTAGGACTGGCTGTAAGCGTTGTATTAAAATATTTTGATATATTTAAACTGCCTCAAGGCGTTTATTATGTAGATAAACTCCCTGTCGCAATAATTCCTACGGACATAGCGATGGTTGCTTTAAGCGCGTTTATTATCACTATGATAGCAGGGATTTATCCGGCGTATCAGGTTTCAAAACTTGATCCCTTTGAAGCAATAAGGTACGGATGATGAATATAAAAGCTGAAAATTTAAGTAAAAATTATAAGAAAAAAAACTCGCCCGATGTCGAAGTATTAAAAAATATACAAATTGAAATACCAGCCGGACTTAAGATTGCTTTGACTGGTCCGTCAGGTGTGGGTAAAAGTACATTAATTCATATTTTAGGACTGATGGATAGACCAACATCAGGGAAGGTTTATGTAGATGATATTGACTGTTTTTCTGAGAACGATAAGTATTTGTGCGATATGAGAAAAAAAAATATAGGGTTTGTTTTTCAATTCCATTATCTTATGCCTGATTTTAACGTTTTGGAAAATATTCTTATCCCTGTGTGGGATAACAAGAATGCAAAATTTGAACAGGCTCAAAATATTTTAAAGAAAGTTGGGCTTCTGAATAGACAGAACCATTTCCCAAACGAACTATCCGGGGGAGAACAGCAAAGAGCGGCGCTCGCAAGAGCGTTAATTAATGATCCTAAAATAATTTTTGCAGACGAACCTACCGGTAATTTAGACAGAACTACAGGTCTTGAGATAGAGAAGTTATTGTTTGCAAACGCCCAGGAAACTGGCTCGACGCTGATTCTTGTTACGCACAATGAATATCTTGCGGCTAAAGCTGACAAAATAATAAAAATGACAAATGACTGATGGTAGAATAATTTATTAAGGAGAGCAGGATGAAGATTTATCTTGATGGAAAACTTGTTGAAAACGAGGATGCAAAAATTTCTGTGTTTGATCACGGTTT
>JAIXMY010000109.1 GCA_020328045.1 Candidatus Endomicrobiellum pyrsonymphae
AAAAAAAATCCTATAAGCGCAAGCGCAAATATAGCTATAGGGCATACGCGTTGGGCTACACATGGAAGATCGTCTGAAGAAAACGCTCACCCACATACAGATCCAACCAAAAGTGTTGTTATTGTTCACAATGGTATAATAGAAAATTATGTTGAGCTAAAAACGAAACTTCAAGATGACGGAAAAGAATTTAAATCTGAAACTGATACGGAAGTAATAGCGCATCTTATAAAAAAGCATTACAATAAGAATTTATTCCATGCCGTTCAAAAGACTTTGAGCGAAGTAAAAGGATCTTATGCGCTTGGAATAATATGCAAAGACGAGCCGGATAAAATAGTATGCGCCCGCCAAGATGCTCCTTTAATTGTTGGCGTAGGCGAGGGCGAAAGCTTTTTAGCTTCAGATATTCCCGCATTATTGCCTTATACGCGCGATATGATTTTTCTTGAAAACGGCGATGTTGCAGAAATTACTGCCGATACGATAGTTATAAAAGATATTGAAGGTAATGTGAAAAATAGAGAAATAAAAAATATTAAATGGAATGTCGCGCAAGCTGAAAAAGACGGTTATAAACATTTTATGCTCAAAGAAATATTTGAGCAGCCTCGTACGATTGAAGATACGTTTAGAGGAAGAATTTATCCGGACGAGGGAAGGATTTATCTTGAAGAAGTTAAACTGAAAGAAGAAAATATTAAAAACATTTCAAATATTTATATTGTAGCATGCGGCACGTCTTATCATTCTGGACTTGTTTCAAAGTTTTTGTTTGAAAATTTTGCAAAAATTCCTGCTGAAGTCGATATCGCTTCAGAGTTTAGATATAGAGAACCAATATTAAATGAAAAAATTTTAGTTATAGTTATTTCGCAGTCAGGCGAGACTGCAGATACTCTAGCAGCTTTAAGACTTGCTAAAAGTAAAGGCTGTCAAACTATCGCGATATGTAATGTTGTTGGTTCAAGTATGAGTCGTGAAGCAATGCATGTAGTTTATACGCATTGCGGTCCCGAAATAGGCGTTGCTTCAACAAAAGCTTTTACAGGGCAGTTGACTGCTCTTTACATTCTCGCTTTGGACTGGTCATCTAAAAAAGGAACTCTCTCTAACAGTGAGATAAAAAAATATTTAAAAGAATTGTGGGAAATACCTGTAAAAATCGGGGAATTTCTGAAAGATTCTGAATCTGTTAATGCTATTGCAAAAACGTTTGAGCATAAAAGAGATTTTCTATATTTGGGACGACACGTAAATTATCCTGTTGCTTTGGAAGGCGCGTTAAAACTTAAAGAAATCTCCTATATACATGCTGAAGGGTATGCCGCGGGCGAAATGAAACACGGCCCCATAGCGCTAATTGACGAGTCTATGCCAATAGTTGCAATAGCTGTTGAAAGTAAAATATATGAAAAAATAATTTCAAATATAGAGGAAGCAAAAGCTAGAGGCGGAACTATCATAGCTATAGCAAATGAGTCCGATAAAAAAATTAGACGAAAAAGCGATTATGTAATTTATGTTCCTAAAACTGATGAATTTGTATCGCCTCTCATAACGGTAATTCCTTTACAACTTTTGTCTTACTATATTGCGGTGTTGTTGGGTTGCGATGTGGATCAGCCAAGAAATTTGGCAAAATCCGTCACTGTAGAATAATTGCGTTTAGTCTTTTGAGTTTAAGCTTCCTTACGCGCCGGTTCATTTGTGTACTTCAGCAAACTTCGCTG
>JAIXMY010000110.1 GCA_020328045.1 Candidatus Endomicrobiellum pyrsonymphae
TGAGCTTGGGTTTAAAAGAATACGCCTCATAGATTCAGCCAAAACGGTGCCGCCGGGTTCTCTTGTAAGCAACACTTTATAACCTTTTTGTTCAAGATATTTTTTTAGAAGCAGCGACTGCGTAGTTTTACCAGATCCTTCCCCGCCCTCAATAGTGATAAAAAGATGTTGTTTTTTCTTCATTGTTTTTATATGAAATCCCATTTTCTAAAGTTACATCATCATTCCATATTTGTTCTTCAGATAAACTTGTGTCTATTATTTCTATAAGCATATCGTTTACCATTATCATAGCGCGCCACGTCGTTGGATTTCCTAGCAAGAGGAATGAGCTATTGCTTCGTCACTCCGCCCGCATTGCATCTATTTTTGAACTAACGCAATGCATCAATATAAAGTTAGTTGACTACATTATCTGTTTTAAATACTATATGAATTTCCGTTTGAATCCTTGTCTAAACTTGAACTTTCATCAAACTAATGATACTGCATATATAAACCTAAGTCGTTTTCCTGTTTTTGTATATATTTTATACGATGGAGAATATTTGGCATTTTTGTCAATTCTTGATTTATCAACCGGAATCCCTATTATGAGGAACACCAATGCTTTAAAATCCATATAATCTCTAAAAAAATCCTAACATCAACCAGCTTCATTATTATAGCATTTTAGCTTGGAAATAGTATTTTTTCTTCGTACTTCCCAAGTTCAAGTTGCTAATGAAACAATTACAGAAATTTGCACAAGTAAACAATATCGCTGTAGTTTTGTCATCATAAACAAAGAGAAGGTTAGGTAATGGCAGTTACTTTTTGTTAGCAAAGAGAATAATGTTGATATATGGCAGGAATAGAATTAATAAAATAGAAGGATGAAAAAGTATCAAAGATTAGATGAAGAAGAATGCTATGAAGTGGTAGTATGATAGCTCTGATGACGGACGAATGACAAACTTCTAGATTGCTTCGGCTTTCTTTCCTTCCTTTTTTCGGCGCCTTTTATGTGTGATTTGACTGTGACAAACGTTTACAAATATGCTATATGTAGATGGTATAGTCAGCCAACCTCACACATAATAAGGATCATTGATAATGTTCTTAGAAAAAATGTACTCGGTCGCTTTTGTAGTTTGTTTTATGATGGGCGCTGTATTTGCAGAAAAAGCGCCGGATTTTTCACTCAAAGATGTAAATGGAATCGTTTTTAATTTGTCTGCTTATAAAGGCAAAATAATTTTTTTAGATTTTTGGACAACTTGGTGTCCGCCTTGCAGAGTCGCGATCCCTGCCGTAAAGGAGTTGCACAAAACTAAAGCAACAAATCCTAACGTGATTGTATTGGGCATTAATGTCAACGAAAAACAATCAACGGTGGAGCGGTTTGTAAAAAGTAATGGGATTAATTACAACGTCTTACTTGGCGACGATCAAATATGCAAAGATTATAAAGTGAATGCTTTTCCATTGTTTCTCATAATAGATACGAACGGTGAAATAATAGCGCGTTATGTGGGTTATTCGCCTGGTCTTGAAAAAGAATGGGGCAACGCGATAGATAAATTAATAAAATGACTACCAATGACGTCACTGTTTTTATAAGTTTAGTTGCCGGACTTACAAGTTTTGTAAGTCCCTGTGTTTTGCCTTTAATACCATCTTTTATTTCTCTTATAACCGGCATGTCAGTTGACGATTTAAAGACATCAAATAAATC
>JAIXMY010000007.1 GCA_020328045.1 Candidatus Endomicrobiellum pyrsonymphae
ATAAGAATAAGATGACAAAGAGCAGGTTAGTTTTAAACAGCTTGTGCCGTCAGTTTAAAATGAAATTAAAACGGCGCTGGTTTATAAGTGTAATCCCGTTCGGAGACGGCATTATAGACGAGATAAATATTCCGAACTAAGCCTGTAGCGGTCTGTTACTAAGCCAATTTTAAATGTTGTTAATTTGTTCAGGTTAAGGTGAATATTACCAAATCAGACGACAACAAACAACAATCAAGATACCAAAGATATCTTAAAGATTTGTTTTATAGTTCCGCGCTTGTACTAATTTTGATTTATAGAATATTTATGGAATAAAATCTAAAATACAATATTCTATCAGCTACAAACAAAAATGCTAGGGTGGAGGTGGCGGGAATTGAACCCGCGTCCGAAAATGCTTCAGTAAGACCGCTACAGGCTTAGTTCGGAATATTTATCTCGTCTATAATGCCGTCTCCGAACGGGATTACACTTATAAACCAGCGCCGTTTTAATTTCATTTTAAACTGACGGCACAAGCTGTTTAAAACTAACCTGCTCTTTGTCATCTTATCCTTATAGCAGATGTCTAAGGTAAAACGAGGCTACGTTAAGCAGCAGCCATTGGCATTGCAATTCCGCTTCCGCTAAAGCCCATCATCAAGTTGCTAGCAGGTAACATCTTCGCCTGCCCTTCAACTTCTTCAAGGTTATCGGATAACATCTTCGCCTGCCCTTTAACTTTTTCAAGTTTTTTGTTGTTTATTTTTCGGTCGATTTTTACGCATCCAACGCTTAAATATTTTTCTTTCCCGATAACTACTGTTTCTATTTGATGATTAAGTTTTTTACTGGTCGCTATTTTAAATACGCTTTTGCAAGCTCCGGTTTTTATATCAAAAGCGCCAAAGATAATTTTTTTTATCCTTGCGTTTACTAGTGCTCCCGCACACATCACGCAAGGCTCGATTGTAACATATATGGAACAATCATGCAAACGGTAATTTTTTAGTTTTTTTGTAGCTTTCCTCAATGCTACGATTTCAGCGTGAGCCGTAGGGTCTGACAATGTAATACATTTATTGAATCCCCTTGCTATTATTTGATCATCTTTGACTATAACTGCGCCTATAGGAACCTCTTTTAATCGTAAAGCTTTTCTAGCCTCTTTTAAAGCTTGTAACATAAAATAAGAATCGTTTTTAAATTGTTTACTCTTCAAGATTCTTTTCCATTAGTTCTTTTATATCTTTCGGCAAGTGTACAGACTTTAACATTTTATTTACAAATGGGCGCTTTGTTTTGCCTGTTACTAGAAGTTTCTCATCACATTTTACCTCATATTTTGCAGGAGAAATATATTTGCATTCAGCATGAAGCACAGGCAAATAGACTCCGCGTTCTTCAGTCGTTTTGTATTCAAGACCAATACTTCTAAGAAGTTCAGTTCTATCTCTCTCAAAAAATGTTAGGTAGTTTGCATAATACACCATTCCCATCTGATATGTGTCAGCATAAGATACTCCTATATCTATTGAATTCATAACGTTCTCCGTTATTAGTTTTGTAAAAAGAGCGAAACGACAATGTTGCTTTATTGCGATTATAGCTATAAGTTAACGCAAGAAGCAAGTGGCGTAAAACGACGAACTTTGTTAAATTGGCAAAACAAATACAAAGAATATGGCATAAACGGTTTAATATACGGCAATCGTTCATTATTCGCAACTATTTTAAATTTCATAAAATGCGCAATATCATTGTGATATTCTACAATCCATTGACTGCTAACTTGCTCTTTGTTATAATCTCCGGGTGTAGTGTGAAATAGCGATGTTTTGCATAGACATGCGTTTTCTTTCAGATGGATTTCAAGTTGTCTAAAACTGACTATAGATAAAGGGGATGATTTTATAATGAGCGAAACGTCAACTCGATGGAGTCTTTCAAATTTTTTTGTAAAGCAAAGTAAAAATCACAAAATAAAAATTTTTGTTGCCGTAGGCGTTCTTTTGGTAATAATTTTTGCAGGATTATTTTTTTGTTTTTTTGGTTGTCATAGAAGTGAGTACGCCTCATCTGCAAAATTGTCGTCGGCTTATGTAGCTTTTTCTCAAGGCGATAAGCAAAAAGGAATCAATCTTTTAGATGAAACTATAGCAAAATATCCAAAAATGCCTGCAGCATATCAAGCAAGAATTGTAAGAGCGGACATATTTACTGAAGCAAAAGAGTATAGCGAGGCTTTAAAGCTTTTAAGAGAAACTGTAAGTTTTGGTAAACCTGCTGTTATAAAACCGCTTGCAAATGTAAGAATTATTTATGTTTATGATTCAAAAGTTGATTATTTAAATGCCATTGACGCCTCAAAAGAATTTATTGATAAGTATCCTGATCATTTTCTTGTAAAAGATATTTATTTAAATTTGGCGAAATATTATCTTATTTTAGGATCAAAAGATGAAGCTGTAAAAGTTTTTAACGAAGTGTTGGTTAATTTCCCTGCGACAAAAGAAGCGGAAAAAGCTCAGACTGAACTTAACGAAATAAAATATATGCAAATACAATAATTCTTTAGAGGTTTATTGTTTCATGAGAAAGAAGTGATGACAAAGTTTTTATTGATAATCTTGAGTATGACAATATTAGTTGCTACGTCGTTTGCAGATGGGAAAATAAATCAAACTCTAAAAGATAAAGTCGGTATAGGGTTTAATATAATACTACTTATTGCACTGCTCTTGCCTGCAGATATTGGCTGACAGATGTGGTAGGAGTGGAAGGGTTTACAGGTTTTAGTATATACGATGGCGACGGTAGTATTTATATTATTGGTGGGAAGTTGTTGGGAATAATTAAATCTTACAAAAGCTTAAATTTACTTGCATCAACAACGTTAGGATTACATGGACATGGAGCAGAGAATTCCTATGCTTGTTATACGCATTTTTAACTTTCTTACGGGCGTTGGCATAGAGTGGCTTGTATTAGATAATTTGTCATTGTCAGCAGAGGCAGGTTTTAAATTCGAAACCGGTAATGGCATAACAAGTTTTTCAACAGATGTGAATGCTATCCCTAGCATAAGTGTAAAATTTTATTCATAAAAATATAAAAGAAAAAGATTTTACCTACCTTTAAACTCTCAGAAAGAAAAAATATTATGAAAAATTTAAATGTAAAAGACAGAGCATTAACTAGAAAAGAAATGAAGACAGAAGTGCAAAAACTTCAAAAGGCTGGAAAGAGAGTTGTCTTTACAAATGGTTGTTTTGATTTATTGCATTTAGGACATATAAGTCTTTTTAAAAAGGCAAAAAGTTTAGGAGATGTTTTAATAGTTGCAATAAATTCAGATAAATCTTTAAGTTGTCTGAAAGGTCCAAAAAGACCTTTAGTCGGAGAAAGAGACAGAGCAAGACTTTTGTTTTCTTTGAAATCTGTAGATTATGTTGTTGTTTTTGGCGAACAGACGCCGAAAAAGCTTTTAAGAGAATTGCGTCCTGACGTTTTGGTAAAAGGCGGCGATTATAAATTGTCAGAAATAATCGGTAGTGAATATGTAAGGAGAGTTTACAGATTTCCCCTTGTCAAAGGCAAATCGACAACAAATTTAATAAATTTAATAGTAGAAAGATATGGCTCTAAAAAAAATTAAAGTTGATATGCTTTCTATTTCTCATTTTCCATCTTTATCCGCTTTAAGAATTATCGACGTTAATTTAAACCGTTGCAGAGAAGGGTTAAGAGTTGTTGAGGACAGTTTGCGTTTTGTTCTAAATGACGGTAAATTATATAAACAAATTCGCGCTATTCGACACAATACAGACAATATTTTAAGGCAAATTTATGGCGAGCTTATAAGAGAACGAGATTCTGTTGAAGATTTCGGCAGAGAGATGTCTGAAATATCAAAAAAAGATTTGCGAGCCATAATAATTGCGAATTTTAAACGCGCTCAAGAATCTTTAAGGGTTTTAGAAGAATATTCCAAAACTTTTATGCCTAAGATATCGTCGGAATTTAAGAAGCAAAGATACGCAGCATACGCATTAGAAAGGAGAGTTTATTTAAAATATAAAAAGTTTTTTTGAGAAATTTTGAAAATGAATAAAAAGATTACTTTCACAATGTGAAGGTTCATATTTAGAATTTAAGGAATGTACGGATAGAATATCAAAAACAGTCTATAAAACTGTTTGTGCATTCTTAAACACAAAAGGCGTGGCGATTCTTATTGGAGTTAAAGATAATGGAACGGTTGTTGGAGTTGATAAAAAAATTGTCTTCAACATCAAACAAGATTTTGTTACTTCTGTAAATAATGAAGATAAATTATCACCGACATTTTGTCTTTTTGTTGATGAATTTTCTATACGATACCCCACATGATACTATGCAAAATGAGCGAAGAAAAAACGTGATATTGTTGTTTTGTAAAACGCCAAAAGCAAGATATGCGATACAAAATTATGTTAAAATTAAGAATAGGGAATATTTTAGGAAAATTATTTTGAATTCGCTTGTTAAATCAGGCAAACTATTATTAACTTATGACTGATAAACCACGCAGTAAAAATCAAAAATATGTTACAAAATGAGGACAGTATTTATGGGAAAGCAAAAAACGACGTTGATGGAAGATGCGCAAAATGAAAAAGCAAATGACCTAATAAAAAGTGCAGCACAAACAGAAAACTTGAGCGAAGAATTTATAAGATGCGGCATTGCTACAGGTACTATAGTTATTCCTAAAAATTTCAATAGAAATTTGAAGAAAATTGTTGCAATAGGCGCAGGATTAAAGACAAAAGTTAACGCAAATATTGGCACATCTCCTGATTGTATAAATCTTTCTGAAGAGCTTGCAAAGCTAGATGCTGCTGTTAAAGCCGGGGCAGATGCTGTTATGGATTTGTCCACCGGTGGAAATTTAACGCAAATAAGAAAAGAAATTTTAGCTGTTTCGCCTGTCCAAGTCGGAACGGTTCCTATTTATGAAGCTGCTTGTAAAACTGTTGCAAAGGGTAAAAAAATATCTCAAATTGAAGGCGATTTATTGTTTGACATTATAGAGGAGCAGGCCGAGCAGGGCGTAGATTTTATGACAGTTCATTGCGGTATTAATAAAGCCACGGTAGAGATATTAAACCGACAAGAGCGTCTTGCGGGAGTTGTCAGTAGAGGCGGTTCTTTCTTGGTAAAATGTATCAACGCGACAGGCAAAGAAAATCCTTTGTACGAACAATATGACAGACTTTTGCAGATAGCAAAAAAATATGATATCACGCTAAGTCTTGGCGACGGTTTTAGACCTGGCTGTATTCAAGATGCTTCAGATGGTCCTCAGATTGCGGAACTTTCAGTTTTGGGAAACCTTGTTTTGAGAGCAAGAAAAACCGGTGTTCAATCTATGATAGAAGGTCCGGGACACGTTCCTCTAAACCAAGTTGAAGCAAATGTAACTATTGCAAAAAGAATGGGACACAATGCGCCTCTTTATTTCCTAGGACCGTTGGTAACTGATATAGCTCCCGGTTACGATCATATAACCTCTGCAATCGGCGGAGCAATAGCGGCGGCACGCGGCGTTGATTTTATTTGCTATGTTACTCCTGCAGAACATTTAAGACTTCCTAATTTACAGGATGTGCATGATGGCGTTATCTCTGCAAGAATAGCAGGACATGCGGCAGATATTGTCAAAGGTGTTAAAGAAGCAAAAGAGCGAGATGATGAGATGTCTAAATGGCGTAAGGCAAGAAATTGGGAAAAACAAAAAGAATTTTGTATTGACCCTATAAAATTTGCAAAAGAGAGAGCAAAGCTCCAGTCTCGTCAAGAAGACGTTTGTACAATGTGTGGAGAATTTTGCTCTATGAGAGATGAGTAAAAAAAGGAGTGCAAAAACATGGTTTAATAATATAAGGTAAAAATTTATGAAACTATAAGCTATGATATACTACAAAAAATGCCATCAAAATAAAGTCAAAAAATTATTATTACAGATACATCTTATTTATACCGATAAGACATTTCAGAGTTTGCAAAATATTCTGCCCTGAGTATCCCTACGGAATGGTATTTAAATAATCAGGACACAATTAATAAATTGGAATGTGAAGTTGAAGTTAAATCTTGGACGGATAACTTAAGAAATGACAAATTTAAAGATTGGTATAAAAGGATAAAAATAGACTTTGACGGTGATAAAAACGGAAAAGGCATCTTACAAAGTTTTAGAGATGCTGTAATTGAAAAGACCAATTTGGAGATTTTAAAGGGTTGTGAAACTCTTAATCAGAGCATAAGATTCACATTAAGAGGAATGTGCTTAATACATGTGCATTTTTTCAAAATATTAATGTAGTGTCCCCATTAAGTCTTGGTGATCCTCTAACGTTTGTTGTTGAACACTATAAGCTTAATGCGAATTTCTTTAACTACAGGACATCAAATCATGAACAAGTTAATATATGGCGGACACTGTATCATAAAAATATGGTAGATTAGGAAATTATTTTGTTTATGAACAAACGATCTGTAAATGTAAATTTTTTTGTAATAGATGAAGAAGGGAATTTCATATACAAAAACAAAACAGGCAATAAAGTTATTTGGCCATAATGATGCTAAAAAATTCCCTGCTAAAATTTGAGAAGTATCTTTAAAAATTATGAAATGATGAGAAAAAGAAATTATTGCAGAGGAGCAGTCTCCTGATTGGAATTATTATCTTTCAGTAAGGGCTTCATTAATAATAGACAATGAAGTTGAAAGGATAATCGGACTTGGCGTGGATGAAACAGATAGAAAAAGATTAGAAAAATTAGAATTAGAAAATAATATGTCTCACCGTATTTGAGTTTACATGACGTAATTACTAGTAAGAGACATCAATATAAAGAATCAGAAGTTACGTTTAGCTATACTCCTAGAGAGTTACTTGCTTGCATTGGATAGATATCATTTCAAAATGGCAAGAATTGTCTGTAAATACTTATACAAATCCTGATGATTTTATAAACAAGTTAAACAAGTATTCCAAAAATACTAAAATTGTTGTTGATATGGAATTTGCTTAAATTCAAAATCAGTTCTGTCAAGAGATTTTTTCATGCGTTTGTCACGGATTCAATGTTAATTTGTTGTTGGTTTCTGATATTCTTGTTCTTCAAATTTTTCTTTTCTTTTTCTTTTTTTAGAAAAGACATGTAGTTAGGAAATGAGACAATCGTATTTGTTTTACCAAGCCATACATAAGCACCCAAATCTTTTTTGAAATTAATTTTTGTGAGATTTTCAGGATCTGCGTCGTTTACATACCATGCAGATCCGATGATATTTTTGTATTTTACCCCTTTTTTTAAGGTTGTTACATTTTTTTTGTTTGCTGTAAGTATATTGCCGTATTTTTTTAACTGCTCTTTTACTATTTTCTCTGCTCCTTCAGCTTCAGGGGCAACGCTTACAAACTTAATGTGTAGAATTGCAGCCATCTCGGAAGATTTTTCGTGAAATTCCACAAAATAATCTGTATTCTCAATAAAATTGCTAAAGCAAAAAGCATTGCTCGAAAAAGTAAAGATAAAAATTATCGTAAAAAAATATTTTTTCATTATAAATCCTCTGTTTTGTCTGACAAAAGTACGAAATTATTTTACAATTTTAATGTTTTATAGTAAACTCAATCGTGCAGAATAAAATGGAATGAGGGAAAATGTGGGTACCATAGGCTTGCCAAAAAAAGTAAAATTGTTTTGCGGTATCGTTTTTTCCAATGAAGAAATAAAGCAAAAGTCTTTTATAATACTTGAAGAAAAATTTGGACAGATTGATTTACTAAGCGATATTGTGCCTTTTGATTTTTCAAATTACTATAATTCTGAAATGGGCGATAATCTAAAACGCTTTTGGATTTCGTTTGAAAGATTAATTTCTGCGACAGATATTGCTGAAACAAAAGTTTTTACAAATTCCATTGAAGATGGTTTTGCAACGAACGGGAAAAGACAAATAAATATAGATCCTGGATACATAACTCCTGCAAGTGTAGTTCTTGCCACTACAAAAGATTACAGCCATAGAATCTACCTTGATAAGGGCATATATGGCGAAGTTACGACAATATATCAAAAAAATGAATATAAAAAACTTCCATGGTCATACCCCGACTATCTCTCAACTACAGCTACAAACTTTCTTTTAAAAGCGCGTGCATATCTTATGCGACAGCTAAAGGAGCTACAATGCTTATAATGCTTATTTTAATATATTTGGCGATATGTCTTTATATTGCATGGCGTATCAATTCAGGTTTAAATATTAGTCGTCCATATTGCATGTACATGTATGTTTTATTCGTTGTTTCTAGCAGTATAAGCGTTTTGTCGTTTGTTAATAATCATCATCAAATTCCATTGATCTCTTTTTTACTTTTGACTCATGTAATAGGACTTTTTGGTTTTATGTGTACGGGTATAGGGCAAATATTGTTTTCTTTTCTTTTGATAAATGACATGTTGAATCTTTTTAATTTAATATTTAGGATAAAGAAATTCAGATATTATTCAACTCTGATAACTGTAGTTTTAGGCATAGCGGCTTCAATATTGGCTGCATTAAATTTTGCATTTATTTTAAGTATAAAAGAAATAAAAATAAATGTTCCTAATCTTCCCATTAATTCTTTAAAAATAGTACAACTTTCAGATATACATATCAGCCAGTTCACTTCGACCAAAGTCATGAATAAAATTTTTGATCAAGTTATGGCACTTAACCCTGATATGATAGTTATTACCGGTGATGTAGTAGACATAGATATTGATAAAAATGATAAGTATCTCGATTACGGCTTTGAAAAATTAAAAGCAAAATACGGAGTTTTTGCAGTTAACGGAAACCACGAGTATTATACAAGTGTTAAAGGCTATTTTTCAATGCTTCAAAAATTAGGATTTAAAGCTCTTCAAAATGAGAGTGTTTTGGTTGACAATATAGTCAATGTTGCAGGAATAAAAGAGAAAGATTGTGAAAATCCAGTAAATATTTCAAAATCTTTGGAAGGTGTTGATAAAGATTATCCGGTAATTTTTTTAAGTCATTATCCTGAATCTTTTGATGAAGCTGCAAAACAAGGCGTAAAAATAATACAACTTTCAGGTCATACGCACGCGGGACAAATACCTCCTATTGTTATAGTTAGAAAATTTTTTATGAAATATAACTACGGTTTGTATTATGACAGTGGATCAACTATGTATATAACTTCAGGAACACGCGTATGGGGACCTCACATGAGGTTGTTCAACTCGAGCGAGATAGCAGTAATAATTTTAGAAAAAGAGTAGTACGACAACTGAGAGGAGAGAAAAGGCAACGCCTCTCATACGTCGACGGTTTCAACTGCCACTCCTTTCGGTGAAAGATGAACTACTACAACGTTTTTATTACTCTTTTTACAAAAGAGGTGGCAGGCGTTAGCCTGACGAGAGCGTGATATTAGCGAATCTCGCCGTCTATACTTGAGTTCTCGAATGTCTTTATCTAAGAGAAAGTGGAATTAGACGTTAACTATTGTAATATTTTTTACCGGGTCGAATAAATATAATTTGGCCCGGTCTTAAATATTTTTGTTTGGACAAATTTGAATTATCATTATAAACTTCTTTTGTGGTAGTTCTATATTTTGCCGCGATTTTTTCGATGTATTCTCCTTTTAGCACTTTGTGTTTTATAAGTTCCGGAGAAGGGTTTAAATCTTTTACCAGTGCTATATTCTCTATAAATCGTTCTTTGCTTCCGTAGGGAATTTTTAGCTCAAAATTGGGATATCCATGAGGAGTACTCCATGCTTTTAGCGCGGGGTTAAGTCTTTTTATTTCTTCAACAGTTGTTTCTGCGCATTGAGCTGCAATTTTTAAATCTATGATTTTATTTGTTTGATATTTATCATATTCTAAAGGCTCTTCATACTTCAGGTCTTTAAAATTGTATTTTTCAAGATTATCTCCAATAGTCACAGCTGCTATAAATTTGGGGATATAATTTTGAGTTTCTTTAGGGATTGCTTTTCTCGAAATCATTTCAGAAATATTTGTTGCATTAGAAAACTTCATGTCGCGGATAAGTCCAAACTCTCCTCTGTTGTAGGCTGCAAGCGCTAGGTGCCAGTCATTTAGCATGATGTATAATCGTTTTAAATATAAACACGCCGCTTCTGTGGATTTCTCAGGATCTTTTCTCTCATCTATCCAATAATTTATTTGCAGTCCCAATGCTCTGCCTCTGTGCGCCATGATTTGCCATAGTCCTATTTCTCCTGCGTTTCCGACATCGTTTATGTTGTAGAAACTTTCAACCACAGGCAAGTAAAACAGCTCTTCGGGTAAGTTGAAATCTCTCAAAGTTTTCAATATGATATTTTTGTAAGCGCCGCTTTTTTCGAGGGCTTTTTTTACTGCCTTATCGGAAGAATAAACGGAAATATATTTTTCCACAATGTCATTATTTTCAATTGACATTGGAATAGCATAACCATTTAGACTTGAAGAAATCATAGCGCTGCTTGAAGAATAAATTCTTTTAAGTTTTGTAATAATTTCGCCAGCATCATCAAAAATAAAAAAATATAATCCGGGATCTATATTTGTCATTTTAATTTTTTCAACAAAAAGATCAAAATGCTTTTTCGCTTTCGCAAAATCACCTGTCTTAAAGGCGGCTATAGACTTTTCATAGTGTATTTCAGCCTCTAAGATTTCGGTTTTAGCGTTTGCATCAGATTGTGCGTTTGATAAAGCTTTTGATATTTGAGATATCAAATGATTACCTTCCTCATCAGATATAGACTCCGTAAGAGAAAGAGCGTAATAAGAGTTGTCAATTTTTTTAGTATGCCCGGCGGCGCTACCATACGAAAACTGGTGTATAAGCATAAAAAATAATAGTGGTAAACTTTTGTGTACACCCATATGTGGTATTATAGCATACAAATTCATAACTAAAACTTTGTTTTATCCGTTATGTGGGTTGTTGTTTGATAATCTCGGATTTTATACAATGATCGCGATTTAAGAAAACATTGATTGGATTACCGAGTATATTTATTTTAACAGCAAAGGATTATTCATGGAAGATACTGGGCAAATTATCAAGAAATCGTATAAGAGAATAGAAAATACTGACAATGCGACTATTGAGAGAAATAAAACGAAATATATTTCTAAATGTTTTTGTTTCCACTTTTCAAACAGCAGTTTTCGTCTAGATTTCCGATGTTCCCGTGGTTGTTGACAAAGAGCTAACCGAGAAATAGTTTTCAGCTTTGCAACATTTGGATTCTCGTTTTTTAATTACTTAGGTCAATTTTTAAGGTAATGATGATTAACGAAATACGCTTTTACAGGGAGACTTGTAAAGGCATGGTGATTATTTGTGAAACGATTGATTTATGCATGGGTAGCATAGCAAAATAAGACGCACCAGAATCAATTAGAGGTCAGATTTATGTATAACGGTCGCAGCAACAAACTGCTAAAAAGTAGTTGGTTTTATTTGATTGCAATATTTTTAGGTATTGTTTGTGGAATGTCAGGAATAGCATTATTAGAACAGATTGGGCAATACTGTGCTGAGATTTTTGTTAGAATTTTGAAATTTATTAGCGTACCGATAGTTTCTTTGTCTGTTATAGTTGCGCTTTCAAGCTATGATTCCGACAAATCTATGATAAAAGCACTTAAAAAAAGCTGGTTCTACACAACAATAACAACAGTGTTTGCTACATCCGTAGCGGCAATGTTGTATCTTATCGTGCAACCAAATAATATTACTGTGACTCCAGACATCCATGTTCAAAACGTTACGATGCCTGGTACTTATTCAAGGTATTTGTTGGGGATTATTCCAGATAACGTATTGAAGTCTTTCCTAGAAAACAACGTTTTAAGCGTTTTGTTAATAAGCGCTATCATTGGAATTTCAATTCGGTTCATAAACGAGACAGTTGCGAAGAATACGGTTGTCTCATTTTTTAAAGGGATCCATGACATTTTTTTTACGATAACAAAATTTATAGTGAAAGTTATGCCAATAGGATTGTTTGGATTTGCCGTAGTGAGCGTTTTAGAATTTAAAAATGGATTAAATATTATGGGTTTGGGAAGTTACCTCTTAGTTATACTCCTTGCAAATGCAACGCAGGGAATTATTGTCTTGCCTTTGTGGTTAGCATACAAAAAATTTAATCCTTTAAAAGCGTTTAAAGCCATGTCTCCAGCGTTGTCGGTCGCATTTTTTTCCAAATCATCAAACGCGACATTACCGGTGACGATGGATACGATAGAGGAAAATCTTAATATAAATCCTAAAATAAGTAGATTTGTTTTGCCTTTGTGCACAACTATTAATATGAATGGTTGCGCTGCTTTTATATTCACAACATGTATATATGTGATGCAGAACTATGGGGTTGAGATTACTTCATTTACAGTTGTAAGTTGGATATTGATAGCAACGCTTGCCGCTATAGGGAATGCCGGTGTTCCTATGGGGTGTTTCTTCATGAGTGTAAATTTAATGTCGGCAATGAATATTCCTATACCGTTAATGGGCGTCATTTTACCGTTTTACAATCTGATAGATATGGAGGAAACAGTGCTTAATGTCTGGTCAGATTCATGTGTTACTATGGTTGTTGACAAAGAACTTAAGGATGAATAATTTTTAGCTTTAACAACCGCTAAGTCCTGTGAACTAAGTATAGTTTTAAAGATAGGAAATATCTGTAGGGAAATGGCAGCTAGCGATCCGGAACAGATCGCTGGCATATAGATAATTTCACAATAAGAGTCAAGAATATCATAGATTTTGTTACCATATACAAATTTTAGATGGAGAGATGGTCGAGTGAGCTACCGTGCGACGAATAAGGCGCACGAGATTGGTAGCGAGCGCGAGATGGTTAGCTGACGTTATACTAGGCGAGAAACCACCCAGTCACAACAATCGAACTAAAACACAACTTTTGTTCGTATTCGCAAGAAAGATAGGAATTATATTTATGAAACAAGACTTAGAGTTATTTTTAAAGAGAGTTATCTTTAGGGACAATTATACTATCGGCAGACTCAAGTTTAGCGGGTATAACGAGCATAACAATATTGTTGAAGACAATAAATTGTTGTGCGATACGTTAGAGCCGAGTAAATCGACACAAATGCTTATACCTACGGGAAAATATAAAGTAATAGTGAACCACAGCAACAGGTTTAACAGAGACTTGCCATTGCTTCTAAATGTGGCTGGTTTTACAGATGTGCGTATCCATAGGGGGAGTACTTCAAAAGATACTCAAGACTGCATACTTCACTACTATTTTTGAAATAGAGTTTTTTATTGGTAAAGACAAATATATACATTTTGTGGAATACGATAATAACGAAATAAAAAAACTCTTTGTAAAGGAAACAAAGACATAGTTTACGAGATAGATAATTCTACCCATCAACACAATCTTAAAAATATTTCAACTGAGGAATACGACAATAATAGAATTACTGTTATTTTAAGTACAGAATGTTCTGAACAAAAAAAGATTCTGATAGTAATAATAATTATGCCCAGAAAAAAGTTTTTTTGCCAATAATAGCTAGGCAATATCCAGGATTAAATGCCAACATTCCAAATATTTATAAAGAAATAGTTAATAACATATCTGTTTTCGGTTCAAATGGTAATGGTAGCTTTATTGAAAACAATACGTTTGTTGAGGAAGCATCTGTCTTTATTAGAAAATTTGATATAGATATTTCAAAAATTCAACTTATCCCAGAAAAAATCCCTGAACAAAAAATACCAAAAGGAACACTTGATTATCTAGGCAGATTAGATGTGAACCAAATCAGAAAAAACTTGGGTACATTGCTCAAGAATGTGCCATAGCCTTTAATACGATTGACTCATACCACAAAGATACTAACAATAATGAAGTTGATTTTGATTTCTTTAACGATGAGTCTAATGGAACGAAAGTTTTATTTGGTTTAATGTATAAAATCTTGGAGGTTTTAGCTGATGGGAAAGTATTGATTATTGATGAAATAGATAGATCTATACATCCTCTTGTTTTTGCAAAAATCATAGAGATTTTTAAAGATAAAGATTATAACACAAAAAATACTCAGTTGGTTTTTACAACTCATTGTACTGATATTTTAGAAGCGGATATCTTGAGACTTTCAGAAGTAGCTACTGTGAACAAAAATCTTAATGAAAGATCAACGATAAGAAGGATTTCTGACTTCAAGGATTCTCATGAATTTAAAAACATTCGCAACACAACTGATTTTAGAAAATTGTATTTGCAAGGCTTTTTTAAAGGGATACCTTTTCCATATATTTAACGGATATGTATGAGTAACTTAATTAATATCATCATCATTTGCGAAGGTAAAAATGAAGACGCGTACATACAAGAACTAAATAAATACTTTAGAAAAAAAATATAAAGAGTTTAAAAAAATAAATCTAAGTATATACAATAGTCGCTTGAATGCGTTGATTATGTGTTTCCATAAAAAACCATACGATTTGTCAAGTTTTTGTGTTAACAAAATGGCTCAGTATATATCAAAAGTGTTGGATAACAACCTCGCCAAATTTTTTAATTATGCAGTAAAATTATGTACAATAAACACAAAAGTCTATCTAATCACGGATGCAAAATATGGTTCGGTTTCTGCTGGTATGAGGTTCTTTTTGTACAATGAGACTAAAACAAGACTGAAAAATAAAAATGACGAGGATTGATAATGCTGAATGTAAGCGTTTATTGAGCAATAACGTTCCGAAAATAGTTAGCTCTTATACTTTATTAAGGGGTTAAAAGATGAAATCGCAGATATTGAAGCAGAAGGAAGCAGGGATGTTTTAGGAGCAGAAGTTGGCGGAAATTATAACATAACGGAAAATGTTTCAGTTTTTGCAAACATAGACATTCTTACTGCGAAAGAGTATCGAAATGCAAAAGCTAACTTAGGAGCAAGTTATAGATTTTGACGCACTGAACAGATATTGAAGCAAAGATTGAGTAGTCTTATTTAAGCGGTTTGGAGTATAAAAATAGTATTTTCCCGAAAATAGATTATAGAGCATACTCATAAATGATACATTACAGCGTTTGCATTATTTTAGCTATAGCTGTTTTAGCACTCACTGCGTGGGTTTTTGTTTTGTATTTTAAATTGCAATCTTCCCGGAGCAAAATTTTAAGACTTAGTAACAAAGTTCAAGGCGCACCTGATTCAAATAATTTATTATCACTGTTAATAAGTGTTGATGAGTTTTCTCTTAATACGAAAAGCGTGGCAAATAAAGATGAATTCTTAGATTCTGTGGTGAAAGGTGCATGTAAGTTAGTTAAAGCTTCTTCCGTAACGCTTATGCTTACAGGTTCTGAAAATGACGATTTACATATTGTTTCGTCAAAGAGTTCTCCGGAGGATTTGAAGGCTAGTATAGGAAATCTTTGGGGGAAGAGTCCGCGATGCATGAACTTATTCAAGGGACAGGGACGCAGTTTGATATAGATGTGATGGATGTTTTTATCAAAATATTAAAAGAAATGTAATTATGAGCGGTATTTTATACATAGTTCCAACACCTATAGGCAATCTTGAAGACGTAACTCTAAGAGCATTAAGGATCCTTAAGGAATGCGATTTAATTGCTTGTGAAGATACAAGACGAAGTCTAAAATTTTTGTCTTATTTTGAAATTTCTAAACCTCTAATAAGTTTCTATTCCTACAATGAGCGGCATAGACTATGGCAAATATTGGATAAAATGGCTAACGGTAAAAAAGTTGCTTTGATTTCCGATGCAGGCACTCCAGGTATTTCAGATCCTGGTTACACTTTAGTTAAAGAGGCGATAGGCAAAGGAATAAAGACTGAAGTTTTACCAGGAGCAAGCGCTGTAACGACTGCTCTTGTAGGCTCAGGTCTTCCAACAGACGGTTTTATATTTTGCGGGTTTTTAAAAAGAAAACCCGGTAAAATGAGAAAGGAATTATTAGAACTTTTGAATTTACAAAAAACGATTGTTTTTTATGAATCGCCTCACAGGATACTTAAAACTGTAGAAGTATGTTTAAATATTTTTGAAGAAAATGCTAGAATTTGTTTAGCAAGGGAAATAACAAAAAAGTTTGAGGAATACATAAGAGGCACAATTAAGGAAGTCTTGGAAGATATAAAAAACAGACAAAATTTGCTTGGTGAGTTTGTTGTTTTAATATATCCTAAAAATGATGAATGTAAGGAAATATAATGATTAGAGTAGGAATTGTAGGAATAACAGGATATACAGGAGAAGAACTTTTAAAAATTCTTTCAAAACATCCGAACGTAAAAATAACCGGTCTTTATGGTAGAATCTCATCTACAGAAAGATATTTGCGAGATGTTTATTCGCATTTTGCTTATTTAGATTTAAAAATTGAATCCTTTGATACAAGGCAAATTGCAAACAGTTGCGATGTTGTGTTTCTTGCTTTGCCTCACGCTGTTGCTTTTGAAGTTGTTCCACAGCTTTTAGATGCGAGCGTTAAAGTTATAGATTTATCTGCTGATTTTAGATTGAGAAATACGGAAGTTTACGAAAAATGGTACAAAATAACCCATATCGCAAAGAAATACATAAATCAAGCAGTTTATGGCTTATCCGAACTTAATTCCGACGATATAAAAAATGCTTTCCTGATTGCAAACCCAGGTTGTTATCCTACGTCCGTAGCATTGGGATGCGCTCCCGCAATAAAAAACAGTTTTGTAGATTTGAAAGGAATAATCATAGATTCCAAAAGTGGTATTTCTGGCGCGGGCAGGAAAAGCGCGCAAGAATATTTTGCTGTCGAACATCCAAATTTTAGAGCATATAAAATTGCAGGCAACCACAGACATATACCTGAGATAGAACAAGAGCTTTCAATTTTGTCGAGAGAAGAGATAACAATAAGTTTTACGCCTCATATTATGCCTGTTGAAAGAGGAATGTTTTCTACAATATACGTAAATCTTAAAAAAACTGTCGCTACGTCTGAAATAATTGAGAAGTATAGAGAATTTTACAAAGGCAGGCAGTTTGTAAAAATTTTAGATGAAGATGTAATGCCGTGCATAAAAGATGTTGCAAATACAAATTACTGCGAAATAGGTATGAAAGTTGACGATAGGACAAACAAGCTTGTTGTTGTTTCAGCTATAGACAACCTAGTTAAAGGCGCTTCAGGTCAAGCAGTACAAAATATGAATATTATGTTTGATTTGCCTGAAACTATGGGGTTGATATAGTTAATTACACGAGAACAGAGGAAATTAATAAATGCTTCCAAATGGATTTAAAGTTGGCGGAATACGCAGTGGTTTGTCAAAAAAAGCAGGCAAAAAAGATTTGGCTCTTTTTATTTCAGAATCTCCTGCGCATGCAGCTGGTATGTTTACTCAAAATGTTGCAAAAGCAGCGCCTGTGCTTATAGACATCGATAGATTAGAGAAAGGTGATAGGTTTTTTGGTGTTATAGCAAATTCTGGTTGTGCGAATGCGTGTACGGGTACAAGAGGGGCGAAAGATGCCGAATATATGTGTTCGTCTGTAGAAAAAGCCTTTAATTTAAATGAGAAGTCAGTTTTGTGCGCTTCTACCGGTGTTATAGGTCAGTACTTGAATATTTCAAAAAATAAATTTAGAGATAGTATTGATTTATTAAAAAACAGTGTTGGAGTATCTCCAAAATGCGAAGATGATGCTGTGCTTGCAATAATGACCACTGACACTTTTGTAAAAAAAACCTGTAGAAAAGTTAAAGTAAAAAACGGCGAAACCAAAATTTGGGGGTGTGTAAAAGGCGCGGGTATGATACACCCAAATTTACAAGGTTTTCATGCAACAATGCTTTCATTTATTTTGACCGATGCTGATATTGGCGGAAAATCATTACAAAAAATATTAGAAAAATCTGTAGAAAAATCCTTTAATTGTGTGTCTGTTGATGGAGATACATCAACAAATGATACTGTTATAGTGTTGGCAAATGGTCAGAGTGAAACAGGGAATTTGTCAAAAAACGATATGACAAATTTTATAAAAGCGTTTGATGACCTTACTTTAGAGCTTGCAAAATCTATGGCTAGGGACGGAGAAGGCGCGACAAAGTTTGTAGAAATTGAAGTTAAAAATACTAAAACAAAAAATGATGCAAAACTTATAGCTTCTACAGTGGCTACGTCGCCTCTTTTTAAAACTGCAGTATTTGGCGCGGATGCAAACTGGGGCAGAGTTCTTGCTGCAGTTGGCAGAGCTGGGGTGAATTTTGATCTTGGGAAAGTTGATATATATATTGGTGGAGTGCATACTTTTAAAAACGGTTTTGCATTAAACTTTTCCGAACAAACAGCAAAGAAAGCATTGCTTAAAAAAGAAATTCAAGTTGTTATAGATTTAAAAGCAGGCAAAGAATCGAGCAAATATTATACATGCGATTTTTCGTACGATTATGTGAAAATTAACGGCGATTACAGATCTTAATAGAGTGGCGTTAATTCCTCTTTCAAACCCCGTCGATGCCTCTAGCATTTGGCGTTTGTCGTCCCTTTTGTAAAAGGGAAAATAAAAGCATTGTAGTAATTCCCATTTCTCTGAAAGAGGTGGCTCAATATTGGCAATAACTACGCATACCATCGTCTAATTATCAAAGGCTTAAAGAATCCACTCCTTTGGATGCTTCAGTTGCCCTTGCTCTCTCAGTAATCAAGATACAATGCGGGGTTATGTGTTGATAAGGCGGGGTTATATATGACTTTAAAAATATCAGAAAAAGACGACAATTCTTATAAAAAAACTGCGGAAATAATAAAAACCGGCGGAATAGCTATTGTTCCTACGGAAACGGTTTACGGTTTTGCTGTTGACGCTTTTAATATGGAGGCTCAGAAAAAAATATACAAAATAAAGAAGAGAAGCCCTAAAAAACCTCTCATTTTAATGGCGACTAATATTGACAGCGTAAAACTTCTTGTTGAAATTCCAAAGAAAGCATTGGCAATTGCTAAAAGATTTTGGCCTGGTCAGCTAACTTTGATATTTCCTACAACCGAGCTTGGGAAGATTGTTTCAGGAGGGAGAAATGATATTGGAGCAAGAATACCTAATAGTGAATTTATGCTCAATTTACTGAAAGAAGTAGATAGACCTATTTTTACAACTTCGGTCAATGTATCAAATAGAAAAAGTGCAAAAAATATAAATGAAACTGTAGAATTTAACGGAATTGTTGATGTGATAGTTGACGGTGGTCGATGTAAATTTTCTCTTGAGTCCACCGTTATAAATATGGTACAATTCCCCTATGTTATTATACGTAAAGGATGTTTGAATACTGACGAATTGTTAAAATATGTATAAATTTATAGAAACGGGGGAGAAAAAATGGAAAACGTGAAAAAGAATGACGTAGCAATTTATAATGTATTGGTAAGAGATCTCAAAAGACAGAGAGAAACTATAGAACTTATTGCTTCTGAAAATATAACTTCACAGGCTGTTATGGAAGCGCAGGGCTCTTGTCTTACAAATAAATATGCCGAAGGGTATCCCGGTAAGAGATATTACGGAGGATGCGAAATTGTAGATGTAGCTGAAAATTTAGCAATAGAAAGGGCAAAAAAATTGTTTAATGTTAAATTTGCAAATGTGCAGCCTCATTCAGGCGCGCAGGCAAATTTTGCCGTACAGTTAGCTCTATTAAAACCGGGCGACACTGTTATGGGGCTTGATTTGTCGCACGGCGGACATTTAACGCACGGTAGTCCATACAACATTTCTGGAAAGTGGTTCAATATTGTTTCTTATACGGTTAATGAGAAAACAGGTTATATAAATTATGCTGAAATGGAAAAACTTGCAATAGAGCGTAAACCAAAATTGATAATTAGTGGTGGCAGTGCGTATTCAAGAATTTGGGATTGGAAAAAAATAAATGAAATTGCAAAAAAAACTAACGCCTATCATATGGCGGATATGGCTCATTATGCCGGTTTAATAGCTGCGGGCATCTATCCATCTCCCGTAGAGTACGCGGATGTTACTACTACTACGACTCATAAAACACTTCGAGGTCCCCGCGGTGGTTTAGTTCTTACCAATAGCGAAGATATTGCAAGAAAAATTAATTCAGCCGTTTTCCCAGGAGAACAGGGCGGACCTTTAATGCACGTTATAGCTGCAAAAGCAGTAGCGTTTGGAGAAGCTCTTAAACCTGAATTCAAGGAATACCAGAAGCAAGTTTTAGCTAACGCAAAAAAACTTGCCGAGGTTTTGGAAAAATGTGGATTGAGAATTGTTTCGGGCGGTACGGATTCTCATGTATTTTTAGTTGATTTAAGACCTTTAAATGTTAAGGGTAAAGCAGCTCAGGAAGCTTTGGAAAAAGCGGGAATAACTTTAAATAAAAATGGAATTCCTTACGATCCTGAAAAACCAACAATAACGTCGGGTATAAGAGTTGGTTCTCCGGCCGTTACCACAAGAGGAATGAAAGAATTTGAAATGATAAGAATTGCTGAATCTATAGTTAAGGTTCTCAAGAATATTGATAATGAAAAAGTAATCTCTGAAGTTAGCGCCGATATGTTAAATTTGTGTCGGGAATTCCCCATATATGAAGGATTAGAATATTAAAATTTTTTCGAGTCGAGAAGTTTGACTTTTTTTTGACTTTCATGTACAATGCCTCGATGGGTTTTTGGGGATGTGGTGTAGCCTGGTTTAACACACTGCCCTGTCAAGGCAGAGACCGCGGGTTCAAATCCCGTCGTCCCCGTGTTACGCGTGCGCGGGACGGGTTGTTGTAAGGTGGCTATTTTAGGTCGTTATAAGGTTCGTTATTCCTCTCATATATTATTTTCTCCTTAATTCTACGGTTCCAACAGTTTTTCTATCAGTCCAATAATTGCCTTTTAATTTAATCTCATCATTTTTTAATTCTACAATATCAAAAACTATTATCCCATAATGTATTTGGCTTCTTTTTCTAACATTTTGATTAGGCTCACTCCTATAAACACAAGACAGTTCAAGTATTTGATTGTCAGTATCAAGTCTAAAAACAGAAGTTGTACTATTACTTTTCATCTCTCCTGTTCGCATAACACAACTTATATGAGACAGTGATTGTTTAATTGATGAAACAATTTCAATGAGTTTGCATTTTTCTTTTGTATCATGATTAACCCAATCTGATTGAATTAAGCCTTCCCAACTGCCATTTAAATCAGGAATTAACACAAGCCATTTTTTAAACATTTTGCATTTCCATAGATATTTGTCAAATATGTAGGCTGTAATTGCTATTATTGACACGCTCTCATTTAAAGAATTAAAAATATAAGACAGCAACTGCAATGGCTTTTCGTACATAAAATAATTAATGAAGAAAACAATAAGAGCGATTATAAGAATAATCCATAGAGATACTTTTAAGTTAATATTTTTCATTTATATTCCATATGTCGCCACATTTTTAGTAAAAAATCTTGCGCGTCTTGCTGTGTCCACTTTCTCTTCCCTCTAAACAAGTAAAGACATTCACTCACTTCGCGCCATTCACTACATTTATTGTTTTTGATTTCATTATGTAAATACTTAATAGCTACTTTAACAGTTTCTAACCAACTATCATTGTTTGTAATAATACCATTAGGAACATTCCACACTAATGACTCAACAAGAAAAGATGATATTTTCTTAGCATCTATTAGCCCTTTTTCTTCCATATTATTCTTAATCTTCTTAAAAATCTTAACAAGCTTTTTATAACCAAGATTAGTAATTTCATCTTTAGATTTTCCATTAAAAATATGTTGCTTAGGATAATTTATTACACTATCATTAGAACCAGATATAAACTTTGTCCCTTCTGTATATATATCAGGATTTTTACTATTGACGCTTTTGTAATCACGATATTGAAAAGCAATAACAACATCAGCATTTACTCTATATGAATTTGATTTTATTTTTATGGATTTATTACCTATTTGCATATTTACATCACCGAATTTTTTATTTAATGCTCGTACCGCTCTTCGCTTATAATCATCATATGTAATTCCAACTTCAAACTTGTAATCTTTATACGTAAGCCCATCAGGATATTCACCATAAAATGTGCTTTTCAACATTACACAGACATCTATATCGCTGTCAAATTTAACATTTGTATTGTTTGCATAAGAACCTTGTTCAAAAATCTCATAATCAAGTCCTGAAAATTCATTGCTATCATTTACAGCGTCTTTAATCATTGATTTTGCATTTTCTATTTTTTTTGCTTCAGTATCACTAACAACAGAACAATACTTAGTTAAAATTTCTTCAGAATATATTCCCATTTCTTTACCCCCTTAATATTCTCTTATTATATCTTCTATTTCTCTTGTTTTCTGAATATTCTTTTTTAGATACTCACTTGCCTTTAACGACAATTTATCTATATCTTCTTGCTATTGAAAATCAATACACACGATAACATCTACACTTATGAGACTCGCTCTGAGATTTGACCGTTGTTTATTTTCCCTGATAATAAGCATATCATTTTAATAGTTATCAGTTTAATAATTTTCTCTGATTTTATTCCATTCTTCTATATGGAAATCTTTAATTTCAGTAGATACTTTCGCATCTTTAATTAAATTTTTTGTATAGCATTTTAAGAAATCATCATAATTATCTATAAATCTTAAATAATACTTAAGCGTTGTTAAAATACCGTTAGCTATGATATCTACTCCTCGTTCTTTTTTGGTATTTAAAATAACATCTGAAATTTTCTTTTCTTCATCAGAATTTCTAAAACTGTTCTGAAAAGTTGTAAGAATATAATATCTATCGACATCAATACTGCTCATCTTTTTTACTACATCAAAAATCAAATACTCGTCAATTGGAATATTATGTTTAATCTCTACTATTTCAAAAGGTTGATTATTTTTCGTATATATCTCTATATCTCCAAAACCGTGTTTATCAGAAGAAGTATGAACTTGTAAAGGAACAAGCTTTTTGTTTCTATACCTGTCAAACTTATCAAACAAGATCTCATAAATTGAATATATTGCAATTACGGGTAACCTTGAACTTTTCTTAATTTGAAAATGTTTGGCGAGCATTGAAAGAATTGTATTTATATTTAAGTTTGTAGCCGTCACGATCTTCTGTTGTGATGTCCTTCGGAATAAATCTTCATTTGTTTTAGATAATTTTATCAAGCTAAAAAACAAATAACTAAGACACTTTTCAGGTGCTTGTTTAAAAGTTTCTATCTGGTCAAGTATATTGAGGAATGCTTCTTTCAGTTTCACATTTCGTATCTTTAAATTTTTACCCTCTTTCTTCGTCCATTTAATTTCTTCTCTTGTAGCCAAAGTCAAAAATGCGCTTTCCTTATTTGCATATTTTGGGAAATTGTCTTTGAAAAATGGCGAAGTTATACGAGTGTCTAGCACCCTTGCGGAGTAACCGTTGACAAAATCTGTTCTATGTAAGCGAATATTTTGTTTAGGTGATATTATTTTCTTCAACAAGCTTGTGGTTAAAGCAGATACCAAAGATTTATTGCTTTCTATATTATCGATCAAAACACCTATATCTGCTTTCATTATCTCTGGAATACTATCAACATTTAATTGAGTTGCTTTTAGATATGCGTCCTCTAAAATATCTCTTTCTTTCATAAGAAGAACTCCTCATAATTATCAGTTTCGTTTATTCTTTTTTCCGACAATGCCACATACTCCGGGTTAATTTCAATACCCAAATAGTTTCTTCCAAGATTTTTAGCAGCAACACAAGTAGTTCCGCTACCGCAAAATGGGTCTAATACAATACCGCCGTTATTAGACAATAATTTCACTAACTCTTGAATTATATATAACGGATATACGGCAGTATGCTTATTCCCTTTTGTTATTTCAACAGGACTTTCTATCAAATCTTTTTTCATAGCATTCCCTGTTATTTTGATAATTGTAAATCCATTGCTTCTAATCTGATTATTCCGCCCGCCTTCCATGCCACCATATGCTTCTTTGTGAATACCGCGAATTTTCATTCTAAAACTTTCAATCTTGCCAAGTCGTACTTCTTCTATAACCTTTTCTAAATCACGTTTTGCATTTTCTTTTTCTTCTAACGTCAAATTTGACTGATTAATAATTTCAAAATACTTTCTTCCTATCTTTGAAAAATTAGACGTTGCCTTTTTATTCCTTCTGTCTAAATGACTTAAATACTCTTTTAATTTAAAACAATAGTCCTTTGTCTTAACAAAAACAAAAAAAGGTTCGGTGGATTGTATCAGTTTTCTATTCTCTTGTCTTGGGGTCGGATTTGTTTTAGCCCAAGTGATTTGATTGATTAAGGAAATTTTTTTATTCTCTAACGCCTTGAGAGCGAATTTATAGGGAATTAAAGACAAGTTACCATTTATATATTTATCTCCTAAGTTAAAAACAATTGCACCTGTTGTTTTAACTACACGAGAACACTCATTAAATATCAACAGTAAATTGTTTATGTATTCATCTTCCGTCACTTCATTTCCAATACCACCACCTCCATAATCACGCTGTTGATAATAAGGTGGTGAAGTGATAATTAAATCCATACTATTATTTGGGACTTTCTTTAAGAAGGATAATGCGTCGGAGCAATGAACTTTATTTAATAACTCATTGACATTTAAGCCGTCATCACAATAAATCCTTGTTGCTAAATTTCCATATGCTTGTAAATTTTCCATTATTACACTCCTGCTAAAACGATTTTTTCTATTTCCTTTGTTTTCTGAATGCTCTTTTTAAGATAACCACTTGCTTCTAACGACAATTTATCTATATCTTTCTGAATTTTAGCTGAAACAATTGTGATTTCTATATTGTAAATGTCAGAGAGTTTTAATTGAATTTTAGGTTTTTTGTCGCTTGTCATTTTTATACTATTCCTGCCTTGTATTATATTATTTTCTTTATGTCTTAAATAGGCAGCAATATAGTTAACTGATATATTCAAATCAGGATTTAATCTTATGCAGGTTAAAAAGCCTGACGGTATAGTTTTATATGTATCTTCTTTTTGAAAGACAGCAATTTTAAAAATAGTCCCGCGAGAAGATATTAAAATATCATTATTCTGTAAAAGATATCGGTTTTTCTTGTAATCTTGTTTATTATAAAACAAACAATCCTCAAAAGAAATATCATTATTTTGAATATCTGCTAATCGAATAACCCTGTATCCGCCATCTTTATAATCTCTTGAAAGATTATCGTTTGTGAATAAAGCCGCTCCTGAGAATATATCTGTACAAATGTCTTTTAATTTCTGTATTTTCATAGTTGGTATTATATAATAAGTTTTGCAAAAATACAATTTATTTGTATTTTAATACTATTTTTATATATTAAAAACAAGTCCGTTTGATTACGAACATGCAAGAATGTATTTTATTAAAAATAAGTTGGAAAATAGAAAGAATATATATTGCTTAATCTTTATTCATAGTAATCAAATGGGAGTATTCTGTAAGGCTGGTTATATACGATAATCTATAACACTTAATCTTCCGGTTTTTATTCTCATTCCTATTTCTCCTCATACATTAACGCAAAAACCTATGATACTTCCAAGCAAAAGTAGTATTTCTTTTATTGCCAAAAACAAATACAGCAACAGGAAAATTATGGTATCTATAGATAGACAGGGAAATTATACACTTCCTAGTGGAGCAAAGATAAAATTTTCTATTTATAAAAAATCAAATTCGCAAAGGCAAAAGGGACATTTTTAAAACGATTTCACAGCGAAGAAGTTTTAACGAATGGAACGATTTTAAAGCTATAGAGTTTCAAAGGTACAACGAAACAGAACGGCTGAATTCACAAACGATAATCTTTCAAGAGATTATAAAGATGGCGGATACAGGGTTATTCGATTAGCAGATATTCAAAATAATGATATTTCTTTTGAGGATTGTTTGTTTTATAATAAACAAGATTACAAGA
>JAIXMY010000111.1 GCA_020328045.1 Candidatus Endomicrobiellum pyrsonymphae
ACCCCCTCAAATAAAGGATGGATTTATACGAAATGGGAAAAAAGAACTTGCTTCTTGTTGGCGCGGGCGGCGTGGGGCATGTTGCTGCTCATAAGTTTGCGCAAAACAATGATTTATTTGGGAATGTTTATTTAGCTTCGCGTTCGCTTGATAGTTGTCAGGAAATATTGGAAAGCATAGAACGCAAGAAAAATTATAAAGATCCTTCAAAAAAAATACAAGCCAAGCAGGTAGATGCTTTAAACGTTCCTGAGATGGTAAAGTTAATGAAATATCTTAAGATTTCCATTACCGTAAATTTAGCATCGGCTTTCTGCAATATGTCAATTTTAGAAGCTTGCATAGAATCCGGTTCCGCATATATAGATACTGCTATTCATGAGGAACCGCATAAAGTATGCGAGAATCCGCCGTGGTATGCAAACTATGAGTGGAAACGTGAAGGTCGTTGTAAGGAAAAAGGTATAACAGCGATTTTAGGCGCAGGATTTGATCCGGGTGTTGTAAACGCTTACGCAGCGTATGCAAAAAAGCATTTCTTTGATACGATAGATACAATAGATATCATGGACGTAAATGCAGGCAGTCATGGTAGGTATTTTGCCACAAATTTTGATCCTGAAATCAATTTTAGAGAATTTTTAAAAGTTTGGACGTGGGTAGATAAGCAGTGGGTTTGTAAACCGATTCATTCAGAAAAGAAAGTGCATGATTTTCCTGTAGTCGGTAAACAGACTATATACTTGACCGGTCATGATGAAATTCATTCTCTTTCAAAAAATATTGATGCGAATTCAATAAGATTTTGGATGGGATTTAGCGACCATTATATAAATTGCTTCAATGTCCTTAAAAACATAGGACTTCTGTCAGAGAAACCTGTAAAAACAGCTGAAGGTTGTGAAGTAGTGCCTCTGAAAGTTGTAAAAGCCTGCCTTCCTGATCCTAAAACTCTTGCTCCAAACTATACGGGCAATACCTGCATAGGCGATTTGATAATGGGTATGAAAAACGGGCGGAGAAAAGAGCTTTTTCTGTATAACGTATGCGATCATAAAGTCTGTTATGAAGAAGTTGAATCTCAAGCCATCAGTTACACAGCGGGTGTTCCTGCTGTTGCAGCCGCTATTTTAGTTGCTAGGGAGGGGGATTGGGATACAAAAAAAATGGTAAACGTTGAAGAGCTTAATCCTGATCCATTTCTTGATTTATTAAAAGATATTGGTCTTCCAACCGAAACAATAAAAGTGAGCTATTCTAAAAAACCTTCAAAACATTCAAGGAAATAGGTTAAGATTAAAGGATTTAAATTATCTGACGAAGAAAAAGAATTTTTAAGAAGGAGAAGTAGAAAGGTGAATTAAGTGTACAACTCCGTTTAAATCTTGTAATACATAGCAATATAAAAGTCATAAGATTCACAAAAAAATTGAAAAATCTCAAACACATATTGGGCATTTTTTTTCGTTGAGGAGTATTGTGACAAGCAAGAGAGCGCCACTAATCTTTGATTAAATTTTGATTATTTTGATTGTATAATTTTCAAGGTTAAAATGTTAAAAGTAAGGGATTAAATTTGTATAATTACAATAGTTGTAATTGATTGCGCCAATACTAAACTCTAACTGCAAGCTCTGCCGATTAAATTTGTATAATGACAAGTAGTTATGATTGATTATTTAAAAGAGTACGAAAATAGAGTTTAG
>JAIXMY010000060.1 GCA_020328045.1 Candidatus Endomicrobiellum pyrsonymphae
TTTAAAAATCAGACAAAACATCCTCAAAAAACGCCCAATCGAACTCTATAGTAAAAAGCCAACGACTCAAAGAACAATTTTTAAAGGGACAAAGTCCCGGGGAACTTTGTTCCCCGGGACTTTGTCCCTTTAAAAATTGTTCTTTGAGTCGTTGGCTTTTTACTATAGACTTCGACATGGGCCTGTTTGATTGATGTGGCAATATGGCGAAAATGGCGAATAAAAAATCTTTGCAGTTCGGGTTTTACATTTTAAAAAAAGAAGCTCACGGGTATATATTATTCGTGAGCTTCTTTTTTTTCTTGTAAATTAGAAGGTTTGATATAATACAAATATGGCAGTCATATTCAGGGTCCACTAAACTCTTAAAAGGTTTAAACCGATATAAAGGGTAGAAAGAAGACAAAGATCTTTGATTAAATTTTGATTATTTTGATTGTATAATTTTCAAGGTTAAAATGTTAAAAGTAAGTGATTGAAAAAGTAAGTGATTAAATTTGTATAATGACAAGTAGTTATAATTGATTATTTAAGAGAGTCCGGAAATAGGGTTTAGATTCTGAAGAACAAAGTAAGAAGGGTTTAAAGAGTCTGGACTACAAGAACGAAAGGGGTATTTAGAGTGATTAATTTCAAGAAGATGGTAAGCGTAGTTGTGGTATTTAGTTTAGTGTTGAGTTCATGCGGAGGGAATAAGGATAAAGGGAGCGGAACAAAAGCGCGAGAGATGTACAGATGATTTATACGGTAAGCGGTGGGTGACCCATTAATAGCGATGTATTGACAGAGGGAGCGGCTGTGAATCTGAAGGGTGGTATAAGAGGTTAGGAGTCTCATTTGCGCTAACAATGGGAAAAGTGATAAGAAAACTAGGAATTAGTCCCAGTTATGAAGACAAAATAATAGCGAGACCATTGCTTAGTTCCACATTAGCGGGACTTATATTATTAATGACAACAGGAGCAGTATATCTTGGAATCTCATTCCTGTACCAGTGTGTCAAAGGGGACGACAGGGGGCGGTGAGTGGGAGTGGAGGCGACGCTCCATCGTTTTCTCCAGTTTAGCAGTTCCTTGGATGACGAATATCTTTTCCATGAATCATAAAAATAATATCTTCGCTTATGTTAGTAGCGTGATCGCCAAGCCTTTCTATGCTTTTTGCAACAAACATTAAATCCACAGCTCCATTTATAACATCAATATCTGAAGCTTTAAGCATCAAATTTTTAATATCGTTAATAACTTTATCCCTTAAAGAATCAACTTCATTGTCTTTTGCAAGCACTGATAATGCTAATTCCACATCGCTTGTATTAAAGGCTTTTATACAATCCATTACCATGCTCTGAACTATTTCCACCATCTTAGGAATATCAGCGAGAGGTTTAAGCTGAACATATTTTATTAAATCCGAAGCTCTTTCACTTATGCTTACAGCCTCATCGCCCATTCTTTCCAAATCGCTGTTAATTCTCATGGCTGAAGTTATAAATCTTAAATCAGCGCCGACAGGCTGATTTAAAGCTATCAACTTTAGACATTTATCGTCAATAACTATTTCTTGTACATTAACTTCTTTTTCAAGAGAAGATACAACATCAAATTTTTTTGAATCTCTTTCTACAAGTTTTTGAGTTGCAGCTTTTATCATTTCCTGAACAAGCCCCGCCATATCAAGAAGACGATTTTGCAAATCACTCATTTCAACATCAAAATGCCGCATACTTTTTCCTCCTTGCCGTTGTTTGTCATCTTGAACGAAGTGAAGAATCCATTCCTTTGGATGCTTCAGTCGCATTGCTCATTTAGCATAACAACCATGACTGTCATACAATCTACTACTCAAGCGCTATTATATCAACCGAAACGACCGGTTACATAGTCCTCAGTCTCTTTCTTGGTCGGATTTGTAAATATCTTTTCCGTATTATCAAACTCTATAAGCTCGCCAAGAAGCATAAAAGCAGTATCATGCGAAACTCTCGCCGCTTGCTGCATATTATGCGTTACTATTACAATCGTATAATTATCTTTCAACTTAATCATCAATTCTTCAATTCTCTGTGTTGCTACAGGGTCAAGAGAAGAACAAGGCTCGTCAAGAAGAATAATACGCGGCGCGACAGCAATAACTCTTGCGATACAAAGTCTTTGCTGTTGCTCCAAAGTCAATGTTAAAGCCGACTTATTAAGTTTATCTTTAATATCGTCCCACAACAGAACGGCTCTCAAACTTTTTTCCACGGTTTCTACTATAACATTTCTATCTAAAGCTATTCTGTTTACTTTTAAACCAAAAGCAACATTTTCATAAATTGAAATAGGAAACGGATTTGGTCTTTGAAATACCATACCGACATTTCTTCTTAAAAAATCAACGTCAACATTATCGGCATAAATATTTTGATTGGAAATATTTATCCCTCCGTTCGTACGCGCGCCCTCTATTGTATCATTTATTCTGTTTATAGACTTTAAAAGCGTGGACTTTCCACAACCTGACGGACCTATCATAGAGGTAATTCTTTTCTCTTCAATACTAATATTAATGTTTTTAAGAGCGTGAAATTCAAAGTAGTATAAATTAAAATTTTTTATTTCTATTATTGACATAAACGAATTTCCTTTTAACCTACATCACAGAATAAGCATTTCTAAGCGCGAAATATAACTACAGGCAACTAACTTTATATTGGGACAATTACACGTTGACTCAAAAATAGATGTATGCTATTTAGACTCGCTAAGAAGTCGTGCATTTGTTTCTTTCAGGCTTCAATATTTGTGTCGAAGCGAAGAAAACCGATAGCGCAGCGCGCTAGAATTATAGCGGAGCGGGTACATAAGCTCTTGTTTTTCAATGCTGTAGCCACAAAATATTGAAGCCGTTATAATTATCAGCCAAATCTACCAGTGATATAATCCTCAGTTGTCTTCTCTTTCGGCGACACAAATAACTTAGCGGTTTTATCAATCTCCACAAGTTTCCCCGTAAGAAAAAATGCCGTTCTGTCGCTGACGCGCGATGCTTGTTTTACATTGTTTGTAACAAGCACTATGGTATATTTTTGCTTAAGCTCAAGCATCGATTCTTCAACTTTTACAGTAGATACGGGGTCTAATCCGGAACAAGGCTCGTCAAACAAAATAACTTCAGGATTAACTGCAAGAATTCTTGCAATACAAAGTCTTTGTTGTTGCCCGCCAGACATTCTCATTGCTGAAGAATTAAGTCTGTCCTTGACTTCATTCCACAAAGAAGCGTCTTTTAAAGCTCGCTCGACTATAGTATCTTGATATGATTTTCTTGTAATAAGACCAAGTCGCTTTGGAGCATAAATAATATTTTCATATATACTCATAGGAAGAGGTATAGGCATTGCAAAAAGCATACCGACGCGCTTTCTCAAATCTTCCATCTTCATATCAAAAATATTATTGTCATCAAGATAAACATCGCCTTTACGAGAATACGTTATGTCTAAATCGTTCATTCTATTTAAAGTTCTTAAGAACGTTGTTTTACCGCTGTTTGCCGGACCTATAACGCTCAGAATTTCATTTTGGACAACATCAATATTCAATGATTCCAAAACACATTTTTCATTATAGTAACAACTTAAATTTTCTACTTTAATTTTATTTACCATTTTCTACGTTTCCTAAAATAAATTCTTGCAACAATTGCAACACAGCTCATTGTTAAAACCATCATTAAAAGAACAAGAGCAGTTCCGTATATAATATTCTTTGGCATATTTGGAATCTGTGTTGAAATGATAAACAAATGATATGGCAAAGCCATAACTTGATCTAACGGCGAATGAGGTAAATGAGGAACGTAAAATGCTGCGGCAGTAAACAGTATTGGCGCTGTTTCACCTGATATTCTTGCAATGCTAAGGATTGCGCCCGTTAAAATACCCGGAAGAGCATTTGGAAGAACTACATGTCTTATAGTCTGCCAGCGACTTACACCAAGCGATAAACTTGCTTCTCTAAATGAATAAGGCACACTACTCAAAGCGCCTCGCGCTGTGGTTATAATAACCGGCAATTCCATTATAGACAACGTCAAAGCGCCTGCAATAATGGAAACCCCTAATTTTAAAAACATAACAAAAACACCAAGCCCAAATAATCCATAAACAACAGAAGGTACGCCAGCCAAATTTACAATAGCAAGTTTAACTATTCTCGTAAGCAAATTATCTTTTGCATATTCGTTTAAATAAATTGCCGCGCAAACTCCTATAGGCAAAGTTATTAAAACAGCGCATAGGACTATTGAAAGCGTTCCTACTATCGCAGGAAGAATTCCGCCGCCACACATGCCGTTTTTAGGCATAGAAGTCAAAAATTCCCAACTGATAACAGATGCTCCATTTTTTATAATTATAAATATTATCACAACAACTGGAACGATGGCTAAAATAGTCGCCACACAAAGAAGCAAATACGAAAATTTCTGTGATAATTTAGGATTTAATTTTATCATCTATTCTTCTTTTTTCCGAGAAATAAATCCGCCGTAAAATTTACTATAAACGTTATTATGAATAATACAAGACCTATAGCAAACAACGATCTGTAGTGCATGCCTCCTCTGACGGTTTCTCCCATTTCTGCAGCTATTGTAGCAGTCATAGTTCTAACAGGGTCAAAAATTGAATGAGGAATATGCGCGGCATTTCCTGTTATCATCATTACTGCCATTGTTTCGCCTATAACCCTACCTATGCCAAGCATTATAGCAGCTATTATTCCGGGCATTGCCGCTTTCAATACAATTCTTCTTATCGTTTGCCACTTGGTAGCGCCTAAAGCAAGAGCGCCTTCTCTATACTGCCAAGGAACTGAGCGAATTGCATCTTCAGATATAGTTACTATCGTAGGTATAGCCATAAAAGCAAGCATTATTGCGCCCGCAAAAGCTGTAAGCCCTGTCGACAGATTAAAAATATTTTTTACTAAAGGAACAACTGTAACCATTCCAACAAAACCTATCACAATACTTGGAATTGCAGCCATTAATTCAACTAAAGATTTCAAAACATCGCGTACACCTTTTGGCGCAATTTCTGAAATAAAAAGGGCAGTCATAATACCTATTGGAACAGCTATTAAGCAAGCCCCAACAGTTACTAAAATAGATCCTAAAATTAGAGAGAGGATTCCAAACGAGGCAGGCTCTGAAGAAGGATACCAAAATTGTCCGGTAATAAATTTTGATACGCCAAAATCTTTAAAAAAAGCAAACCCTTCTTTAAACAAAAAACCAAAAATTAAAACCACAAAAACAATAGACAGCATACCACATATAAAAATTATCGTTTCAATTATAGTGTCCAGACTCTTTCTCATTTTAGTCCTTTTGACGACACCAGCCAATTTCTTTACAATGACAAAATTCCACTATTTGTAGTCGACTATATTTTCTTTTTATCTTTTGATTGGCACAAAGTCTGTTTCTACAACGACTTCCTGACCTGTATCGGACAAAGTGTATTCAATAAACATTTCAACAATCCCATTAGGATTGCCATTTGTGTATAAATACAAAGGTCTTGAAATAGGGTATGTTCCATTCATCACATTTTCTGACGTAGGATACACATATCCGCTTGATTCGTCTATAGCTACAGAAATAGCTTTTACTTTGTCATTTAAAAAACCCATACCAACATATCCCAACGCATTTGGATTTTGACAAACTTCATCACATATTGATTGTGAAGATGGCATCATCAGAGAATGAACAGAAAACTCATCTCCAGCGCTCTCGCCGTTTTGTCTTAAAACGCGCTCTTTAAAAAACATATGTGTTCCTGAATTACTTTCTCTTGAAAGAATTACTATTTTACGATCTTCTCCGCCAACTTCTTTCCAATTTGTGATTTTTGCCATAAAAATATCCCGTAACTGGACTAATGTTAATTTATCAACAGGATTATTTTTATTTACAAGAACTGCTAAACCATCAAGCCCAACTTTAAACTCAACAGGCTCTATATTATTACTTTTTGCCAAAAGCTTTTCTTTTTTTTCTATTCTACGCGAAGACATTGCTATATCGCATGTTTTATTGATTAAAGAGGCAAAGCCTGTACCTGATCCACCTCCTGTAACGCCTATATTGTACATCGGATATTGCGCTACAAATTTTTCTGCCCAAACTTGTATAAGATTTACAATGGTGTCAGAACCTTTGATTTGTATAGATGCAGCATACCTACCGCTAGCATTTTGAGATTTTGCACAACTGCAAAAAAGGACAGTCGCTAAAATTAAAAATGTCACTAATTTTTTCATTATTCCCACTCGATAGTTGCAGGAGGTTTATTTGAAATATCATAAACCACTCTATTAGCGCCTTTAACTTCATTAATAATACGAGAAGACATTTTCTCAAGCAACTCGTAAGGAAGTTTTACCCAATCTGCAGTCATTGCGTCTTCTGAGTTTACCGCCCTAATAACAATTACATGCTCATAAGTTCTGGCATCACCCATAACACCAACAGTTTTGACAGGTAGTATTACAGCAAAAGATTGCCATATTTTTTCATAAAGCCCGGCTTTTCTAATTTCTTCAGTTACTATATTGTCAGCCTTTTTTAGAATGTTTAATTTTTCCTCGGTTATCTCTCCCAGTGTTCTTACTGCAAGACCAGGACCCGGAAAAGGTTGTCTATCTATAATTTCTGCAGGAATTTTCAACTCTCTGCCTAGTGACCTAACTTCATCTTTAAACAAAAATTTCAACGGCTCCACAAGTTTCATTTTCATTTTTTCAGGAAGTCCGCCGACATTATGATGACTTTTAATCGGCGATTTAGCGCCTTTTATGGAAACACTTTCTATAATGTCCGGATATATTGTGCCTTGCAAAAGAAAATCTATACCTTTTAATTTTTTAGATTCTTTATCAAAAACCTCTATAAAAGTATGTCCTATAATTTTTCTTTTCTGTTCCGGATCAGTTACACCTTTAAGTTTTGATAAAAATACTCTTTTTGCATCAACCATAACAAGATTTTTACCAAACATTTTACCAAACACTTTACGTACCCTCTCAGTTTCGCCAAGTTTTTGCAAGCCATGATCAACATAAACGCACATAAGCTGCTTGCCTATAGCTTTATGAAGCATTACAGCTGCGACAGAGGAATCAACGCCACCGGAAAGAGCGCACAGCACCTTACTTTCACCAATCTGTTCTTGAATTCTTTTAACTTCATCTACAATATAAGATTTCATGGTCCAATCGCGCTTGGAACCACAAATTTTAAATATAAAATTTTGAATGATTTTTTTACCATTAACAGAATGTTTTACTTCCGGATGAAACTGAACGCCGTACATATTCTTTGCCACATTTTCTATAGCAGCGTAGGGTGAGTTAGCTGATTTTGCGATAATCTTAAAACTTTTTGGCATTTTCACGAGCTTATCGCCGTGGCTCATCCAAAGAGTTTCTTTTGAGTTAAGACCGTCAAACAAATAACACCCACATTCTACATTGACACTTGCAAGACCGAACTCTCTATTTTTCGACGGAGCAACTTTCCCGCCAAGATGTTCTGCTATAAGTTGCATGCCGTAACATATCCCTAAAATAGGTGCGCCAAGTTTCCATATTTTAGTATCCGGACATGGGGCGCCTTTTGAGTAAACGCTGTCATAACTGCCTGAAAGAATTATGCCTTTTAAATCTTTAAGTCCGTAAAAGGATTTTATCGGCTTATTACCGGGATATATCTCACAA
>JAIXMY010000112.1 GCA_020328045.1 Candidatus Endomicrobiellum pyrsonymphae
TGCCTATAGCGATGGAACCGCAGTTAAGATTTGCAATCAGAGAAGGTGGTAGAACAGTCGGTTCAGGCGTTGTTACTGAAATTGTTGAATAATATTGTATAATGTGTAGGGTTGAGAAAAAATAGGACCCTGCGCTATGTAATCTTAAAAAGAAAGGAATACGTATTAATCACGTTGTTGGTGACACATAAAAAGAATCGGAGAATTAAACGAGATGGCAGAAAGAGTTATTACAGTTATGGCGTGCAGTGTTTGCAAAAATAGAAATTATTATTTTGACAGAAACAAAAAACAAGAAGGAAAACTTGCATTGAAAAAGTTTTGTAGAAATTGCGGAAAGCGTACTGGTCACAAAGAGACAAAGTAGTTTACAGTTCGCGGCTGGGGGCATAAGCTAATGGTAAACTGCTGGTCTCCAAAACCAGCTTTGGAGGTTCAAATCCTTCTGTCCCCGTTTTTCAATGATATTGTTGAAGGTATGAAATGAATTTAATTAAGAGCGTTACACAGTTTTTTCGAGATGCGTATTATGAACTTGCAAAGGTTACATGGCTTGGTAGAAAAGAAGTTGTTGGAACTACTGTAGTTGTAGTTGTTTTTGTTGTTATCATGTCTATTTTTGTAAGTATTGTTGATTTATTTTTAGGCGCGATTGTAGGCATTATGTTATAAGCTGGAGTAAAAAATGGCAAACCAATGGTATGTTGTTCATACTTATTCAGGTCATGAGGATAAGGTGAAGAAGAGTTTAGAAATGGCCGTTGTGAATTTAAGTATGCACAATACTATTTCGCAAATACTGGTTCCTACTGAAGAAGTAGTCGAAGTAAAACAAAACAAAAAAAGAATAAAAAAAAGAAAATTTTATCCTGGGTATGTTTTTGTAGAGATGACTATGAATAATACGACTTATTGGCTTGTCAGAAATACTGCAGGAGTTACAGGCTTCTTGGGTGGCGTAAAGCCTGTTCCGATGGCGCAAGATGAGATTGCAAATCTTCTTAACACAGTTGCCAACCCGGATGCCTCTAAGCCTAGACCGGCAGTATCATTTGAAAAAGAGGAAACTGTTCGTATTGTAGAAGGACCGTTTAAGCACTTTATCGGTATTGTTGAAGAGGTAAATCAGGAGAGAGGCAGACTTAGGGTTATGGTAACAATATTTGGAAGACCTACACCCGTAGAACTCGATTTCTTACAGGTCGAGAAAATATAGAAGTGTCGGAATTGAATCTTTTTAACAGATCAAGCAATTAGTATCCTTCGGTGATAGGTGATTTGTAGTTTCGCCGATGTGAAGCGATACGGGAGTAACACAAAATGGCCTCAAAGAAAGTAAAAGCAATGATTAAATTACAAATCCCAGCAGGTGGAGCAAGTCCTGCGCCACCGGTAGGTCCGGCGTTAGGACAGAAGAGTGTAAATATTATGGATTTTTGTAAACAGTTTAATGAGAAAACAAAGACTATGGAAAAAGGCATGACAATACCTGTAGTTATAACAGTATTTGAAGATAAATCATTTACTTTTATAACAAAGATGCCACCTGTATCTGCTTTGGTAAAGAAAGCGGCAAGTATCGCAAAAGCCTCAGGTGTTCCAAACAGGAATAAAGTTGGCAAAATTACTGCAGCTCAAGTAGAAGAAATAGCAAAGCAAAAAATGCCTGATTTAAATGCGAACGGAGATATTAATGCTGCA
>JAIXMY010000061.1 GCA_020328045.1 Candidatus Endomicrobiellum pyrsonymphae
CCTCCCTGCCCGCCCTCCCTGCCCGCAAACGTAACCTCAGCTATTATATCAATTCAATTATATCAGTTTAAACCTTCTAAGAGTTTAATAGACACTGAATATGTCTGCCCATATTCGTATTATATCAAACCTTCTAATTTACAAGAAAATATGAAAACTTCAGGCGCGTTTAGGTGATTGCCATTGAGTTTTTGCAAGAAAACTTCTACAATACTAGCATGGTACCTTCCGCCATCACTGTTGCATTGACAACTTGAATTCGCTATTGACTTGTGTTAGTTATTATTCTACTGTGTTGTTGATGTAGTTGGCGCAGTATATTTGTTTGAGGTGAATATGCAAAAATATATAGCTGTAAGCGTTATAGGATTGGGGCAAATAGGAGGTTCTTTAGGTTTAGCTTTAAAGAGTAAATCCTTAAAGGGTCGTTACCATATAACAGGTATAGAAAGAAAAAAAGATGCTTTAAATACAGCTCTTAAGATTAGAGCAGTGGACGATGCGTCTTCGTCTTTGCAGTCCGCAAAAAATGCCGATATTGTTGTTATATGTACGCCTGTAGATACAATTGCGTCGATATATAAAGAACTTGTAAAAATTGTAAGGCAAAGCGCAATAATCACAGATACCGGCAGTGTAAAATATCAAATTGAAAAAGAGATAATAGCTTTTGCTAAGAATAGAAACTATGCTTCGTTTGTTGGTTCTCATCCCGTGGCTGGGAAAGAGAAAAATGGAATACTGTCAGCAGATGCAAAAATGTTTAAAGATGCAAAAGTAATTATAACGACTTTATCAAAGAAATTAGAGAAAAAAGAAATGGTTGTAGTTAGAATGTGGAAAGATACAGGCGCAGATGTTGTTGCGATGTCTGCAAAAAAACATGATGAACTTGTTGCTTTGACAAGCCACGTTCCTCACGTCATAGCTTTTTTATTAAATAAGATTTATCAGAAAACAAATAGAAAAAATCCGCAAATTGGGATGCTCACGGCAGGATCTTTTAAAGGTATAACAAGAGTTGCAGTATCGAGTGTTGACATGTGGGCGCCTATTTTTGTTACAAATAGCAAGAATGTTGGGAGGTATTTGACTGAATTGATAGGAGAGCTTGTTTTATTTAAAAAGAATTTGAGAGATAAACAAAAAATAAAAAAGGAAATTTTAAATACGCAGAAATAACATTAAACAGCTAAATTTCCTCGAAAACTTAAGTAGCGCAATTGTATAAATATAAAATTAGTTGGCCATGGGAGATGCGATGGATATAAAACTCAAGAAGATAAATGCTGTTTCAGGTGTAATTGAAGTTCCTGCTGACAAGTCTATAACGCACAGAGCCGTCATTCTTTCATCTCTTGCCGAAGGCAATTCTGTCATCAGAAATTATTTGTCGTCGGATGATTGTAACAGGACAATTGAAGCATTTCGTCAAATGGGCGCTGAAATCAAGATAGATAAAAGCAATCTTTACGTAAAAGGCATTGGTTTAAAGCTCTCGAAACCTCAAAATAGTAGATATAATATTTATGCAGGAAATTCTGGCACAACGACAAGACTTCTTGCTGGTATTCTTGCTGGACAGGATTTTGAAACGGTTATTACAGGAGATGCTAGCCTTTCAAAGAGACCTATGCGGAGGATAATCGATCCGTTATCCGAGATGGGCGCAAAAATCAAATCTGAAAATGGATTACTTCCTCTGACAATAAAAGGACATGCTCCTCTAAAATCTGTAAATTATGTCAATAACAAGTCTTCGGGACAGGTTAAGTCTGCTGTTTTATTTGCAGGTTTGTATGCAGATGGCGTAACAACTTATACTGAACCTGTAAAATCTAGAGATCATAGCGAAAGAATGTTAAAAGCTTTTGGAGCAGATATTAAGATTGATGGAAACTCTGTTGCAATTTGCCCGACAGGAAAGCTTATATCTCAGGATATTACAGTTCCTGGAGATATTTCTTCGGCGGCGTTTTTTATTGCTGCGGCGTTAATTGTTCCCGGTTCTAATTTAACGATAAAAAATGTCGGCGTTAATCCAACTAGAGATGGGTTTCTTGAGGTTTTAAAAAGGATGGGCGCTGACATTACACTAACAAATATGAGAGAAGTTTCGCACGAGCCTGTATGTGATATAATTGTAAAATATTCTAAACTTAAGGCCGCAAATGTTGATGCTTGTCTTGTGCCAAGAATGGTGGATGAGATTCCAATTTTCGTTCTTGTTGCAACGCAAGCGGAAAGTATTACAAGAGTGTCTGGCGCTAAGGAACTCAGAGTAAAAGAAAGCGATAGAATATATGCTGTTGCAAGCCAATTTAAAAAACTTGGCGCGCAGGTTGAGTCCCTCGATGACGGATTTATTATAAACGGCGCAAGCGGAATTAAATTTACCGGGACGCTTCTTGATAGTTTTGAAGATCATAGAATAGCTATGACGCTGGCTATAGCTTCTTTAATTGCTGGAGGAGAAACGGTGATTAAGGATTCAAATTGCGTTGATGTGTCTTTTCCCGGATTTTATGAGACTTTAAGAGATATATGCAAATAAAAGAGAAGTCGTCATTTTTATTTTTATTTGGCAGGCAAGTGTTTAGAATAGTATTTGGCTTGTTTTATAGATGGCATATCGAAGGAGTAGAGAATGTTCCAAAATCTAGAGGAGCAATTATTGCTCCCAATCATATGAGCTTTTTTGATCCACCTTTAGCAGGATCTGCAATGAAACGCCCACTATATTTTATGGCTAAAAAAGAATTATTTGATATTCCTGTCTTTGGCTGGATTATAAGACGGACGAATGCTTTTCCTATTAAAAGAGATTCGCATGATATGTCTGCGGTGAGACATGCATTTTCTCTTTTGGAACAGGGACATTTGCTTTTGATGTTTCCTGAAGGAACGCGTTCAAAAAACGGGCGACTTGGAAAAGCAAGAACTGGATCGGGAATGGTGGCGTGCAATGCCCAAGTACCATTGATTCCTGTAAAAATAGAAAACACTAATCTAATGTTAAAATTTAAGCAGATAAGGATAAAATACGGAACACCGATATATCCGCCAAAAAATTTTACTAAAAAGGATTATGTTGATTTATCACAGAAAGTTTTAGATGCAGTTTCAAAAATGTAATGTAGGAATAATTAGCATGAAGGCAAATACTAGGCTAAAAGTTAAAATAGCAAAAAATGCCGGTTTTTGTTTTGGCGTAAGAAGAGCTATAGATTTGGCCGAGAAAATCGCTAAAGAGAAGGCAGAAGTATATACTTTAGGACCTATTATTCACAACCCGCAAGAAGTGGAACGTCTTGAGAAACAGGGCATAAAAACTTTAGAAGATCCCAGTAGAGTTGAAAGTGGTTGCGTAATTTTACGCACTCACGGAATTCCTTTTGAGTTACATAAAAAACTTGAGAAGAATAAATCGATTAGCGTAATAGATGCTACATGTCCATTCGTGAAAAGAGCGCAAAACATAGTAAAACAATTAAGCACAGATATAGAGTCTAAAGATAAAACGATAATATTGGTTGGTGAAAAAGTTCATCCAGAAGTTATTGCTCTTGTTTCCTACGGTAATGGAAAATGTGTTGTTGTAGAAAACATCAAAGTAGCGCAAAAATATAAGGGTAGCGGCGATATAAATGTTGTAAGTCAGACAACGCAGACTCCAAAAAATTTTGATAGTATTGTCAAAGAATTAAAGAGACGATATAAAACTAAAGTTCACAACACTATATGCAAAGCGACTCTCGATAGACAAAAATCCGCTGAGAAACTTGCGGACAACGTTGATTTAATGATAATAATAGGCGGTAAAAATTCTGGTAACACAACAAGACTTGCGCAAATTTGCACAGTTAAAACAAAAACATATCACATTGAAACAGTTGACGATATAAATGAAAAATGGTTTAAAAACATAAAAAGTGTTGGTTTAGCAGCAGGAGCATCTACTCCTGATTGGATAATAAAAGAAATCGAAAGAAAGATAAAAGAGATAGATTTAAGATAGAAAAAAAGAGGTTTGTATTTTAACCAAAGAGAAGAGGGGAAGCGCTATGGAAGAAAATAAAAATTTAGATAAAACAGGAACTAGTTTTGAAGATAATGGCGATATCAGTATGGCAGATTTAGTGAAAGGTTATGACGAATCCAGCAATATTGGTTTTGGAAAGGAGATTGAGGCAACCATTATTGAAGAAAATTCAGATGGTTTTATGGTTGATTTAGGTATGAAATCGGAGGGAATAATTCCTAAAAAAGAATTTGAAGAAGGCAAGGTGCCTACTGAGTTAAAAGTTGGCGCGTCAGTAAAAGTAAAAATTGTAAGCTTACATGATCAGCCGGTTCTTTCTTACAGAGAGATTGTAGAAGAGGCAAAATGGGGTGTTGCACAGAAGTCTTTTGAAAATGGCAAACATGTTAATGGAACAATATTAAAAACTATTAAGGGTGGATTTCTTGTAAATGTTGACGGAATAAATGCTTTTTTGCCTATTTCGCAACTTGATACGCATTTCGTAAAAGAAGCAGAACGATACGTTGGTAAATCGTATGAATTTGTAATCATAGAGCTTGATGGAAGAAAAAAAAATATAGTTATTTCTCGCAGAAAAATTGTTGAGGATGAGAAAAATGCAGCGAGAGTGGTTGCTTTGGCAAGTATTTCAGAAGGGCAAATATTAGATGGAACTGTGTCGAAAATTATGTCTTTCGGCGCTTTTATCAATCTTGGTGGTGTTGATGGATTACTGCACATTGGCGAACTTGCATGGTATAAAGTTAAAAAAGTTGAAGATTTATTGCACGTTGGTCAAACAATAAGGGTTCAAGTTATGAAAGTTGATAAATCTTCAGATAAAATTTCGTTAAGTATGAAGAATCTTGCTCCTCATCCGTGGGAATCCGTCGCCGAGAGGTTTCCAGTAGGTCTTATAATGAAAGGAACAGTAACATCCATTATGGATTATGGTGTTTTTATAGAACTTGAGGCTGGTGTAGAAGGATTGCTTCATGCTTCTGAATATGCGTGGAACGATAGCGCAACTGCGCTGAAGAGAGAAGTTAAGAAGGGACAAGAATTAGAGGTAAAGATTATAAACGTAGATAAAGAAAATAAAAAAATTGCTTTATCAATTAGGCAGATGCTTCCTAATCCATGGAACGAAGCATTTAGGCATTACACTCCAGGCGCTGTTGTTAAAGGGGTAGTTCAAAATCTTATGCCTTTCGGCGCTTTCGTGAAACTTCCTGATGGAATAGAAGGACTTGTTCATATAAGTGATTTTTCTTGGACTAGAAAGATCAAGCATCCCGAAGATGTTCTCAAAAAAGGTGATGAAGTTGAGGTTCTTATTTTAGAAGTCAATCCGCAAAATGAAAAAATTTCTCTTTCATTAAAACATGTTCAAGCTGATCCTTATAAAAAATATAAAGTTGGTACTATTGTGAAGGGCAAAGTTACAAGAGTTGCAGATTTTGGCGCTTTTGTGGAGATTGAGCCCGACATAGAAGCTTTGATAAAAAATAGTGAATCATCTTCTGTAAAAGTTGACAAAAGTCAGTCAGTCTTAAAAGAAGGCGAGGAAGTTGAAGCTAAAATAGTGAAAGTTAATGTAAGAGACAAAAAAATAGAAGCATCTGTAAAGAAGCTCGAATTCGATAGAGAAAAAGAGCTTGTTAAACAGTACGCAAATCAGGACAACAAACCAAGCATGGGTGAAATCTTATCTGAAGAATAATCAATCAGACACCCTAAGCCTGTTCTATTGTTGGCGGTTTTTCTTGTGTGTTTTATGCTTGTTGTTTTTTCTCTGCAGTTTTTAACATTTCAGAAGTAGGCGGATCGCTTTCTTGGTAACTGTTTCTCTCGTCTTGCCCTTTTAAAGCGCTTCTTGTATAAACGCATCTTGAGTTCCACAATAGCCAGTTTCCTATTTTATTATCATAGCAAGCTTGTATTTGTGTTCTTACTTCGTCTTTGCCGTACTTGTGACCAAAACTGAAATCTTGGAGCCACGGACGAAGTTTTTCGCTAGGGATTCTTTTGAGAGCGCCCTCAATGGCGTAATAAACAACTTTATAGGGTTCTTTGTTTGGTTCGGCTATGCCATAATTCCACTTACCATAATGCGACGGATATACCATGGGACTTACATAATCAACCCATTCTGTCATCTCAATTATTCTCTGCCCTATTCCCATATCGTCAGTGGCGGTCGTTGTTAAACCAAAAACATCAATAGATATTTTTGCTCCCTTATTTTTAAGGCGTCTGTTGGCTTCTTTCAAGAAACCTACCAAAGCTTTTGACGCTTCGGCGGCTGAATGGGGTTTACTGTATCTGCAATTTTTTGTGTTGCCATCCGACGGAAAGCGTATATAATCAAACTGTATTTCATCAAAACCTATGCTTACGGCTTTTTCGGCTATCTGTAAATTATAATCCCACGCGTCTTGATTATAGGGATCAAGCCACGCTATGTTATTTCTATCAGTCCAGATAGCGCCATCCGGATTTTTAACTGCAAGTTTAGGTTTTTTTCTTGTCATTGTGTTGTCTCTAAAAACAACAATTCTCGCTATTGTATAAACACCCTTTTCTTTTAATTTTGCAACGTAGTTCTTAATGTCAGGCATTGCAGACACATAGGCGTTGTTCGCATCTACAATTTTTATACCGTCGATGTAGACTTTTCCTTCGTATTCTTTTATGTCTATAACAGCTGTATTTAATTCTGTATTATCAAAAAGATCTATTGCGCCTCTTCTGCGTTTCTCCGATCCGCTTACCCACACAGAAAGATGAATACCTCTTATGTATTGCCCTATCACTTTTTTTTCAGGCTTAATATCTGTTAAGACTGTTGTGGCAACCGTTTCTGTAACATTTTGTTCTTCACGCGGTTGTTCTAATACCACAGCAATGGAACTTGCGGTAGGATTTGCATACCCCGTTGCGCTAAGTAACAAAAAAATCAACAGAGAGACAAAAAATCTATATTCTCGTGTTTTCATATTGACCGTCATTGTACCTGTAATGAAAAATCTCAAACACATACTGCACATTTTTTCCGTTTAGAATTAAGTTTATAGTGAAGATACGGCAAGACCGCAAAAAGATGATTTTACATATAGAAATGCGCCATCTTATTAAAAGCTTGTCGCTATTTTAATCCGTAAATGCGCAACATGCCGTAGCATTCTACATGAAATTAACAATTTTTGTCAATTGAGGTATGCTCGTAAGTTTCTTTTTTTAATGTAAAACCCGAAGTGTAAAGATTTCTCAGACTAGTACAAAGATTTTTTATACTACAGCTGCAACTTTTTCTTCAACTACAACCTCTCATACAACATCTTCCTCGTCTCCAAATCTGTTTTCAACGGCAACATCATTCCTTCCTCAAGCATCATTGCTACATCAATCAAAAATCAAACGGGTCCCCATCAAACGGGTTCTCAATATTGCCGGCATTGTTGTCGTTTCCGTCGCCGAGGTTGTTGTTGTCGACGTTGCCTGCGGCTTGTGCCAGCGCCAGCGCCTCCCGCTCCGCCAACCACTTATCATTCGCCTTCGCCTTCGCCACAAACGCCACATCCGTCTTCGCCAAGAACATTGCATCTATCATTTTATCCGCATCCCTCGAGCGCCTCGTCCTTTCCCTACTCATCGCCTCCTCCATCGCCACATTAAGCGCTTGCTCCCAAGCATTCGTAGGTGATACCAT
>JAIXMY010000062.1 GCA_020328045.1 Candidatus Endomicrobiellum pyrsonymphae
ATCCCAGAGCGAGCGCTGGCAACAACAAATCTCTAGTTGACAGCTGGAAAGGACTTAGCACAACGTCCAAAATAACAGTATCTGTAGTAGCGATAGCTACTGTGGTTGGTGGGGTATGGTGGTTAGGACATAAGAAGGGGTGGTGGAAGAAGCCTTCAACTCAACAAAAAGGCGTTGAGGGCAACAACGCCAACGCCGACGACGGCAACGTCATCGCCAACGCCGACAACAACAACGTCAACAACCGCGGCGTTGGCGAAGTATCACAACACGGCAACGGCAACACCATCAACAGCAACAACAACTTATTCAACAACAGCAACAACAACAACTTCTTCAACAACAACGTCGAAAACAACAAGCTCGCCTTCTCTGTAGCCGAGCTTGTTGTTTTCGACGTTGTTGTTGAAGAAGTTGTTGTTGAAGAAGTTGTTGTTGCTGTTGATGGTGTTGCCGTTGCCGTGTTGTGATACTTCGCCACCGCCGCGGTTGTTGACGTTGTTGTTGTCGGCGGTGGCGATGATGTTACCGACGTTGGCGTTGACAGCGTTGGCGTTGGTGACCTCAACGCCTTTTTGTTGAGTTGAAGACTTCTTCCACCACCCCTTCTTATGTCCTAACCACCATACCCCACCTCCCACCACAACAACTGTCGTTATGCCTATTGCCACTTTTGTTGGCGTTACGCTAAATCTTCCGACTTTCCCGAGTTCACGATCCCAAAAGCTAACCGGAGTAACGTTGTTTTTATTTACAGCGCTCGCCACATGGTTGGCTATTTTTTCTACAGAGTCTTTATCAACTTCAGTTATTCTATTGAACTCGTTAACTTTGCTACTAGCTTTGCTGGATTTACCTGGGGAGCATGCCGAAAGGAGCAGAGAAAAGCAAACAAACAAGCTTACACATCTTCTTAAACGTAATGTCATCACATTATGTCTTCCTTTTAAGAGTAATGTCACCATACTATTTCTTCCTTTGTTTTTATCTATCGGTTTTGATAAATTTAGATTTAGATATTAAGGGTAATGTGAACTATGTATCGCTTCACGTGAAATTTCCCTCTTTTATTTTAGCGCCACTTTTTTTGTTTTGCATTTATAAGAAAACCAATTATACCAAATCAAAGCTTTTAACAAATCAGCTATAACTATGCGTAATTATATCAAAACTTTTAACAATTTAACATAAAATCATCAAAGATTATAATCTAAAATCAATCAAAAAACAGATATTTTTTAGAAAAATTTACACACGCGCCTATTATACAAATTTAATCACTTACTTTCAACATTTCAGCATTAAAGATTATAGAATGAAAATAATCAAAATTCAATCAGAGATCTTTGTCTTCTTTCTATCCTTAAATCTTCCTGCTTCAAACCTTTCTGCCAGCAAATGTAACCGCCACTATTATATCAATTCAATTATATCAGTTTAAACCTTTTTAGAGTTTAATAGACACTGAATATGTCTCCCCACATTCGTATTATATCAAACCTTCTAAATTTACAAGAAAATATGAAAACTTCAGGCGCGTTTAGGTGATTGTCATTGAGTTTTTGTAAGAAAACTTCTACAATACTAGCCCGATACTTTCCGCCACTACTGTCACATTAGCAACTTGAGTTCACTATTGACTTGTGTTAGTTATTATTCTACTATGCCGATATAGTTGTTGGTGAAGTATGTTTATTTAATGTATAATGATATGCGGTACGTTAGAGTCGAGTAAGTCGTCACGAATGCTTATGTCGACAGGAAAATATAAAGTAATGGTTGAGATTCAACAGAGAATTACCATTACTTCTAAATGTAGTGGTTTTACAGGCGTGCGTATTCATAGAGGAAATATCTCAAAAGATATGCAAGGCTGCATACTTCCCGGAAAAAACGATAGAATCGGCTGGGTAAGCTGTTCTACCCAATACGAACAAAAGATTATAGATTTAATTCTGAGCTATCAAAGGTGTTGGATGACAATCCCACCAAATTTTTGACTATGTAATGAAATTATGTATAATAAAGATGGTAGCTTGCAGAATACATCGCTGGACACTGTTTCTAAATTGATAAACATGATGGATTGTTTAGAAGAAAATCCGGTGTTTTAGAATTACAAATATCCTGAGGTGTGAAGTAACCAAGATGTTTTTGAAGAAATTCTCCGACAAATGAAAAAGGCAAAACTGTAATGCTATGCCGGATGAATATGTTGTTGTTTGTGAGAGAATGGTAGAGGTAGAGTTTAAAATAGAATGGAACTATTATGACATCCAGAAGTATTATTGCTAAATGCGGACATATTACAAGGAGATTGAAACAAGATGAGTCTTTGAAAGGCAAGATATTAGAATTTGCTCTTGATGTTATTGGTGAAAATCGTACTTGTGATAATGATAATCAACTATTAAATACAATAGTGTAAAAATTAAAAGTAGGTCGCCAACCAAGTGAATATGAATGCCATACTATGTGATTGATGTATTATTGAAAATAAAAAATTGGGATATTAAAAAGGGGTTTTTAGTGGGCAGAAAAAATATACTCAAAACGTTCACGTATGAAAAGAGTTAATGAGTCGCTTGAAGAGTTGGATAGATAAAATTATGCGCAGTACACACCGATTTTGTTGTTGATTTGCAGTAAGGACTTACAAATTGCTTGCAAAGCGGGCAAAATAGTATATAAAAGAAATCTCGTTGGCGCGCTCGTTTTAAGTTGTAGGCGCTTCAGTCAAATATTAAATCCGTTTAGACTTTGTTTTCGTTAAAGGGTTAAGTGGTTATTTTATGGAAGGTACATCATGCCAACACTAGTTGTTTTAGGTACGCAGTGGGGAGATGAAGGTAAGGGAAAAGTTGTTGATTATCTTGCTAAGCAAGCGGACTATATTGTCCGTTATCAGGGTGGCAATAATGCAGGTCATACGCTGATTTATGAAAACAAACCTTTTGTGCTTCATTTAGTGCCGTCGGGGATACTCTTTCCAAAAAAATATTGTTTAATCGGAAACGGCGTTGTAGTTGATCCTAAGGCATTAAAAGAAGAGATTACTTTCTTAAATAAAAAGAAAATTTCTATCAGAGGTAGATTTTTTATAAGTGAGCAGGCTCACATAATACTTCCTTATCATAAACTTATTGATGGCATCCTCGAGGAAGGAAACGTCAAAATAGGTACTACAAAAAGAGGAATAGGTCCTTGTTATTCCGACAAGGTAAAAAGAATAGGGATAAGAGTTATTGACTATTTGGAGAAGAATGTTTTTTTGGATCTTCTTGATAAAAATCTCATAGAAAAAGCTCCTATTTTGGAAAGCAGTGGCATAAGTATTGAGAAATTGAAGAAAGAAATATTGAAAGATCATAAAGAACTTTCAAAGTTCATAAAACCTTTTGTTACGGATACAAGTCTTATGATTGAGAGCGCAATAAAGAAAAATAAAAAAGTGCTTTTTGAAAGCGCTCAGGGCACACTATTAGATTTGGATTTTGGAACATACCCATATGTAACTTCATCTAATCCTACAGCCGGCGGCGTGTGTCCCGGCGCAGGACTAGGACCTACGGAAATCAATAATGTTTTAGGAGTTGTAAAGGCATATACTACAAGAGTGGGCGAAGGTCCTTTTACTGTAGAACTTTTCGATAAGATGGGAGATTTTTTAAGGGAAAAAGGTGGGGAATATGGCGCAACAACTGGCAGACCTCGTCGTTGCGGCTGGTTCGATGCTGTTGTTGTACGGCATAGTGTTAGGGTTAGTGGTATAAAACATTTAATTCTTACGAAACTTGATTGCATGGAAGATATAAAGACAATTAAAATTTGTGTTGCCTACAAATATAAAGGCAGAATATATAAGGATTTCCCTTCGTCTAGAACTGTACAGAAATACGCTGAACCCGTTTACGAGGAAATGTTAGGATTCAAAGGTAAAATTAAAGGCGTTACAAGTTTTAAAAAACTACCTCTTAATGCGCAAAAATACGTTAAACGTTTGGAGCAGCTTGTTGGCGCCCCTATAGGCTTAATTTCTCTTGGGAGAAAGAGAGAAGAGACTATAGAAGTGGTCAAAAATACAAAGTGGTTCTAATTGTGTTATTGGAGAAACATTGAAAGTAAACCTTTTAAAATTTACCAAAGAACCTGAAAGAGTATGCGCGATAGCAGCAAGATTGTGTTATAGCGTTGTTGATATAGACGAAATTTCAGAGAAACTCACGGAAGAAAAAATTAAAGATCTTCTTGGTAAAGTTGTTTTGTCAGGGCATCACTCTGTTTTAGAGCATGCATCTTTTACTTTTGGTGTGGAAGACGTGTCTCGCGCATTGCTTGCGCAACTTACAAGGCATAGAATAGCCTCTTTTTCAGCGCAAAGCCAAAGATATGTAAAGTTTAAGGATGGTATTGAATTTGTAATCCCAGCGTCAATTAAAAAAAATAGTTGTCTTTTAGAAAAATATAATGAATTTTTAAAAAATACCGAAAATTTGTATAAAGAATTTTTAGATGCAGGTATCCCTGCTGAAGATGCGAGATATATCTTACCTAATGCTTGCGCAACAAAGATAATAATAACTATGAACGCTCGAGAATTGAGACACTTTTTCTCATTGAGAAGTTGCAATAGAGCGCAATGGGAAATAAGGGAGATGTCGCGTTGCATGTTAAATCTTGTCAGAGAGGAAGCGCCTTTATTGTTTGTCGATGCAGGTCCTGATTGTGTAAGAGAAGGCTGTCGCGAAACTTTTACATGCGGTAAGCCGTGGGAAAAATAAGAAACAAATAGGGGTTTTGAATGCATGATGTGTTCGTGTTTTTGATGGCTTTGTCTAGTATTCTTTTATTTGCAAAAATATTTGGCGAATGCGCTTTAAAATTAGGGCAAAGCGCTATAATAGGCGAACTTTTAGCCGGTATAGTTATAGGTCCAAGCGTTTTGGGACTTGTCAGTGAAACAGCAGTATTAACAAGTATGTCAGAACTTGGCGCAATAGTTTTGCTTTTTGAGGTGGGTCTTGCTACGAACATAAAAGAGTTTTTAAAGGCAGGCGGATGGGCTACAGCCGTGGCATTTGTTGGAGTTGCAGCTCCTTGCCTTCTAGGCTATTTTGTGTTTTTGTGTTTTGGGTTTTCAAGCGCTCAGGCAATTTTTGCAGGAGCTGTTCTTACAGCAACTTCTGTTGGTATCACCGCAAGAGTTTTCATGGATTTAAAACGTCTTGAAACCGAAGAAGCAAAGATAGTTTTAGGCGCTGCGGTCATTGATGACGTTATAGGTCTTGCAATTCTTGCTGTTGTTTTAAAGCTCGTTCAGGGTGAAACTGTTACTTTGTGGGCAATTGCATCTACAAGTGGAACTGCGATACTGTTTTTAGCGTTGTCTGTAGTTGTAGGTATGCTTATAGCCCCTTCGATTTTAAAATTTGTTTCGAGGATGAAACAAGCGAACACAGCATTTGTCATAGGGATCGTTTTTTGTTTCGTTGTGTCAGCGCTTGCTGTTAAAGTCAAACTCGCTCCAATAGTTGGCGCATTTGTGGCAGGGTTAATTCTTTCGACAACAAAACAAAGTGATGAAATAAAAAAGGATGCAAAGCCTCTTTATGCTTTTTTTGTTCCCATTTTTTTTGTTTTAATGGGTACTAAGGTAGATATTAGTACATTCAATCCTTTTGTAGCGGCAAATGTGGAAGTTTTGGTTTTGATAGCAGTACTTTTTGTTGTTGCTTTTGTTGGTAAAATGGTTGCTGGGTTTGTTGTGTTTAAGAAAGGCATAAGTAAACTTTTGATAGGTGTTTCAATGGTTCCACGCGGAGAAGTCGGTTTGATATTTGCAGGTATGGGACTGAAAAACAATGTGTTTAGAGCTAAAGATTACAGCGCGTTGGTTGCCGTTATAATGCTTACAACTTTTGTTGCGCCAACAATATTAAAATATCTTATGTCAAAACAAAAAAATAATCAAAAATGGGAAAAATCATAGTCCTGCTATTAGGCGTAATGATTTTTTCTAATTTACCTGTTTTTTCGGGTGAATGTACTCGGTCTAAATCTATAAAAGAAACTGTTCTTGAAGCTCCGTATAAGTCGGCAAGATGGGATAAAGTGAAGTGTATTGACGGCGCTGAAATTATATCAAAAAATGTTTCTTCTGTATGTAAAAAATTTCATACTATGGTTCGCAATTTAAACAATAATGATAAAATGATAGCTCTGTTGAAAAAAGCTTACGAAAACATAAAGAATTTCGTTTTTAAGATGGGGTTGTTGTTAAAACAGCTTTATAATTGCGCCATTAAAAAGTAACCAGACATGTAGCAGAAAACAAAGGGAAGCTTATCCTTGGAGATATAACATAGGTCAGCTTAAAGCAATTTGGCTAATGTTAGAAAAAGTGGTAACACATTCGTTCTGTCATCGCAATACTTGCATGACCTGCGCTAATCTTTTTTATAGGTTGTCCAAAATTAATAAGCGTAGTTATGAATTTATGTCTAAGACTATGAAATGAAAAGTTGTCGCTTATATTTTTCTTTTATGTTCTGCGTTGATTTTATTTTTCAGTTTTATAAACATTGACGATAAGCCCTCCTCATCAAGCGCTTTGCCAGTCTCTTCAAAGAAACAGATAAATTTTGATTTTTCGGCTTGGATATATCTTTTATTCAAAATCAGACACTATATAATCTTGTATTTTTGTAGGAAGTTTTAATAATTTCGTAAATGGTGAATAATTTTTATCGTGAAAAAGACCCACTTAGCCTGCGCTATTGCCATTGAATTACAACTTACGGGAAACAAAGCGACTTTTGAAAGTTGCAAACGAATTCATGCAAGGGTATGATGTTAAGCGGAGATATTTAGAGCGGATGTATAATGCGAAGTATTTAATTCTTGACGATTTGGGTAGCGGATTATTCAGCGCTAAGGCTATAGAAAGTCAGAAGTTTTTGCGTAACTTTTTTGACGTTATAGACACAAGAGACGCTCGAGAAAAGAGTAGGATACTGATTACGACGAACATGCAAATAACCGACTTTTCAAACATTGATGACAGACTTTCAAGCAGGATGTCAGCTTTTAAGTATATCCGTATCAATGGCAAGGATTTCAGAGGCGTTAAAAAGCGAGGAAACGGGCAAAATTTAGCGTAAAACACAAGCGGATTGTATAAGCATTTAATCCAAAAAAGCGGTTAAAATTTGATAAAAAAACATAGGACTAAGTCCTCCAAAAAAAGGGTCAAAAAAGGCATGTTTTAGCCGAAAAATAACAGGGATAACAGCAAGATAGTTGACTTTTCAATACGTTTTAATGCAAAAACGGCAATTTTTGTGGCAAAATAACAGGTAAATAACAGGTAAACAACAGAGAATTTAAACTTGCGATTTTAGATGAAATTTTAGATGAAAATTTAGGAGATTTTTAGTGTTTATAAGAAACCAAATTTGCAAAGGGAAAAGGGACATTTTTAAAACGATTTCACAGCGAAGAAGTTTTAACGAATGGAACGATTTTAAAGCTATAGAGTTTCAAAGGTACAATGAAACAGAACGGCTGATTTTATATTTTAGGTTATATTTGGGGATATTAAACAGAAAAGAAATATCAACGAGAACAGGCATACCGGAGTATCAAGTAGAGAGATTTGTAAAAGTGATTAGGACTTATGAATATGAGAATCCTAAAACAG
>JAIXMY010000113.1 GCA_020328045.1 Candidatus Endomicrobiellum pyrsonymphae
ACGCCGGAGACTTCCGCATAAAAAAACGCGGGAAGCTCTATTCTTCCTTTTTCCTGACCCTTTGCGTCGTAAACTATTGTTTCCATTCTCTCTCTCTTCCACTGACAACACTAAACACACGATAAATATTATTATTAAACCATTGTCAACTTACACACACTAGACAAACGACAACGAACCATTAACACCAACAGAACAGTCTTTCCCATACATTATAGTCAACTCACTGCGAGACTTGCGACATCTGCAAGTCGCAACAATCTAGACAACAACAATGCTGGATCGCTTCATCATTTCATTCCTCGCAAAAACATCGCTAGCGCATATTTACATTCAGCTACTTCTTTGCCTTGACTTTTATTTCTCTGACGCCAGGAATTTTTTTAAGCGTACTGCTTATGATCAATGTTCCGGTCTTTACAGCGGGAACAGCGCCTTTAATAAGCAAGACATTTTTTTCAACATCAATTTTTACTACAAGCAATCTCTGTATTGTAACATATTCACCGCCTAAATGTCCAGACATTTTCATGCCCTTTAAAACTTTCTGCGGTCCCTGCCCGCCGCTAGAACCTCTTGCGCGAGTTCTATCGGATTGACCGTGAGTTGTAGGCTGCATACCAAAGTTATGTCTTTTGATAACACCGGCATAACCTTTACCCTTTGTCACAGCGCAAACATCAACATAGTCGCCTGCTTTAAACACATCTGCTTTTATCTCTTGTCCGACTGTAACATCAGCAACGTCAGTAACTCTAAATTCTTTTAAAATCTTCTTAAGTGGAAGATCATTTTTCTTAAAAAGACCTACTTGAGACTTATTAAGATTTTTTGCTTTTACGTCTCTGAAAGCAAGCTGAACAGCAGAGTAGCCGTCTTTTTCAGCTGTGCGCACATTCGTGACAACACAAGGTCCTGCCTCTACCACCGTTACAGGTATGAGATTCCCTTTATCGTCGAAAACCTGCGTCATACCAACTTTTTTTCCAATAATCGATTTTAACATACTTTCTCTCTACGATTCAAATATTTTTTTGAGGGATTACATCTTAATTTCAATATCAACTCCCGCGGGCAAATCGAGCTTCATAAGTTCTTCAACAGTCTTTGACGAAGGCTCGCGAATATCAACTAATCTCTTATGAATTCTCATTTCAAACTGTTCGCGTGATTTTTTATCCGCGTGAACAGATCTGTTGACCGTATATTTTTTTATGCTAGTGGGCAAAAGCACAGGTCCGGTTATAGCTGCTCCGGTACGCCTTGCCGTTTCCACTATCTTGACAAGCGAATCATCTAACATTTTATGATCGTATGCCCGCAACTTAATTCTTAAACGCTGAGTCGGCACTACTTTTTCATTTACCATAAATTTTAATCCTATTTATTTGATCTCTGTTTATCTCTGCTTACATTTGCACTTTAGCACAACACAACATTCCATGTACTTCGAGCCAGGCAACAGTTATTTAAAACACTAAATTTTATCTGTTTTGCTTTAAGCAAAACCAAACCACATCTAGATTAAGATTACATAGCGCAGGGTCCTATTTTTTCTCAACCCTACACATTATACAATATTATTCAACAATTTCAGTAACAACGCCTGAACCGACTGTTCTACCACCTTCTCTGATTGCAAATCTTAACTGCGGTTCCATCGCTATAGGCA
>JAIXMY010000114.1 GCA_020328045.1 Candidatus Endomicrobiellum pyrsonymphae
AATTTTATACAATTTTATACTTTCAACAGGAAAACTCCTGTTTTCTAGCATTCTAATCATTTCACGTCCTACTGCGCCTGTTGCGCCTACAACCGCCACTCTGTAGTTTACCATTTTGATATTTCCCCTCTCCATCTTTTCATGCGTTTTGCCTGTGATTGTGATGTTGTGTCCATGAAAAGATGGAGAGGGGAAATATCAAAATGGTAAACTACAGAGTGGCGGTTGTAGGCGCAACAGGCGCAGTAGGACGTGAAATGATTAGAATGCTAGAAAACAGGAGTTTTCCTGTTGAAAGTATAAAATTTTTAGCTTCAGAACGTTCTGTAGGTCAAAAATTAAAGTATAAAGGCGCGGAAGTAACAGTTGAACTGCTTACAAGAGACAGTGGCAAAGGTCTTGATATTGCTCTTTTTAGCGCAGGCTCAGACGTTTCTAAGGAATTTGCCCCTTTTTTTGCAGCCGACGGATGTTTTGTTATAGACAATTCAAGCGCATGGAGAATGGATAAGGATGTTCCATTGATAGTCCCAGAGGTAAATCCTTACGATCTCAAAAAAGATAAGAAAATTATAGCAAATCCCAACTGCTCTACAATACAGATGGTTGTAGCATTAAAGCCTTTACACGACTTTGCAAAGATAAAAAGAGTTATTGTTTCAACATATCAGTCTGTTTCGGGCGCGGGGCAAAAGGGCATTAACGAGCTTATTGAACAAACAAAAGCTTGGGCTGAAGGAGAAACAATACCGTCGGCAAACAAGTTCCAATATCAAATAGCGTTTAATCTTATTCCTCAAATAGACGTTTTTACAGAAAACGGTTATACAAAAGAAGAAATGAAGATGACAAACGAAACGAAGAAAATTATGGGGGATAATTCCATAGAAGTAAGCGCAACGTGTGTAAGAGCGCCAGTGTTTCGTTCGCATTCTGAAAGTGTATGGATTGAAACCGAAAAGCCTCTTTCACCTACACAAGCAAAAGAATTATTATTAAAAGCTAATGGGATACAGCTCTTAGATGATCCCAAAACCAAAAAATACCCTACGCCTTTATTTGCAGAAAACATGCAGACAACATACGTAGGAAGAATCCGCTCGGATATTTCAACAAAAAATAACGCATTAACGTTCTGGATTGTATCTGACAATCTTTTAAAGGGCGCTGCATTGAACGCAGTACAGATTGCAGAAACGCTTGCAATCGAATCGTTGGACTTGTTTAAGTTTTGAGCTTATTCTTTTCTTGTTTCTTAACTTTAGGCGCTGCATGCATAAATTCAGATACCGAGAGTTAAATCTATTCGTCTTTATTTGGTGAGCTTGATTGCGATACGACGTTTTTTTGATGGCAAATTGGTCTTTTCGATGAAGGTCAGAATATTTAAAGAGATGTCCGAGTAGCAGAATTTAGTTATTATCCGAGTTCGATTACTTCAAAGAATTTGATATGTAGAGTTGAATTTTGATTGTATAATTTTCAAGGTTAAAATGTTAAAAGTAGGTAAGTGATTGAAAAAGTAAGTGATTAAATTTGTATAATTACAATAGTTGTAATTATACAAATTTAATCACTTACTTTTTCAATCACTTACCTACTTTTAACATTTTAACCTTGAAAATTATACAATCAAAATAATCAAAATTCAATCAAAGATCTTTGTCTT
>JAIXMY010000063.1 GCA_020328045.1 Candidatus Endomicrobiellum pyrsonymphae
CTATGAATGATGAAGATTTGAGGAGGATATAAGTGGGGAAATACATAATCTTAATATTTTTGATTTTAGTTTCATTTGGTATTTTAATCTTTGAAAAATGTAGAACGAAGCAATTTTTTCTGTTTAAACAAATCAGGAAAAATTGCTTCGTTCTACATTTTTCAAAGATTAAAATACCAAATGAAACTAAAATCAAAAATATTAAGATTATGTATTTCCCCACTTATATCCTCCTCAAATCTTCATCATTCATAGTAGCGCGTTCTACAAAATGTATCCACGATTTTCAATGTTAACTTCCAGACCGCTTCCAGATTTATCATAATTTTATTATGTATTTTTTAGTATCGCGATACCTCGTCAATGCTTCTAGTCAATGCTTCTAGCATTGCCACCCTCTCATACCACAGTAATCTCGCTACTATCCCTTTCAAAGAAAGAGAAATAATGAAACAAGGAAGGGAAATAGTGGAAAGGCAATGGCGAGGGAAAGAGCAAACAACATGGATACTTCGCTACGCTCAAGTATGACAGACAAGATGCTTGATAAAATATATATCCTTCACACGTTTGTCGCGATCAAGAGATAACTCCGATTATTCTATTTCTAATTCTAGACCTAAATCTTTTATCATTTGCTTGTCTGTGGCAATATCTCTGCCGTTTGTTGTAAGATAGCCTCCGGTCATCATGCCGTTTGCTCCCGCCTGAAATATCCATGATTGTATATCTCTTAAATGTAATTCTCTGCCGCCACAAATCATAATATCCGGGTTTTGTAAAATTATTCTAAAAACCGCTATTGTTTTTAAAATTTCAATAGGCATCATTGTTGGCAAGTGCGCTAGGGCAGTGCCTTTTATGGGCATGAAAAAATTCATTGGCACGCTGTCTGAGCCAAGTTCTTTTAAAGTGAACGCTAAATCTATTCTGTCTTTTAGGCTTTCTCCCATACCAAAAAGCCCACCGGAACAAAGTTCAAATCCAAATTTTTTTGCTCTCTTTAAAGTGTCAACTCTTTCTTGATAGCTGTGCGTAGAACAGATATTAGGATAAAAATTTTCCGATGTTTCAAGATTGTGATGCATTTTTTTTATGCCGGCTTCTTTTAATTTGAGAAAAGTTTCGTCAGATATTTTTCCTATGGAAACGCCTAAATGTGATACTTTTTTATGAGTTTTAAACATTTCGCAAAGTTTTGATATCTCTTCGTCATTTAAAGAGTTTCCACTTGAAACAATTCCAAAACAACCTACGTTCTCCAAAGCTCTTGTAGAAACTTCTTTGATTTTTTCAGTATCAACAAGAGGATAAACTTTAACATCAGTTTTGTTAAAAGTCGATTGCGCGCAAAATTTACAGTTTTCGGAGCATTCTCCGGATTTTGCATTTATGATAGAACAAACTTTTATTTTATTGCCCTTATATTTTTTACGTATCTTTGAAGATGCTAAAAAAAGATCCTCTGATTCATATCCAAAAAGTTCAAGAGCTTCTTCCTTTGTCACTCGCTTACCGCTTATAATTTCAAGCATTAAGTTTTTCATTTAAAGTTCCATTTTAATTTTTACAACTTTGGATTTTACTATAAATTTTGTAGCGTTAAATTGTTTTAAAACTCTTTCCAAATTTTCCCTGCAAGTTTTATGCGTAATTATAATTATTTGAGCGCAATCGTTATCGCTTATATCAGATTGAGTGAGATTTCCAATTGAAACTTTAAATTTGCCAAGAATACCGGAAATTTTGACAATACGTCCGACTCATCCAAAACGACAAACCTCAAGTAATAACAGACTTTGCTTTTGCCTGCCGGAAGAACTACAATTTTTATCTTTTTATCGTAAACAACATCGGGCATAATTCCCGCGGTGTTTGTAACGATAAATTTTGAAATATTTACACCATCCGAAACAGCTACGCTTGCTACTGGTTGTTGACAAGCGCCTCTTCCGCAATTCCTGATTAGACTCAAACTCTCTGTTTGTTTAATTCGCTTTTTGTAAATTTCCCTATGCGAAGCAATGCGTCGTGAAATCTCTTGTCATGCGTTACCAAAGACATTCTTACATATCCCTCGCCATGTTTGCCAAAACCTGCTCCTGGAGAAATCACAACACCGGTTTCTTTTACCAGTCTTTCAGCAACGCTCAAAGAGCCTTCTTTTTTCAAACAATTTGGAAGTTCTGCCCAGATATACATCGTACCTTTTGTTTCGCTGGTACGCCAACCTATTTTTTGAAGACCATTCACCATTTTTTTCATTCTTCTTTCATAAATACTTGAAAGTTCTCTTATGCAATCTTGCTGACCGTTTAATGCAGCGATACCAGCAAGCTGCATAAATGTTGGCGCTCCGTAATCTAAAAACGATTTAAATTTTTCAAGAGGATATAAAAGTTTTTTTGCCCCGCAAACCCAGCCTAATCTCCACCCTGCCATGTTGAACGTTTTTGAAAAAGAGTGGAATTCCAAGGCAACATCTTCTGCTCCTTGAAATTCAAAAACTGACGGAGCATAATAATCTCCGAAAGTGAGTTCAGAATAGGCGTTATCGGACACGAGCAAAATGTCATATTTTTTGCAGAATTTTATTGCTTCTTTCCAAAAATTGTTATCCTCAACAACAGCAGCGGTCGGATTATTTGGATAATTTAAAAGCATTATTTTTGCTTTCAAGGCTGTTTTTTTTGGAATCTTTGTAAAATCCGGCAAGAAATTATTTCTTTCAAGCAATGGCATAGAATAAACTTTTGCGCCTGATAGAGCTACGGCATTGAAATGTACCGGATACGCAGGATCGCAAACCAAAGCGCAGTCGCTGGAGTTTAAATATGACATACATAGATGAGCTATACCTTCTTTTGATCCTATTAATGAAAGAACTTCGTTTTCAGGGTCAAGTTCCACGCCAAAGCGTCTTGCCATCCATTCGGTTATTGCTTTTCTAAATTTTGGCATTCCTTTAGCTTGAGGGTATCTATGCGTATTGCTGTGATGCTTTACAGTGTCGCATAATCTATCGACAATATGATCGGGGGTCGGTAGATCAGGATTTCCCATACTTAAATCTATGACATCAAGATTTTTATCGTAAGCTTCTCTTTTGATTTGATTTATTTTAGTAAAAAGATATGGCGGTATTTTTGATAAATTTTTAGATGGTTCTATGTTGATCATATTTTGTCAAACTCTTTTACAATATCATTTTCCTAAGCGCCGTAGTGGGTTTGAAAGAAACTTTTCTTCCATGGGGAATAGAAATTATTTCTCCGGTTTTAAGATTTCTGCCTTGTCTAGCCTTACATGACTTAGTCCGAAAAGATCCTAATCCTGAGAGAGAAACCGTTTCGCCGATCCTTAACGAGGACTGAATTACCAAAACTAAAGCTTTTATTGCTTTATTTGAATCGCCTTGCGTTAATCCTGAAACAGTAGCAACCTGTTTGATGATATCAGATTTTTTCACCAGATTGACCTCTCCGCATAAAATAACTGCATTATTTCAAAAACACGTTCATTAATTTTGAGTGGAGCTAAGGGGGATTGAACCCCTGACCTCTTGCATGCCATGCAAGCGCTCTCCCAGCTGAGCTATAGCCCCATCGTTTATCCTGTCAGTCTATCAAAATCTTGCCAGGTGCGAACCTCTGTTTCCGCGCGTTCACCATCTCGCGCCAGTTGCCAAACTTGCGCTCCTTATTCGCGTCGCACGGCAACCCTCTTGCATTGCATGCCATGCAAGCGCTCCCCCCAACTGAGCTATAGCCACATCCTTCCGACAGATTATAACGAAAGATATTAGTGTTGTCAATTGCGTGTAGAAGAATATCCACAACATATTGTGCCTTTTAGGAAATTTAAAAATGAACGGTTGCCGTATATTAAACCATTTATGTCATATTCTTTGTACTTGTTTTGCCAATTTAACAAAGTTCGTTGTTTTACGCTATTTGCTTCTTGCGTCAACTTATAGCTGTGATTGCGACTTTCATTCAAAATATTGTACAATCAAAATGTTGTACAATCAAGCTGGATTTGTGTTGAGTTGGTATGTTGTCAATATAAAGTTAGTTGATTATATGACTGTGATAGTTTTAAATCTGATAATGAGAGCAACAAAAATGGAAGATAAAAAATTAGTAAATGTTTTACGGCATTCTGCAGCGCACATAATGGCAGCGGCCGTTGTAGAGCTTTTTCCCGGAACAAAAGTTGCAATTGGTCCGTCAATAGAAGACGGATTTTATTACGATTTTGACAGACAAGAGCCCTTTACTTCGGATGATTTGGTGAAAATTGAAGAAAAAATGAAGGAAATAGCAAAAGAAAATCACCGTTTTGTGCGTTCTTCTATGACCAGGGATGAAGCTATAAGGGAATTTCAAGCAAAAGGTGAAAAATATAAATCGGAAATTGTGTCTCAAATTGATGATGAAGAAGAAGTAAGTATGTACCAGTCTGGTAATTTTACAGATTTGTGTAAGGGACCTCATATAGCTTCAACTGGTGAGCTTAAGTATTTTAAACTTCTTTCAGTTGCAGGGGCTTATTGGAGAGGGGATTCTTCAAGAGGACAACTTCAGAGAATTTATGGTACAGCTTTTCTTACCAAACAAGATTTGGAAGACTATCTAACAAAAATTGAAGAAGCGCAAAAAAGAGATCATAGAAAACTTGGCAAAGATTTGGATTTGTTTAGCGTCAATGAATCTGTTGGAGGTGGACTGGTGCTTTGGCACCCAAAGGGCGCTTTGTTAAGAGATATTATTGAAAGTTATTGGAAAAAATTTCATATTGAAAATGAATACGATCTTTTACTTACGCCTCACATTGCAAGCGAAGAACTTTTTAAAATAAGCGGACATTTGCAAACTTATTCTGAATATATGTACGCCCCTATGGAAATAGAAAATAACCCATATCGCATAAAACCTATGAACTGTCCTATGCATTTGATGATATACAAAACAAAACTTCATTCTTACAGAGAGCTTCCCATAAGATATGCGGAATTGGGTACAGTTTATAGATTTGAAAAATCAGGAGTTTTGCATGGACTCATGAGAGTAAGAGGTTTTACACAAGACGATGGTCATGTTATTGTTGCTCCCGAGCAGCTTGAAAAAGAAATGCTTAAAGTTTTCAATATGGCAATAGGTTGTCTTAAAACGTTTGGATTTAGCGAATATAAAATTTATCTAGCTACAAGACCTGAAAATAAATATGTGGGCGAGATAGAGGATTGGGAAAGAGCGCAAGCATCAATTGAAAACGCTTTAAAAAAAACAGGTTATAATTACGAAGTTGACGAAGGCGATGGAGCTTTCTATGGGCCAAAAATCGATATAAAAATAGAAGATGCTATAGGTAGATTGTGGCAGTGCTCGACGATACAATTTGATTTTAACCTTCCTGAAAGATTTGATATTTCCTATGTTGATTCAACCGGCAAGAAAGCAAGACCATATATGATTCATAGAGCATTACTCGGTTCCTTGGAAAGATTTGTTGGTGTGCTTTTAGAGCATTATGCTGGAGCTTTGCCTCTCTGGCTTTCGCCTGTTCAAGTTGCAATAGCAAATATCAATAGAGAACAACACGAGTATTGTGGAGAATTGTTGCAGAGATTAAAGCAGAATGATGTAAGAGTTGTTTTTGACGATAGAAATGAAAAGATTGGTCATAAGATAAGAGAACACGAGATGCAGAAAATTCCTTATATGGCAGTTGTAGGCAGTAGGGAAAAGGATGCAGCTTCCGTCGCTGTAAGAGCAAGAGGCAATAGAGATTTGGGCGTTATGACAGTTGATAACTTTGTTTCTCTTATAAAAGAAAAAAGCGTTCCAGGAATTAATGAATTGTAAGCTTTTTTTTAAAACAATAATTGGGATAAACGCATGAAAGAGGAGTATATATTTTATCAGCTTTTTTGTCATCCATTGAAAAAATAATCTAGGTTGAACAATAGATACAAGAAAGTATTTCAAAGGTATTTAAATTGAAATATATTAACGAAAGTAAAATAAATTCTTTGCTTAAAACAGAAGCGGACGATAAGGATATTGACATTATTTTGTCAAAAACAAAAGAATTGAAAAGATTAAGTCTCGAAGAATCTGCAAAACTTTTATCTGTAAAAAATTCTGCTGTTTTGCAAAAGATTTATGCCGCTGCTTCTTATGTAAAAAATACCATATATGGAAAACGTGTTGTGTTGTTTATCCCGATGTATATAAGCAATTTTTGCGCAAATAGTTGCTTGTATTGTGGTTTTGCATCTAATAATAAAGTTACGTTGAGAAAAAAACTTACATTTAACGAAATAAAAGAGCAAACCAAAATACTTCTTAAAAGAGGGCATAAACGTATTTTGATGGTCGCCGGGGAAACGGCATCTTCAAAAGACAACATAGATTATTATGTTGGCGCAGTTGAAGCGATTTACAGTGCAGAATATAAAGGCAATAAAATAAAAAGAGTTAATGTAAATGTTGCTCCTATGGACGTTGAAAGTTTTAAAAAGTTAAGAAGAGCAGGAATAGGCACATATCAAATATTTCAAGAAACGTATCACGAAGCAACATATAGGAAACTCCATATCTCCGGTGCAAAAGCTGATCCTGATAATCGATTAGATGCAATAGACAATGCTTTTAAAGCTGGGATTGATGATGTTGGTATAGGACCGCTTCTTGGATTATATAATCCTAAATTTGAAATTCTTGCATTGCTTATGCACATAGAACATCTTGAAAAAACCTACGGCGTAGGTCCTCATACTATTTCTGTACCGCGTATTGAACCCGCACCCGGATCGAGTTATGCGGACAACCCTGAATATCCTATCGCAGATGAGGATTTCAAAAAAATAGTTGCAGTTTTAAGGCTTTCAGTTCCTTATGCTGGAATAATTATGTCAACTAGAGAAACCGCAAAACTTAGAGATGTTCTTGTAAATTTAGGAGTTTCGCAGATAAGCGCAGAATCAAAAGTTACTCCAGGCGGGTATGAAGAAGATTCTGTGCACAACGATAAATTAGACAGACAATTTAGCGTAAACGATCAAAGAACTCTAAACGAAATAGTGCATTCGCTACTTTTACAAGGTTTTATGCCAAGTTTTTGCGCGGCATGTTATCGCAAAAAGAGAACCGGCGAACATTTTATGGATTTGGCAAAACCCGGCGAAATAAGGCGCATGTGCGATATTAATGCTTTGATTACTCTTAAAGAATATCTTGAAGATTTTGCGACTCCTGAAGTAAAAGAACTAGGTTATCAGCTTATTGAAAAACATAAAGCAAAACTTGATAACACAAGTATTAGTATGTTGGAAAAGCTTTTCAAAAACATAGATAACGGGGTCCGCGACGAATATGTTTAGCAAACGGTTGCTCTTATTGCGCTGTCTGGTGACCACTTTCCTCCTTGCCAATCTTGCCAAGTGTCTCCAAGGCTTTTTTTACCGCCCACAGAAATACGTTTTCCATCAGCTTGACCATTGATTGCAACAACTGCCACTTTCATAGCTACGCCATCACAACAGCTTTGACTTTATTAAATAATTCTTCTTCAGACATTTTTGCCGGTGAATCTTGAGCTTTCATACTAGGCGCTCAAATCGGCTTTTAGTCTTTTAATTACTTCGATGTCTGTCATTTTTTTCTCCGTTTATTGTAATTTTATAAT
>JAIXMY010000115.1 GCA_020328045.1 Candidatus Endomicrobiellum pyrsonymphae
AAATGCCGGCGGGGCATGGGACAATGCTAAGAAATACGTTGAAGTTGATTTGCGTGAAAAGGGAACGGAATTGCACAAAGCTACAGTTGTTGGCGACACAGTAGGAGATCCTTTCAAGGATACTTCTTCTGTGTCGCCAACAACTGTAGCTTTGTGCAATTCCGTTCCCTTTTCACGCAACCACCACTCACCGCCAAATCGCCACCTAATATTCCGCTTCACCCACTCTGACTCTTCCTGAGTGTAGCCAAAACCAACGCCAATTCTGCGCCAACTGAAGAACCCCCCCCCTCTCGCGCCTGCTGCAACCCAACTATCGGATATATTTTCATAAATGTAGCTATGTAGCGTTTTCTTGTCAGACGAGCTGGAAGACGAATTCGTAGCTTCTTCCGCAAGGCGTTCGTTCTTTACTTGGGCGATCTTTTCGTTCAATACATCTTGTGGATATAGCTTATAACCTAAGTTTAGTAGCCTTCTCCTGGCGTCCGCCTCATCTATTATGTCTGCATCGCTGTGAGATGTTGTTGATGATGACGCTGTGGATGTTAATGATGTTGAAGACTTCTTCCACCACCCCTTCTTATATCCTAACAACCATACCCCACCTCCCACCACAGCAACTGCTCCCACGCCTATTAGCGCTCTCATTGGCGTTACGCTAAATCTTCCGACTTTCCCGATTTCCCGATTCCAGAAGCTAACTGGAGTGGAATTTGAAAGGGGGGAGAGGTTGAGTGTGCCATTATCGTCAGCCTGCTGTGGGACTACAGACATTCTATAGGGCGAGCTAACATCGCTACTAACTTTGCTAGATTTATCGGGCGAGCATGCCGAAATGAGCAGAGAAAAGCAAACAAACAAGCTTACACATCTTTTTAATTGTAATGTCATCATATTATGTCTCCCTTTTAAGAGTGATGTCATCATACTATTTCTTATTTTGTTTCTATCTATCAGTTTTGATAGATTTTGATAAATTTAGATTTAGATATTAAGGGAATGTGGACTATGTATTGCTTCACGTGAAATTTATTTTCCTCTTTTATTTTAGTACCACTTTTTTTGTCTTGCATTTATAAGAAAATCAACTATACCAAATCAAAGTTTTTAACAAATCAAGCTAAAAATCAGGCAAAGATTATAGGCAGAAGTCAGGCAAAAAACGAGTACTTTCCACGTCTGAAAGTCAGGCAAAACACCCCCAAAAAACGGCTAATGGGACTCTATAATAAACGGGTACTTTTTGTGGCAAAGGAACTAAGTTCAAAGGAGCAAAGCTCCAAGAGCCAATGGCTCAAGTGACTAAGTCCCAAGGAGCAAAGCTCTGGGGGACAAAATCCAAAGAGCTACTAGCTCAAGAATCAATGGCTCAAGGGGACAAAGTCCCGGGGGACAATTTTTTAAAGAAACACTATTTTAAAATGAACTAAGTTCAAAAGAACGAAGTTCCAAGAGTCAAAGTCCCTAAGGGACAAAGTCCCGGGGAGACTTAGTCTCGGGAACAAAGTTCAGGGGAGCAAAGCTCCGGGGTACGACGAGCTAAAAGGCGATACAGAGCTTGATAAGTGTGGAGCGGAGATAGATTTCAAGGGTATAGTACTTAAAGATTTTGAGAAATGTTGCGAGCTGTGCGAGATAGATTAAAGAAACTCACA
>JAIXMY010000064.1:0-1054 GCA_020328045.1 Candidatus Endomicrobiellum pyrsonymphae
AAAAATACACAGGCAAAACTGTAATCGGCAAAAACTGTTATTTTATGACAGTTTTTGCCGATTACAGTTTTGCCTGTTTTTTTTGTGCCTCTGTTAAGGGTTACAAATTCTCTGACCGTGGTTCCGTCGCCAATATACACCATCGAATATTCACCAACATAACCAAAATCCTGAGGAGACGTACCAATTGAAGCTGAATTGTAAATTTTACAGTTTTTACCAATTTCTGCAAACTCTATAAAAACATTTGAACCTATCACCGTACCTTCGCCAATCACAACATCTCTACCTATCACTGTATAAGCGCCAATTTCCACATTCGCGCCTATAACAACAGTTTTATCAATTATCGACGTTTGATGAATCATTTTTATTTTTACCTCTTCTCTATGGCTGATCAACTTTATACCAATATCAATACAAAACAAAGCTAGTCAACTTATAGTTTTGTCGGATGTCGGACCTTGTAATACCTCTTTGGGAATGCTTTATAAAAGTTGTAATATCTTCAACGTAAGGAGACCGTGACTCGTCAAGCTTTAGACATTGCTTCTTCAAGCGTTAATTTAGACATAAACAATATTTTATACGCTGACTTTATATCTTCAATCTCAGAAAGCTTAATTTTTTTCTTTCTAATCCTATGAGATTTAACCCTACAAAAACAGCTCTATCGCCCTGAACTGTCACATATGGGATAACGTCCATGTTAATCATTGCGCCAGCGCCTACCATTACGGACTTGCCGATTTTGCAAAATTGATGCGCTCCTATACTCGCGCTTAGAATTGCGTAGTCGCCTATTTCAACATGTCCCGCAATACCTGTCGAATAACCGATTATTGCGCCGTCCCCGATTATACAATCGTGAGCTATATGAGCGCATGACATAAGCAGACAATTCTTACCAACAACGGTTTGTCCTACCGCAACTGTGCCCCTGTTTAAAGTAACACATTCTCTAACAGTGGTGCCCATCGCCAACTATAACTTTTGTTGGTAAGAATTGTCTGCTTGATTTATTAAATCTTGAGATCGTTTACCTATAGACGAA
>JAIXMY010000064.1:1064-8687 GCA_020328045.1 Candidatus Endomicrobiellum pyrsonymphae
CGTCGCCTATTTCAACATGTCCTGCCGCCGCGGAACAATTTGCCATAGTCACATTATCACCAATACGACAATCGTGCGCAACGTGCGATGCTGTCATAAAATAACAGTTTTTGCCGATTACAGTTTTGCCTGTTTTTTTTGTGCCTCTGTTAAGGGTTACAAATTCTCTGACCGTGGTTCCGTCGCCAATATACACCATCGAATATTCACCAACATAACCAAAATCCTGAGGAGACGTACCAATTGAAGCTGAATTGTAAATTTTACAGTTTTTACCAATTTCTGCAAACTCTATAAAAACATTTGAACCTATCACCGTACCTTCGCCAATCACAACATCTCTACCTATCACTGTATAAGCGCCAATTTCCACATTCGCGCCTATAACAACAGTTTTATCAATTATCGACGTTTGATGAATCATTTTTATTTTTACCTCTTCTCTATGGCTGATCAACTTTATACCAATATCAATACAAAACAAAGCTAGTCAACTTATAGTTTTGTCGGATGTCGGACCTTGTAATACCTCTTTGGGAATGCTTTATAAAAGTTGTAATATCTTCAACGTAAGGAGACCGTGACTCGTCAAGCTTTAGACATTGCTTCTTCAAGCGTTAATTTAGACATAAACAATATTTTATACGCTGACTTTATATCTTCAATCTCAGAAAGCTTAATTTTTTTCTTTCTAATCCTATGAGATTTAACCCTACAAAAACAGCTCTATCGCCCTGAACTGTCACATATGGGATAACGTCCATGTTAATCATTGCGCCAGCGCCTACCATTACGGACTTGCCGATTTTGCAAAATTGATGCGCTCCTATACTCGCGCTTAGAATTGCGTAGTCGCCTATTTCAACATGTCCCGCAATACCTGTCGAATAACCGATTATTGCGCCGTCCCCGATTATACAATCGTGAGCTATATGAGCGCATGACATAAGCAGACAATTCTTACCAACAACGGTTTGTCCTACCGCAACTGTGCCCCTGTTTAAAGTAACACATTCTCTAACAGTGGTGCCCATCGCCAACTATAACTTTTGTTTTTTCACCTTGATATTTTAAATCTTGAGATCGTTTACCTATAGACGAAAAATTAAAGATTTCGCAATTATTACCTATTTTCAGCATACTCTATTACCGACTGACCGTGTATTTTAGTTCCACTTTTAATAACAGTCTCTGGACCGATAACAGTATAGGGTCATATCTCTACATTATCTTCAATCATCACATTTTTATCTATTATGACCATCGTTTGACATATCATTGATGCTCCTCTACAATAACAAATACAAATTCAGCTTCTGTCGTCAATTTTCCATCAACATAAGCCTCGCCTCTCATTTTACCGCGCCTACCGCTGTCTTTTATTATTTCTACGCGCAATTCAAGGACATCTCCTGGTTTTACGGGTCTGCGAAATTTTGCTTTGTCTATAGACATAAAATATGCAAGATTCCCTTGCATCTCAGGTCTTGAAAGAAACATAACGCAAGACGTCTGACCCATCGCCTCAATAATTAAAACTCCAGGCATTATTGGCGCGCCCGGAAAATGTCCCTGAAAAAAATTTTCATTCCCGCTTACGCATTTATAACCTGTAGCTTTTGAAGTATCTACACTATTTATTTTCACTTTATCTATCATCAAAAATGGATACCGATGCGGTATATATTTTAAAATTTCCTCGTGATTTAATATTTTTTCTGTTCCGGTTACCGCTGTATTTGCGCCCATTTTCTCCTCCAAAACTTTATCTTTTTCAATAACAGCTTTCTTTAAAAATTCTTTTACGAAACCTATGTTATTTTGATGACCGGGCTTATCTGCGACTATTTTGGCTTTTATAGGCTTACCCGCCAAATATAAATCGCCTATCAAATCCAAAGTTTTATGTCTTACAAATTCATCTTCATAACGAAGAGGATCTTTGTTGTGTATTCCATCTAACCCGATAACTATTGCATTGTCCATAGATCCGCCCAAAGCAAGTCCGTTTTTCTGCAAAGCTTCTATTTCGTAATCAAAACAAAACGTTTTTGCCGAAGCAAGACAATTTAAATATATATCTTTATTTAGATTAGCTAAAGACATTTTCTGAAATTTTAAAAAAGGATGATCAAATCCAATTGTACAATCTATTTCCAAACGATCCGACGGATACGCCGATATTTTCGTTTTTCCTGACTCAAAATGCACAGACTCTTTAAGCGTGTAATATTCTTTTGGCGCGGCAAACTCTTTTATCCCGCCGCTTGCAAGAGTCTCCGCAAATATTTTTGCGCTCCCATCTAAAATGGGAGGTTCATTGTCATTAATTTCTATAATTAGATTATCTATCCCAAACGCGGCGCATGCAGACATTATATGTTCTATTGTGTGAACACGAACGCCATTTTTTTCTATAACGCTTCCTCTTATTGCAAGTCCTGAGACAGCATTAGAGCATACAGCTTCAATTTCAGTTTTATCCTGCAAATCTACTCTTATAAACCTAATACCATATTCTGCGTAAGGAGCGGGTTTAAAAGTTACTATGCTTCTTTTTCCGGTGTGAAGACCAACGCCTTCAACTGATACCTCTTTTAAAATAGTCGTTTGATTTGCCATGTTAAGTCTATTTATCCTTTAAAGTTTTTTTTATCTTTTTTAAATCTTGATACATTTTTGGTAACTTTCTCATTAAGACTCTTATCTTTATACTGTTGTTTAATGGAGCCATAGGATTTCCTCCCATACGCTTGCCATCGCCAATATTTCCGGAAATTCCAGCTTGACTTGCTATCATTACGTTATTTCCTATTTTTAAATGTCCTGCCACACCGGTTTGTCCGCCAATGGTAACATTATTGCCCAAGTGTGTTGATCCTGCTATTCCTGTTTGGGCAACAATTATACAATTCTCGCCAACGTGGACATTATGCGCTATTTGAACAAGATTATCTATTTTAGTACCGTTGCCTATTTTTGTAGCATCAACAGTAGCTCTATCTATTGTAGTATTTGCGCCTATTTCAACGTCATTTCCTATCTCAACGTTCCCTATCTGCGAAATTTTCTGTATTTTATCTCTTATCATTGCAAAGCCAAACCCGTCCCCACCGATAACAACTCCAGATTGGATAATAACTCTATCGCCGATAATTGTATTTTCTCTGATAACGACATTGGAATATATAAGACAATCTTTGCCAATTTTTACATCTTTACCAATATATACATTAGGAAATATTCTTGCGTTATTGCCAATTTCTGAACCTGCTTCAATAACAACATTTTGACCTATATATGCGTCTTTGCCAACCTTTGCTTTTTCTGATATAGACGCTGACACATGTATATTTTTTTCTATAGTCCCCAATCGTTCTTTCTCGACAATTGAGAGAACGAGACCGTGAGCATATTGAGGGTTTTCCACTTTTATAATATTTTTACCTTGAAACTTTGACGCATCTGTGTCAGATGCGACCAAAACAACGCCTGCTTCAGTTTTTAAAGCTTCGGAAAGATACTTCAAATTGCCTAAAAAAGAAATTTCATTCGCTTTCGCTTCTACAAGACCATTAACGCCAGTCAAAAGAATATCTTTATCCCCTATCAGCTCGCCTGAAACAATTGTCGCAAGTTCTGATGCTGTAAGTTTCATTTACCCATCCTTTGCTATTTTTATAATTTCATCCGTAATATCATGTTAAAATACTTTGTTTTTCTAAAACTACAGCGACGTCATATTTTTTGGATACTGCTTTGAGTAAAATTCTATATCTTTTAAAATACTTGCAGTGTTTTTTCTTCCATTAAAGCAATCTCATTTTTAGTTTTGCCTGACATATCTGTAATTTTTAATTTCTGTTCTTTCATTAAACTCCTGAGCATCTCAAGCTGTTTCGTTTGAGATGTCCTCTAACAAGATTATCATCGTTTGCGGTCCGGGCATCAGATATTCTTGAATTTACACTTCTAGCCTTATCTTTAAGGGAATTAAACTCTTTGACCATTTCCGCTACAACTGTTTTTAGCGTTTTTGCAAAATCTTGTATTTCTTTTTTATGACCTTGCATTTTTGGATAAGAGTTGAAAACTTTACCCATATTGACATAAAGGATACTTTCGGAAACTTCTTTATAACGATTAACGCATTCGCGCTCAACCGCTACGCTTACAAGAGCGCTTGATATAAAAACAAACATCAACGATAATATAAAAAACTTTTAAAGATCATATCCTAAACTAAAATAAGGCAACATCTCGTTTTTGTTTTCTTTACGATTTAAACCATATCCAAAATCAAGCCTCATAGGAAGCAGCGAAGCTCCAACTCTTATGCTAAAACCCACGCCGGAACGAAGATTTTTTTCTCCATCGCCTAAAGTTAAATTTACGCTACTAAAATCTTTCCACGTTCCGCCAATATCATAAAATATAGCGCCCTGAAGAATTGTTTTTCCTTTGACTCCAAATATAGGGAACTTATACTCGACATTAACTACGCCTTTTACTTTACCACCGCCTGTAGAAGGACCTATTTCATTTCCGCTAGCGTACCCTCTTACCGTACCTACTCCGCCGCCGCCACCAACATGAAATTTTTCATAAATAGGTACTGATTGACCCCCATAGGCAGTAATTACGCCTACTTCCATATTAACACTCAACACAAATTTCCAAAATGTGGGAAAAAACAATGTTGACTTGGCAATGCTTCTAACAAAATTTAAACTGCCTCCCAACTTATCGCTTGCTAGTTGCAAATATAAAAGCTGTTTGCTACCTCTTGACGGATCAAATATATAATCCCTCGAATCATACACGCACTGAGCAAAAACGCTTGTTGTTATGTTGTTCTTTGCTACATTTGACGATTTTTCTATTTCCTCTTTTATCTTATCTCTTATATTGGAAAGTGTAACTTCTTCGATTTTATATCCAAATTGCAACCTTACATAATCGCTAAGACTCGGTCCAACTGTAGTGGTAAGACCTTTTCTGCGTTCTGTATAAGCGTATGTAATGCCTGAATAATCTCTATTTCTTCTAATGTCGAAGCCACATAAAGTCAAACTCGCATCCTTATCAAAAATTCTACGTTCAGTCCACTCTATCTCAAAACTTTGTCGTTTTCTTTCTCCAAATTCTCCCAACAACGTTAATGTTTGACCTGAACCAAGCAAATTCATATGACGAATCTGCAGCGATCCCACGAGATTATCTACAGTAGAATACCCTATGCCAGCTGTAATCGTCCCGACGCTAGATTCAGTGATAGCAAGGGACAAGTCCAATACGTCAGGAGCGCCCGTAATCATAGGCTGACACTCAAGACTCTCAATAAAACCTAAATTATAAATTTTCTCAATACTTCTGCTAAGCTTTTTTAAAGAAAATACATCGCCAGATTTTAAAAGAACTTCTCTTCTTATAACTTTATCTTTTGTTGAAACAAGACCATCTATGTGAATATCTCCTACGTATACGATAGAATTTTCTTGTATTGATAGGTTCACATCTACAACACTTTCTGCGCCTCGTTTATTAAAATCAGAATTAATCACCGCATTCAGGTAACCTTTATCGGCGTACGCAGTTTTTATACCCTGCTCCATTTCAACAATTTTATGCTGATCAAAAACTTGACCTTTTTTAAACTTAATTATCTTACCAATTTCTTTGTCATCAACAGCAAAATTACCGTTGTGTGTTATGGAACCTATTTTGTATCTTTCACCTTCGCTTATATTTAAAGTTAAAAATATTTCTGTTTTTGCTTCGTTATACGTACTGGCTGAAGAAACAAACTGATAATCCATAAAACCGTTATTTTTGTAAAACGCCTCTATTGCCGCCAAATCTGCGTTAAAAATATTTTCCTTAAATATTTTTTTAGGTTTTATTTTCATTAGTCTACTAATTTTCTTCTCCTTATAGGAGATAACTCCTTCAATTTTAACACCACCAATAACAATTTTATTGTTTTCTGTAATAAGAAAAGTTACTGTCATTTTGTTTGTATCTGCGTCAATGGTAGAATAAATTTCAATTAGACAATCAGCATAACCTCTATCTTTATATAAAGTAGATATTTTGCTTTTTGTTTCTTCAAGTTTCGCAAGATCGTGATATTCTTTTTCCTTTAATGTACTTGTACTTTTAAGTTTTCCTGCCAAAAACTCAACATTACCTTTGAAAACGAGATGCTCCACATAAGGTTTTTCAGAAACAACAAAAGTAAGGACACCTGTGCGTTTGTCAAAACGAGCTTCAACATTATCAAAATGTTCAAGTCCAGCTATTAAGCGAACATTCTCTCTTGTTGCATCACTTGAATAAGATTTTCCTTTTTTAAGTTTTACAACTGATAAAACATCCTTTAATTTTACATTATGCAAACCTTCAATAATTATGTCTGACACTACATCAGCATCAGCATACACGAACGAAACAAAAAATAACATACAACACACTAAAGCCAAACGAATCCGCACTAAAAAGCCTCCATACATGACATGGTAAGATGATACGAATCTGTGCATTTTACTAAAAAACGCATGCTAATTCAACGACTTCTTCCGTACTTTTGTCAGACAAAACAAAAGCGCCAAAAATTCTCGTTGCTGAGCTTCATTCACTTCATATTCTTTTAGGCAATTTTAGAACTTGCGAGAAATCTTATAAGACTTATAGATGATTTCGCTTTAAACAACTAACTGGAACAACGCAATAGACATTGTAACAATATTTTGAGGTAGCGCCTCTTTCTTCTGCCGTACACAAAAAGCTAGTGATAGTAACGCCGACTTGCATCTGTTGGAGCATACTGAGCGCCAGTATATTTGCTAACTGTTGCACAACCATTCAACAAAAAAACTTACAATTTTCTTCATTTTACACTTCTCCTCTGCTTATTTTTTAACTTCTCTAAAATCAAATCAATTTCAATATAAGGCGCACATGACAACGTCGTTTGAGGCGGTAAATCAGTTAGCTGAATTTAATGTAAGGAATGAAATTTTGCCGGCGCGAGAGTTAGCTCTGAGATAGCCTGTGATAATTGTGATAAAGATTTAAGGAACGACAGGTCTTTTATGGAAGCGTGCAAAATAGGGCTAGAAAGATAAAAAAGAGGGATATTTGATAAGGAGATAAAGAGTGAAAATCGATCAGCCGGAAAAGGTCTATGTTTTGACGTTGATTGACCATAGGGATAGTTGTTGAAAATATGATAAGGTGTTTGAGACTCTTGAGCAGGCTGAGCTGTATCGTATGGAGACTGTAGGTTGTATGAGAATTAAAGTTGGTGGTGAGGATGACGGAGGAGAGCCTCCTATTCCTTATGAGTTGTTTAATGTTCATATAGGTGTGAGATATGTGAACCTTGAGGAAAAAGGGACATTTTTAAAACGATTTCACAGCGAAGAAGTTTTAACGAATGGAACGACTTTAAAGCCATAGAGTTTCAAAGGTACAACGAAACAGAACGGCTGATTTTGTATTTTAGGTTACATTTGGGGATATTAAACAGAAAAGAAATATCAACGAGAACAGGCATACCTAAGTATCAAATAGAGAGATTTGTAAAAGCTATCAGGACTTATGGATATGAAGAGCTACTTA
>JAIXMY010000065.1 GCA_020328045.1 Candidatus Endomicrobiellum pyrsonymphae
CCGCCTCCAGCATATTCTTCAACTTCGCCTTAAACGGAGGAGGCGACGTTTAAGGCGAAGTTGAAGAATATGCTGGAGGCGGAGGCGCTGAAAGAGAAGGCGGAGAGAGCAACGAAGGAGAAGGTGTCGGCTGGGGTTCTGCCGGAGTATTATAATCAGCATGAGGCGACGGACTACTGGACGAATGCGTCACCGGCGATAAAGACAGTGAGGAAGAACTACGTAAGAACGGAGGAGGCGACGTTTAAGGCGAAGTTGAAGAATATGCTGGAGGCGGAGGAATGGGAGAATAAGAATGATGTGCCGACGGAGGGGGAGCGGAAGGCGGCGATAGAAGCGTGGATACTAAGGCGGAGGAATCCGGAGATAGTAGAGAGGATGGTAGTGGTAAATGCGATGAAGACGGTGGAGACTACAACGGGGTTGCTATAGGCGGGGTGGCAAAGATGACATCATAATCTGTCTGTTTAATGTGGCAATATGGCGAAAATGGCAGGATGCTTGAGGAAAGAATGAAAGCGAGCGTTGAAAACAGATTTGGTGACGAAAAAAATGTTGCAGGCGAGGTTGTAGTCGAAGAAAAAGTTACAGTTGTAGTATAAAAATCTTTGTACTAGTATGAGAAGTCTTTGCTCCCCAACGAGAAAATATACGCATGCATGATTCGCGTATAAAAATTTTGTACAAGTATGAAAAGTCTTCGCGCTTCGGGTTTTACATTGCTCAGAAATTGTTTTAAAAATGTCCCTTTTCCCTTTGCGAAGCATGTCTTTAACATCTTCACGATTTTGTTTTGTTCGCGCAATTTTAAAGTTTCATTGCGTTAAAATCTATATATTTGCTAAACTAGTTGTCAAAATAATGTGAAGGGATTTTCTTTATGGCATATCTTGGTTTAGCAAGAAAATTTAGACCTCAAAATTTCGATGAAGTTGTGGGACAAGAACACATCTCACAAACTCTTAAAAACGCAATTACTGAAAACCGTATTGCGCATGCTTATTTGTTTAGTGGTCCCAGAGGTTGTGGTAAAACTAGTATGGCAAGAATTCTTGCTAAAGCGTTGAACTGCAAGAATGGTTCTACTATAGAACCTTGTGGAGTATGCGAAAACTGCTTGGATATTTCAAGAAGTTCAAGCATTGATGTGTTAGAAATTGACGGCGCATCAAACAATGGTATAGATGAAATAAGAACGTTAAGGGAAAATGTAAAGTTTTCAAGCGCCAATTCAAAATATAAGATATATATTATAGACGAAGCTCATCAAATAACAACACAGGCTTTTAATGCGTTGCTTAAAACTTTGGAAGAACCTCCGTCCCATGTGGTTTTTATTTTGGCTACAACAGAACAACATAAAATTCCGGTCACTATTCTTTCAAGATGTCAGAGATACATGTTTAAGCTTATATCCAGCGCTAAAATGTCTATGGCAATAAAAAATATTGGACGAAAAGAAGGCTTTGAAATAGATGACGAAGCCTTAAACATAGTTACCATTGTTTCAGGCGGCTCTATGAGAGACGCTTTAAGTCTTTTAGATCAGGCAGTATCTTCAAACAGCGGTAAAGTAACAGGCGCATATATAAGAGATTTGCTGGGACTTCTTCCAAAAGATGTTATAGCTTCTGTTACGGAAAATATTGCGACGGGCGATATACAGGCAATTTTAAAAACTATTAAAGAAATAACCGAGCAAGGATATAATATTTTGCAGTTCGCAAGAGATTTAAGAGATCATTTAAGACAAGTTATGATTTATTCTATAAATCCTGCAGTTGCAGAAATTTCTTCCGAAGATAAAAAGCTCTTTGATGTTCAAAAAAGTTTGTTTACTGTTGAGCGGCATGTGCGTATGAACAATCTTTTATCAAAGGCTCTTGAGGAAATGCGTTGGCACGATCAGCCTAGGATTCTTCTTGAACTGTATCTCTTTAAAATGTCGGAGCCGTATTATAATGTTGGCGAGCTTATAAGCAGAATAACTGAATTGGAGAATAATATCAAAATTGACAGCGGTTCGTCTTCTTCTTTTGACGAAGATATGTCCATGCAAAAAGAGGAAAGTATTGATGGTGTTTCCGCTCCTGTAGATTTGATAGATGTTTGGAATGAAATAGTTGATGAAATAATAAAAAAACATCCTCTTACGGCTCAATCATTAAAAAAAGTGTTAGTTAGAGTATCCGGCGATCAGTCTGCGCAATTAATAGTTTCGAGGCAGTTTGATTATCAAGGTGTTATGGAGTTTAAAGAACAAATTTCAAAACTTTTTCAAAGAAAAACGGGTTTGAATATAGCGCTTACAGCTTCTATCGAAAAAAGCGTTCCGCTAAATAAATCAGAAAAAAAAGATATAATTATAAAAGAAGACAAGCCGCCTAGCGTTGTTGAATGTACGGTTAAAGAAGATTTTCAAGAAACAGCGAAAACCGCTGTGCCAAAACACATAGAAGAAATAGCAAAAAAGTTTGGCTCTGTTGCCAAAAAAATTAATTGATAATCAGGAAAGTAAAATAACATGAATAGACCGCAGCCTATAGAAAAAATGGTTGAAATAATAAAAAAATTGCCCGGTGTTGGTCCTAAAATGGCAGAGCGCTTAAGCTACCACATATTAGAAATGTCGCAAGGTGAAGTTGACAGACTTTTGGATTCAATACAAAAAGCAAGACAAACAATGAAAAGTTGTAGCGTTTGTTATAATTTAAGCGAACATGATCCTTGCCCTGTGTGTTCTGATTCTGCAAAGACTCGCGACGTTCTGTGCGTTGTTGAAACTCCCCAGGATTTAATGGCCGTAAGCAGAGTTAAGGAGTACAAAGGTCTTTATTTTGTGCTAGGAGGAGCGCTGTCGCCGCTTGATGCTGTGGGCCCTAATGACATAAGAGTTGAAAAGTTGATAAAAAGATTGAAAAGTGATACTATCAGCGAAGTGATTATAGCCACAGATACTGATTCTAAGGGCGAAATAACCGCTGTTTACCTAGCAGGGATTATAAAAAAATTGAATATCAAGGTAACAAGATTAGGTTATGGGTTGCCCGTTGGCGGGGATATTGAATATGCCGATGAGGTAACCATCTCGCGGGCGATATCAGGTCGCCAAGAGATGTAACGTGTTGTAACTTTGTAATTTAAAAGGGGTAAAAAAGATGTCAGCAAAAATGATTGAAGTTCGTTGGCACGGACGTGGTGGACAGGGCGCAAAAACTGCAGCTTTATTGTTTGCCGAAGCAGTTTTGGCAACAGGTAAGTACATTCAGGCTTTCCCTGAATACGGTCCGGAAAGAATGGGAGCTCCTGTTCAGTCTTTCAATAGAATAAGCGCAGATCCTATTACCATTCATTCAGGTATCACAAATCCAAATTATGTGCTTATCTTGGATCCGTCTCTTATAGAATCCGTTTCTGTAACAGATGGAATTGGAACAACCGGAAAAGTTATAGTAAATACGTCCTTTAGCGCTGACGAAATTGCGCGGCAGCTTGACATTAATACAAGCCAAGTATATGTGGTAAACGCAAGTCAAATAGCAAAAGAAACGATTGGCAAAGACATTCCCAACGCGCCTATGCTTGGAGCTTTGGTAAAAGTTATAGGAACGTTGGATATCAACGGTGTCTTGGAAGATACAAAAAGCAAATTGATGGCTAAATTTAGACATAAACCGGAAGTTATCAACGGTAATCTTGCGTCTATAAAACGCGCTTTTGACGAAGTGAAAAATTAACAATTGGTTTTTAATATTTATAAAGGCGACATCGCCCCTTGGAGGAATAAAGTGAATAAAGAAGAAAATGGACAATCTCTCGATGCAAAATTAACTGCCGCAGAACTTCCTGTCGGCGATGTGGTCGAAGCCGGAACAGCAGTGGATTTTCATACCGGAAGCTGGCGTTCAGAAAGACCTGTATGGAACAAAGATAAATGTATTAGTTGTTTAACGTGCTGGATTTCGTGTCCTGATGCTTCTATAAAGATTGCTCCCGACGAAAAGAAGACAACAGTTGTTACCGGAATAGATTATGATCATTGCAAGGGTTGCGGAATTTGCGCAAGCGAATGTCCGGTAAAAGTTAAAGCAATTACGATGGAACAAGAAAAGAAATAAAAAGTTAATGATAAAGAGAGCTTTGCTCATCTTAAGGAGTTAATGAAATGATAAAGACAGTATATTCAAAAGGCGAACTCGTTGCAAAAACAGGCAACGAAGTTATGGCGGAAGCAATGCGCCAAATAGAGCCGGACGTAGTAGCGGCATATCCTATAACTCCTGCGACTGAAATTGTACAGATTTTTTCACAATTTGTTGCAGATGGTATTGTAAAAAGCGAATATATCGCTGTAGAAAGCGAACATTCTGCAATGTCTGCCACGATAGCCGCCTCAGCTGCGGGCGCAAGAGCAATGACTGGAACTTCTTCACAGGGTTTGTGCCTTATGTGGGAAATGCTTTACATAGCTTCTGGGCTTAGACTTCCTATAGTTATGGCTGAAGTTAACAGAGCAATTTCTGCCCCAATTAATATTCATGGCGACCAATCAGACACAATGGGCGCAAGAGATTCAGGTTGGATTCAGATTTATTCAGAAAATTCACAAGAAGCTTATGATAATATGATTCAGGCTACAAGAATCGCCGAAAAAGCGAAGCTCCCTACCATGGTAACAACCGACGGATTTATTATTTCTCATTGTATGGAAGTTGTTGAGCTTTATCCCGATGCCGACGTTAAGGCATTTGTCGGTGAATATAAGCCTGAAAGGTATCTTTTAGACACAAAGAAGCCTTATACACTAGGTTCAATCGACTTGCAAGATTATTATTTTGAACACAGGTATCAGCTTGCTCAGGCTATGAGAGATTCAAAAGATACAATTTTGAAAGTAGCCAAGGATTTTGAAAAAACTTTTGGTCGCAGGTACGATTTGTATGAAAAATATATGCTGGACGATGCTGAAATTGCGATAGTGGTTATTGGTTCAACGGCAGGAACTGCAAAAGTTGTAGTTCAAGAGTTGAGAGAAAAAGGCATAAAAGCGGGTCTTGTAAAAATAAGGGTGTTTAGACCATTTCCTGCAGATCAGCTTGCAAAAGATTTAGCTCATGTTAAAGCTGTTGCTGTTATGGATAGAGCGGATTCTTGCTCGGGCGCTTACGCTCCTTTGTGCTCAGATGTTGTTTCGTCTTTATTTATGGCAGGAGTTATAACTCCTAAAGTTGTAAATTATGTTTATGGTCTTGGCGGAAGAGAAATCAACACAGGACATATTTCCGATGTTTATAAAACGCTTGGCAAAATTGCCTCAGGCGCAGAAGAATCGTCAACTCAGGTAGAGTATATTAATGTTAGAAAAAAGTAAAAGTCTTTAGGAGAATATAAAATGGCAAATTTAAAAGAGTTAAGTAAAAATCCGGAACGTTTGACAGGTGGTCACCGTCTTTGCGCAGGTTGCGGAGCAGGTATAGTTGCAAGACAGACTTTGATAGCGGCGGGTAATGCTCCTGTTGTTGTCACAAGCGCTACAAGTTGTTTAGAAGTTTCGACCACAATTTTTCCTTACACTGCATGGAAAAACTCGTTTTTCCACAGCGCTTTTGAAAATTCAGCCGCAACATGTAGCGGTATTGAAACGGCTTATAGAAGTTTAAAGAAACAAGGTAAGATTAATGAAGATATTAGATTTATAGCTTTTGGCGGCGATGGTGGAACTTACGATATCGGTTTGCAGTCTTTGTCAGGCGCAATGGAAAGAGGACATAGAATGCTTTATGTATGTTACAACAATGAAGCATATATGAACACCGGAATACAAAGATCAGGCGCAACGCCTAAAGGGGCGCATACTACAACTGCTCCGGCAGGAAATGTCCACCAAGGAAAAGAGCAGAACAAAAAAGATTTGACACAGATAATGATTGCTCATAACATTCCTTATGTTGCCCAAGCTTATGTTGGCAATTGGAACGATTTTGTAACAAAAGTACAGAAGGCATTGGCAATTGACGGTCCTTCATTTATCAATATTTTAACGCCATGCAGACTTGGTTGGAATTATAAACCTGAGGATACAATGTCGCTTGCGAGGCTTGCCGTTGATACGTGCGTTTGGCCTTCTTTTGAAGTTGAAAACGGTATTTATAAAATAAATGTTACTCCCAAAGAAAAGAAATCTGTTGCAGAATTCTTGAAGCCTCAAGGAAGATTTAAACATTTGTTTAAACCTGAAAATGCTCATATTCTTGAATCAATTCAAAAAGATGTTGATGAGAAATGGGAACTTTTACAGCGTAGAGCTACGACAGGTTGTCAGGCATGAACATATCATATTAAACACATGAAAGAGATATGATTTTATCTTCTATATTCTTCTATATATGCGCTACTGACACAAAGCAGCAAAAAATATACTATTAAACTATTAACTATACTATTAACTATTATACGCATCACTGACAGAAACTATAAAATTTTTATGGTCTTTGGCAGTTATTATTTAACTACTTTTGGTAGGTAAATTTCTGAGACTCCTTTGGAGTCTCAGACACCTGATAAAGGTGCCTCACACAGTTAATTACTTGATATTAACTGTGTAGATGACCCCACTAAAGTGGTGTCATCTTAAATAAAACATACTTCTCACCTCCATCAGGAGGTGTTCCTTTGGAATCGTTGAAACTATAAAGGTGGTACGCGAAGTACACCTTGAGGCATTTGTGCTTTATAGGGCGATATTGCGCGTGCGCGCGTTCCGTGCGCGCGTGCAGACAAGCCCATTAAAGCTATTATGCCGTGTCGTTGTGCCAATCTTGACATGTATAACTTGAATAAGTATAATATAGTACTTACTAATTGATAGTATGTTTTTTGTCCTCTCCCCTCTGTCCATCCTTAGAGGGGGGAGGATGTAGGTAGGGGGTTTTTGAATTTATGTTTAAGAAAACCATAGCAGTACTATTAATGTTTTCATGAGTAAGTATAATATAGTACTTACTAATTGATAGTATGTTTTTTGTCCTCTCCTCTCTGTTCATCAACCCACTGAAAAAAGTGGTATAAGGAATCCTTGAAAAAAGGTATAATTAAGTGAGCATATAAGCTTTATCAAGGTAATACTGCTTACAACAATTGTTAATAATGACTAGTAGCTTACGCATAACAGCGACAATAGCAACCATTTTAAGTTTGCCGTTGTTCGTCAGTTTTTCATAGAAGGCTTTTAGGTTTTTATTGTTTCTGACAGCGCCCATAGCGCACATAAAGAGCATGCGTTTAACAAGAGGGCGACCAGCAGAAGTTCTACGCCTTTTGCTAGTCTTACCGCTATCATTAGCATAAGGAGCAAGACCAGCTAAAGCAGCAATTTCTCTGCGGTTAGCTT
>JAIXMY010000008.1 GCA_020328045.1 Candidatus Endomicrobiellum pyrsonymphae
TTTTTGCATTAAACCGCATTGAAAAATCAATTATTTTGCTGTTATCCCTGTTATTTTTCAGCCAAAATATGCCTTTTTTGCCAGTTTTTTGTCCCTTTTTTTGGAGGACTTAGTCCTATGTTTTTTTATCAAATTTTAACCGCTTTTTTGGATTAAATTGTATGAGCAGCACTCAACAACGCCGTCATAGGCTTCTTTCTGCGTTTGCGTTTTTGTTCTGAATGTGAGAGAGTAAGGAAAGTAGTATTTTTGTTAGAAGTAAGTCATTGGCTGGTATTGAAATGGATAAAAGTGGCATACAGGAATATGAAAGAATCGCTGAAGATGGAAGGAATGCGGGTGAAAGATATAAGAGCTAGATGAGATATATACAAAATTCAACAAAGCAATCATATGGACTGCTTATAGTAAGGAGGTCGAGTGTTATTGCAATTGAAATAAGCGATAGAGTGATAGAGAGTTGCAGAAATATGTATAGAAAAGTAAAAGAGCCAATAAGAGAGGCAAAGGGTTTTTATTAGAAAATTAGAGGTTAGCCGAGTATATGCTTCTCTAAATTAATTCAATTGTTTGAATTTTTTCCATGAAAGCTTTTTTGTCCTCGCCGGTCAGGACTGTTGACGGCGATCGCTTCATTTTTTGAAAGTCGAAGAATTTACCATTGAGTTTTATTCTAAAGTCTAAATGAGGTCCTGTAGCAAGACCTGTCATACCTACATATCCTATAACTTGCCCTTGTTTTACTTTAGCGCCTTTTTTGATTCCTTTTCCATATTTTGACAAATGCCCGTAATATGTTTCACAGCCGTTTGAATGCTTTATAATTACCAATTTGCCGAACCCTCCGCTATACTGCGCTTTAACGATTGTACCGTTTCCGACTGATGAAACAGGAGTTCCTTCTGGAGCGGCATAGTCTATTCCAAGATGAGGTCTTGCATATTTTAATATAGGGTGAACCCTGCTAGTTGTGAAAATCGAGCTTATTCTTCTAAACTGCAGTGGCGCTTTTAAAAATGTGCTTTTTACGGATTTGCCATTTTCGTCAAAATAGCCATCTTCGCCTTCTTTCGTTTTAAAATAGAAGGCATTGTATGTTCTAGATGGGGTTTGATATTGAGCAACGATGATCCTAGAAGTTAATTTTTTGTTTTTCTTTGCTATGTACTCTACTTCATACATAAGTTTAAAAATATCACCCTGTTTAGTATCCGTAAGAAAATCTATTTGCCACGCAAATATGTCTGCAAAAGAAAGAATTATATCTTGCGATATGTCTTGAGAAGTCATTGCCGACCACAAAGACGATGTGATAGTTCCTTGCTCTTTGCGCTCAGTTGTAGTTGTTTCAAGCTGTTTCTTTTCTGTTGTTATTACGTTATCTGATGACCTGGTTATTGAATAGTATGAGATGCCTTTAGGATAATATGAGAATTCTGTCCAATTTCCGGTTTTTTTATTATAAAGTATTTCATAGAATTCTCCTGGCATGCAACGACCTATATTCATTACTTTTTTTAGTTCTCTGATAATTTCACCTGTGTCTTTTTCGGAAAGTTTTGTATTATTTAGCGTCAATGTTAAGATGTCGCCTTGTTGAATAATCACTTTCTCAACATCGGAGACTGCGTCTTCTATAATTTCGATCTCAGGATTTGGATATTCGAAATCTGCAATTCTGTTTCTAATGATGGGTATAACTACGATAAGACAAATGGCAAACACAGCGAAATATACAACAGTTTTTTTTGAAAATTTTTTCATAACGGAGGCTATTCTACAAGATTTTAAATCTTTTGACAATATTGTAGTGTTTTTGTAGAATCAGTGGTGGAAGTCCTGATTTTAGAGGGGAGCGTTATGGTGGAGATAAAGTCATTTCGTGCAAGTAAGGTACTCAAGAGAAGTAATTGTAGATTTTATATCTCCTCCATATGACTTTATAAGTCCTGATGAAAGGACAAGACTTCAAAAACTCTCGCCTTTTAACATAAGTCCGATTTTTGGTTTGTTTGATGACGACAAACATGTTGTTGTTGATATGTGTAAAAAAAATAGCGAAAAGATCTCACGCGTCGATTGCGAAAGATAAGGGAGGAACGTTTCATAAGTTGTGGATTGTTATAGATGAGAATGTAGTAAAAACTTTCTAAATAAGATAATCGAGGGTATATTTGGTAATAGATATTTTTTTAGTAGTCAGCGTAATTTTAATAGCTTGGCTTGGCTGGTCTGCCGGTCTTACGAGGACTTTTTTTGCTGTTCTTGCTGGATTTGTGGCAGTTTTTGTAGCGAGTAAGTATCCGTATCAAGAAGGTTTAAATTTTTATGTCATATTTGTGATAGCTACATTGTTTATTATTATGCTTAGTAGATTTATTTTAAGAATGATTAGCTTTTTCTATCTAAATGTTCTAGATAGAATTGGTGGCGCGGTATTAGGCGTTTGCGTTTGGCTCATAGTGGCAATAAATGTGGTAATCCCAACGATGACTCATGGTACTCATATTTTGAACGGATCAACGCATACGATTTATGCCACCATTTCCCATACAATGCAATCAAAATTTCCAATATTTAAGGATTATGTTCCTTCGTCACTTGAAAGAAAAGTATCGGAACATCAGAAGTGATAATTTATATGACAAAATTTTGGCAAAAGGAAAAATAAGTGAGTAACATACGGGTAAGATTTGCGCCGTCCCCGACTGGTGATTTGCACATTGGAGGTGTTCGTACGGCTTTGTTTAACTGGCTTTTTGCCAAAAACAAAGGTGGTAAATTTATTTTGAGAATTGAAGATACCGACGAAGCTCGTTCTAATGAAGAATCAGTAAAAGTTATTTTAGATGCTATGAAATGGCTTAGACTTGGTTGGGATGAAGGACCCGGCAACGAACTTCTAAAATACGCTCCTTATTATCAAATGAAACGTAAAGAGCAAGGCATATATCAGAAGTATGCCGACGAACTTATAGCGAAAGATCTTGCTTATCCGTGCTATTGTACAACTGAAGAAGTTGATGCGATGAGAAAAAAAGCGCAGACTAATAAACTCCCTCCGAAGTACGACGGGAGTTGCAGAAATCTTACGCCTAATCAACGAAAACAAAAAGAAGCTGACGGGATGAAAGCTGTTATAAGATTTAGAATGCCTACTGTTGGGATTACAGTTTTAAATGATATCATAAGAGGAAAGGTTGAATTTGACAATTCTTTACTCGACGATTTTGTTATTGTGAAAGCAAACGGCGTGCCAACATATAATTTTGCATGCGTTATCGATGATTATCTTATGGAAATTACACATGTTTTAAGAGGCGACGATCATATTTCAAACACGCCTCGACAGATGCAAATTTATAATGCTTTTAGATGGACAATGCCTGAATTTGCGCATATGGCTATGATTTTAGGTCCCGATGGCGCAAGACTTTCAAAGAGACATGGTCATACGTCGGTTTTGGAGTATAGGAAAGAAGGATATTTGCAGGAAGCGTTAATAAATTATCTTGCATTGCTTGGTTGGTCAACAGAGGATAGTCAGCAGATTTTTACAGCAGAAGAGATGATACGAAAGTTTTCTACTGAGAGATGCGGATCTAGTCCGTCAACTTTTGACCCTGCAAAGTTGTTGTGGCTTAATGGTGAAAAAATTCGCTCCAAAACGCCGGAACAAATATACGATTTGTTTGTTGATTGGTTAAAATATACAAACAATGAACAATTAGTCGAGAACTGGGATGTTGAGTTGTTAAAGAAAGCCATGTCTTTGGAACATGATAAGATAAAATTGTTGAAAGATATTCCATCTCTTGTGGATTTCTTTTTTACAAAAGAAGTTGATTATAGAGAAGAAGCAATAAACAAAGTATTTCTTTCAGATATATCTAAGGAAAGCGCAAAAATTGTTTTAACGGAAAGCATATCAAGGCTTCTAAATCAGCAGGATTTTTCCGCAGGAGCTTTAGAACAATATGCGAGAAATTTAGCTACAGAAAAAGCTTTAAAAACAGGACAGGTGTTTCACCCCATAAGAGTTGCTATTTCAGGAAGGACGCAAGGTCCGAGTTTGTTCCATACGATGGAATTGATGGGCAAGGAAAAAGTTGTTAACAGGATTGATATAGCAATCAATAAATTTTTTAAATAGTATTGTTTTACCAGGAGGGAAAATGTCAGAACAAGAAACTTTAGATTTAAATCCTTATTTTTTTAACATTATAACTATGTTTGCTTCTTCCGCTTGGTGCCAGCTTGGGAAAATTGCAAATCCTGTTAATGGCAAATTAGAAAGGGATTTACAGGGAGCCAAAACGACGATTGATATGCTTATTATGCTTCGCGATAAAACGAATGGTAATTTGACAAAAAAAGAAGAGGAAATGCTGACTTCGACAGTTTCTAATTTGCAGATTAATTATGCTGACGAGACTGCAAAACCTGAAACAAAAATAGAAGAAAAAATTGATGATAAGACTAAAGAGAAAAAATAGTTGTTATTGTTAGTGGAATTGCAAAAGATTCAATAAACAAAAAACTTTTTGAACTTATTAAACGCTTGACTCCATAGAAAGTAATTAATGTTTTTATGCCGTCTTATCGTTGGGTTATTTGAAAGAATTTCGGAAATATTATACAATCCCGAAGATTTAATAAAAAGCTGTTAGTAAAACGGCTTTCTTGTGGGCGGATGGCGGAACTGGCAGACGCACAGGACTTAAAATCCTGAGGCTCGCAAGAGCCGTGAGGGTTCAATTCCCTTTCCGCCCATATGGTCAGTAACTTCATATTAGATAAGTTTGAGAATTGCGCTGACGCGCTGCTAGCTCAATTGGTAGAGCAAACGACTCTTAATCGTTAGGTTATAGGTTCAAGTCCTATGCAGCGCACTTTTTGTGTTGCTATAATCGTCAACTGTATCACATAATTACATTCACAATGCGGGCGTGGCGGAATTGGCAGACGCGTATGGCTTAGGACCATATACCGTAAGGTGTGGGGGTTCAAGTCCCTCCGTCCGCATTGCAAACCAACAAAAGATACTGCACTTCATTCTGTCAGTATTGCAAATGGTATTGATGTAGAATTAAAAGGGAAAAATAAATGGCTCAAGAGAAAAAGACAATTGATTTTAAATCCTCGGTTATTGACAAAAAATCTTGTTCCATAACTGTGGATGTTGAAGTTTCGGAAAATATTGTCGCAGAGGAAATTAACTCTGCTTTTAGTCAGATACAGCGAAAGGCTAGGATTGATGGGTTTAGGCAGGGCAAAGTACCTATGAGTGTTGTAAAGCAGAAATTTACCGCTGAAGCTAAAGATAGAGCGGTTGAGAATATTATTAGGAAGACGGTTTTAAATGTTTTAGAAAAGGAAGTTTTTGCTCCGATTGATTTTCCTGTAATTGAAGAGTTTAATTATGAACTTGGACAGGCTTTGAAATATCGTTTTACAGCTGAGCGTCATCCACAAATTGACGCAAAAGATTATAAAAACATTCCTGTGATAAAAGAAGTTTTTAAAATTACTGATGAAAGTTTATCTCAAAGTCTTGATGCTTTAAGGGAGAGAAATGCGAAACTAGTACCGTCTAAATCTGGAGATATTACTAATGAAAGTTTTGTTTCAGTTGATTACGATGCTTTTGATGCCGACGGGAAAACTTTGCCTGAAATTACGGTCAGAGGACATATGTTAGATCTGAGTTCCGAAAATGTGCTTAAAGGATTTAGAGATGCCCTTGCAGGCGCGAAAATCGGCAAAGAAAAAGACGCGGACATTGAATATCCTGCAGATTATCCTAATAAAACTTTGGCAGGTAAAACAATATCTTTTAAAATTAAAGTTATTGAAGTAAAAGAAAAAGAACTTCCTGAACTTAGCGATGATTTTGCCAAAGATATGGGAATCGAAAATCTTGAAGGTTTAAAAACAAAAGTAAAAGAAACAATAGAGGTTGAAGAAAAACGTCGTCAAGATATGAATGTCGAAAAGCAAATTATTGCTCATTTGCTCGAGAAAAACAAATTTGAAGTTCCTCAATCTTTGGTTGAAGAGCAAAAGAAAACTTTAGTTAAAAGAATGAAAGATTATATGCAAAATCAAGGCGCTTCCAAAGAATATGTTGAAAAAGAAGCAGAACTTAAAGACGCAAAATTTAAAGAAGAAGCTGAAAAAGATGTAAGGCTTTCTTATATTTTAAATGCAATATATTTAAGTGAAAATCTTACAGTAGTCGACGCTGATATTGAAGCAGAAAAAAATAAAATGAGAACTTCTAATCCAGGAAAAGAAAGCGCAGTTAATAAATACTTTATAGAAAAAAAAGAAAATATAATGCTTTCGTTAAAAGAACAGAAACTGTTTAGGTTTTTGATTGATAATGCAAAAATAAAAATAGAAGAAAAAGATATGCCTTTGAAAAAAGATTAGCATAATGTAATTAAGTCGCTTTAAGTCGCGCTGTTAAGTTTTAACGCCAACTCGTCATTGCGAAACTTGCGATGTTTACAAGTCGTAGCAATCTAGACAACAACAACGCTGGATTGCTTCGTTGTTTCATTCCTCGCAAAGACGTCGCTGGCACAATTTGGAGCGATTTGATCGTAGTGTGAGGAGAAAAAGATGCCGTCGTTAATACCAACAGTAATAGAAAGATGGAATCAAGGGTCGGCTGTAACATATGATTTATATTCGAGGCTTCTCAAAGATAGAATTATTTTTATTGGCGGACATGATGGGTCGATTGCCACCGATTCCGCAAACGTTTTAATAGCGCAACTTTTATATTTAGACTCAGAAGATCCCGGGAGGGATATAAGTTTATATATAAATTCGCCCGGCGGTATGGTTACTGCCGGACTTGCTGTTTATGATACCATTCAATTTATCAAAAGCCCAATCATTACGATTTGTATGGGAATGGCAATGTCTTTTGGAGCCGTTCTGCTCGCTGCAGGATCAAAAGGCAGAAGATACGCTTTAACTCATTCTAGAATTATGATACATCAGCCCTTAATTTATGGCGGAGGTTTATCAGGTACCGTTTCTGATATTGACATAGAAACAAGGGAATTGGTCTCCACCAAACAAAAGCTTTCCGAAATACTTGCAAAACACACGGGAAGAACTACGGAACAGGTGTTAAAAGACACCGATAGAAATCATTACATGTCCGCTCAAGAAGCAAAAGAATACGGTCTTGTAGATGAGGTTATAGTGACTTTGAAGTGATTGGTTGAATATTAGCACTTCTAGCGAAGCTACAAAGAGTTCATATAGTTATTATCGTTTAAATTTGAAATAGTAACGGTAGAGAGACATCAAATGTATAAATTTATAGATTTATTTTGCGGGATAGGCGGGTTTAGAGTAGCTTTAGAAAAGCGAGGCTTGGAGTGTGTTTTCTCTAGCGATATAGACGGTTACGCTCAAGAAGCGTATAAACAAAATTTTGGCGAAAAACCAAGCGGAAATATAATGGAAATCCCAGCCAACAAAATAACTAAACACGATATTCTGTGCGCTGGTTTTCCATGTCAGCCTTTTAGCATATCCGGTAAAAAGGGAGGCATTACCGATTCTAGGGGACGTTTATTTTATGAAATTCATAGAATTGCAGATTATCATAAGCCTTATATTTTGCTGTTAGAAAACGTAAAAAACATATTAACTATTGACGATGGAAGCGTTATAAAAACAATAGAAACAAAATTAGACGAAATAGGATACAATTTGCATAAAAACGTTTTAAACGCTTCTTATTTTGGCATTCCGCAAGCTAGAGAGAGAGTATATTTTGTGGCGTTGAGAAAAGATATAAAGACTACAAATAAACCTCTTTTAGATTATACTCCACCGAAAGAACGCAGAAAAGAGATTTTTTTAACGGATATTTTAGAAAACAATGTTGATAGAGATTTTTTTGTAAATAGGAATGATATTAGCATACTAAAAACAGAGAACGAAGTAGAAAATAAATTAGAACCTATAAGGGTTGGCATTGTTAATAAGGGCGGACAAGGAGAAAGAATTTATAGTCCAAAAGGGCACGCTATAACGCAATCGGCTTACGGCGGCGGCGCTGGTGCTAGAACGGGACTTTATAATACTTCGCAGGGTATTAGACGACTCACGATATCAGAAGCAAAAAAAGTTATGGGATTTTCCGCGCGTCATATTGTTAGCGACGGAATGCAAGGTTATCAACAATTAGGAAACGCTGTAGTGCCTGAAATGATAGGATATGTTTACGATAGCATAAGGATATTATAATGAAGAATGAAAATAATAGAAACGCTTACGTTGGGATGAATATAGAAACGTTGATTAAAAACAGCATTGTCGATCATCCTAGCGTAATTAACAAAATAAAACGGCAATTCAACATAAACGGAAAATTAGATAATACTTCAAAGGCTGGTATATATCGCGGTAAATCGGACGTAAGAATAGCCTTTACTTGCGGACATTATGTTGATGCTAATATCAAGGGATATAAAACTGGCTTTAATCAGCTTACAAGAACATCTGTCGCTGGATTTTGCAAAAAGTTTGGATTGGATAATAAAGATAAACAAGAATTGGAAAACATTATTATAGCAAAATCCCGTAATCCAAAAAATTCATTATTTTCAGAACAAAATCAAAAGAAATGGGATAAATTTTTTAGGGAAAAGGCAAAAGTTTTATTGGAGTGGGGATTTTCAGATCATCCAAGCAGAGAAATTTTAGTTATATACGATATAAATTCCTCTATCGTAAGAATATATCCTATGAAAAAAGTTCTATCTAAATTATCTACTGAAATTAAATTTACAAAAGGCGGTTTGAATATAGGCAAGTGCATATCTTTTCAAAGAAAAGGCGGTAATGGTTCTATGAGCAAAACTGTCTCTAAAACAAGCATTAAACACCCTGGTAATAACGTACAACTAAAGTTAAAAATAGTTAAAATGATACCGTTGTTAGACAATGTAAAACTGGCTGAATATACGATATGAGCGATGTTTTTGTCAAAGACAAACGCTCGGCAATAATGAGATCTGTAAGATCATCGCAAAATGCTTCTACAGAGTTAAAGCTAATTTCTGTTTTTAAAGAATACGCTATAAAAGGTTGGCGACGCAATTATAAACTATGTGGCAACCCTGATTTTGTATTTGAGAACGGCAAAAGCGTTATTTTTACAGACGGTTGCTTTTGGCACGGACATAAATGTAGGAATGTAACGCCTAAAGATAATAGCGATTATTGGACCGCAAAAATAATGAGAAATAAGAAAAGAGATAAAGAGTCGTCAAAGATATTGAAAGAAAAGGGTTGGCAAGTAATAAGAATTTGGGAATGCGAATTAAAGATGAAAAATAAAACAAAATTATTAAAAAAACTATTGCCTGTTATACAATATAATCAATCGAGAGAACATTAGTATGAAAACAAAAGAAGAAATAGGTAAATATATTACGATTGCCTGTAAAGAATCTACGAATGAAATGAAAGCAATTAAATTTTTGAGTTTACTAAAATGAACATAAATAAAAGCGCTAAAACGTTATTCTTTGGAAATTCCGGAAGACTGAATCATAATTCAGCTGATTTTTATAATAGCAGGATGTACGATAATATAAAAATAAAAAATAAAAATTACGATGAGTTTGATCCTCTTCCTGAAAAAATTAATAAAATTTATTGCAAATCAAGTATTAAAATGGAAGAACTACCAGAGAATAGCATTCATCTTGTCGTTACATCTCCACCATATAATGTTAAAAAAGAATATGATGACGATCTTTCTTTAGATGAGTATAGAAAATTACTAAAAGATGTTTTTTCTGAAACGTATAAAAAGCTCGTTGTTGGCGGAAGAGCTTGTATTAATATTGCAAATGTTGGCAGAAAGCCGTACATTCCTCTCCATTCTTACTTAATAGAGGATATGATAAAACTTGGATATTCAATGAGAGGAGAAATAATTTGGAATAAAGCAGCAAGCGCAGGTACATCAACAGCATGGGGTAGTTGGAAGTCGGCTGCAAATCCAGTATTACGAGATGTACATGAATACATTCTAATTTTTTCTAAAGAGAATTTTTCGCGGAATGCTAAAAATAAAGAAAGTACAATTTCTAGAGATGAATTTTTGGAGTATACAAAAAGTATTTGGACTTTTCCAACTGTTTCTGCAAAAAGCATAGGGCACCCTGCTCCTTTTCCTGAGGAATTGCCTGAAAGGTTGATAAAATTATTTACTTTTAAAAATGATATAGTCTTAGATCCGTTTTGTGGAAGTGGAACAACATGTATCTCTGCGCTAAAAAGTGAAAGACGTTACATAGGTTATGACAATGTTCAAAAATATGTAAATCTTGCAAATAAAGGAATAAATCAGTACTTATGTGAAAATTCATTGTTTAACTTGGCTGAAAAAACAAATAATAAGTACAAAGCAAAAAGAAAATATGAGAAAGTAAAGGATTAAAATGGAAAATAATTTTAACAATAATAGTAAAAATTGCATATTCTGTAACAAGGAGTATCCCCATAAGTTGGTAGGCGTAAATGGTGTTTATATCTGTGAAGAATGTGCGAGAAATTCGATGGAATTGTTTGACAGTTCTAATAAGCAAGCTTCTAAAGATGTCGTACTAAAATTGTTAAAACCGAGCGAAATAAAAAAAATTCTTGATTCTTATGTTATAGGTCAAGAACATGCAAAAAAGATTTTGTCTGTTGCTGTGTACAACCATTATAAGAGGTTAAAAAATTCTGCTGTTGAAAAAGATGATGTTGAATTGCATAAATCCAATGTTTTACTTATAGGTCCTACGGGTACAGGTAAAACTCTTTTGGCTCAAACTTTGGCAAGAATACTTAACGTACCCTTTGCTATTTCTGATGCAACTACGCTGACAGAGGCAGGGTATGTTGGAGAAGATGTTGAAAATATACTTTTAAGACTTATACAAAATGCTGATTTTGATATTAAAAGAGCGGAAAAAGGTATAATTTATATAGATGAAATAGATAAAATCTCAAGAAAATCTGACACGCCGTCAATAACAAGGGATGTTTCCGGCGAAGGCGTTCAGCAAGCTCTTTTAAAAATTCTTGAAGGGACAATTGCAAGTGTTCCTCCTCAAGGCGGTAGAAAACATCCGCAGCAAGAATATTTAAAAATTGATACTACAAATATTCTTTTTATATGCGGAGGAGCTTTTGATGGACTAAATAAAATAATAGAAAGCAGATTATCAAAAAAGACTTTAGGGTTTATAAGAGAAGGTATGGATAACAGAGATAATTTTAAAAATGCCGATTTTGCGCTTTCTAAAGTTGAAAGCCAAGATCTGATAAAATTTGGATTGATTCCTGAGTTTATAGGGAGAGTGCCTGTTATTTCTACTCTTAATCATTTATCAACAGCAGATCTTGTTCATATTTTAACTGAACCTAAAAATGCATTGGTAAGACAATATAAAAAAATGTTTCAGTTAGAAAATGTTGAGCTTGAGTTTGAAAAAGCTGCTTTGGAAAAAATCTCTGAAGAGGCTTTAAAAAGAGGCTCCGGAGCAAGAGGGTTAAGGTCAATTATAGAAAGTATCTTACTCGATACAATGTTTGACGTTCCAAGTGACCCTTCGGTTGTAAAAACTATAGTTACAGCTGAAACCGTATTAAAAAAAGAAAAACCAAGTCTTGTGCGTAAAAATACAAAGGAGACTGCATGAGCGAATTGGATAGATTTAGCCCCGATAAAATTGAAAATCTCAAAATTCCAGATTTACTCCCTCTTCTCCCTGTAAAAGACATTATTGTATATCCGGCGATGGTTCTACCTCTTGCCGTAAGCAGAGAAAAATCTATAAGAGCTTTAGAAGAATCTATGGCCACAAATAGATTGGTTTTTATTGTTACGCAAAAAAATATTCAAGTTGAAGATCCAACTCCCAAGGATGTTTTTAATATAGGCACAGTTTGCGAAGTATTGCAGATATTAAAAATGCCTGACGGGACGCTAAAAGCTCTTGTGGAGGGTATATGCAGAGTTCAATGGACTGATTTCAGATTAAGCGATAAAGGTTACATTGAGGTGGGTGTAAAAGTTTTCGACGAAAAAACCGAAATAACACCTGAAGCGGAAGCAATTATGAGACGCTCTATTTCTTTTTTTGAGCAATATGTAAAATTAAATACAAGAATGCCTATGGAAATTTTTATTTCTATAAGCAATATTACGGATCCTGCAAGACTTGCAGATACAATTGCTTCGCATCTTGCGATAAAGAATGTCGATAAACAATCAGTTCTTGAACTTGTAAATCCTATCGAACGTTTGGAAAAAATTATACAGATTCTTAATTCAGAAATAGAAATATTAAGTATTGAGAGACGCATTCAGGTCAGGGTAAGAAATCAAATAGAAAAAACGCAAAAGGAATATTATCTTACAGAACAGATGAAAGCTATTCAAAAAGAGCTTAAGCAAAAAGATGACATTCAAAAAGATGTTGACGAATTAAAAGAAAAATTAAAAAATACAAAAATGCCTCAGACTGCAAGAGATGCTGCGGACAAGGAGATGTCAAGACTTGAAAAAATGATGCCTATGTCTCCGGAAGCCACTGTTATAAGGACTTATATCGAGTGGATTTTAGATTTGCCTTGGGAAAAATCGACTACTGATAATTTGGACTTAAATAGAGCTAAAGAAGTGTTGGATCAAGATCATTACGGATTGGAAAAAATTAAGGACAGAATCTTAGAATATCTTGCCGTTTTATCAAGAGTGCAAAAGATCAAAGGTCCCATTCTTTGTTTTATAGGACCTCCGGGGGTAGGCAAAACTTCTATTGCTAAATCTGTAGCAAGAAGTCTTGGGAGAAATTTTATACGTATTTCTATGGGCGGTGTAAGAGATGAGGCTGAGATAAGAGGACATAGACGCACATACATAGGATCGCTGCCGGGGAAAATTATACAATCTATAAAAAAAGCAGGCTCTAACAACCCCGTATTTATTCTTGATGAAATAGATAAAATGGGGTTCGATTGGAGAGGCGATCCGTCTGCCGCATTGCTTGAAGTTTTAGATCCTGAACAAAATTATGCTTTTGGCGATCATTATCTTGACGTTGATTTTGATTTATCAAATGTTATGTTTATAACTACGGCAAATTCTTTAAATAATATTCCAAATACTTTGCTTGATAGATTGGAGCTTATAAGATTTTCAGGTTATACCGATGAGGAAAAACGTCATATAGCTCAGGACTTTATAATTCCTAAACAATTAAAAGAACATGGATTAACTTCTGAAGAACTTGTTTTTGCAGAAGGCGCGGTTGATACTGTAATTGCTAGTTATACGCGTGAAGCGGGTGTTCGTAATTTGACTAGAGAAATTGCCAGTCTTTGTAGGAAAGCGGCGAAAGAACTTGAGTTTAACAAAGAATTAAAATCTGTAACAATTACGACTGAAAATCTAAATAAATATTTGGGTATTGCTCATTATGAAAGGGAAAGAATTGCGGCAAATGATATAGGTGTAGCGACAGGGCTTGCGTGGACTGAAGTTGGAGGAGAAACTCTTACTATAGAAGTAAATAAAATGAAAGGCAAAGGTTCTTTGGTTCTTACGGGAAAGCTTGGCGATGTTATGAAAGAGTCTGCACAAGCTGCTTTAACGTATGTAAGATCAGCATTGCAAAAACTCAAAATAGATGAGAATATGTTTTCAAAAACCGATTTTCATGTACATGTTCCCGAAGGCGCAGTGCCAAAAGATGGACCAAGCGCTGGTATTGCTTTGGCAACAGCTCTTGCTTCGGTTTGTATGGACAAACCCACATGGACGATGTAATTTCTTTAGCGATAGAACAGCTTGCAAAAAATAAGAGTAAAGTCGTAAGAAAAAGTAATGGAAGAAGCAGAAAATGATGAAACGCTATCTGCTAACACCGGGGCCTACCGCGATTCCACCTGAAGTTGCTCTTAAAGAAGCTCTGCCAATACTCCACCACAGAACAAGCGAGTTTGCAGCTATTTACAAAGATGTCGCAGAAGGTTTGAAATATGTCTTTCAGACAAAAAACGAGGTGTATACGCTTGCTACATCCGGTACCGGTGCCATGGAAATGGCTGTTGTAAATATTTTAAGTCCGGGAGATGAAGTTATAGTAGCGAGCTGTGGAAATTTTGGCGATAGATGGATAAAAATAGCCGAAGAGTATGGTGTAAAAGTTATTTCGGTTTCTGTTGAGTGGGGAAAAGTTGTAAAACCTGAAGAAATAGGGAGAGTTCTTAAGTCAAATTCAAACATTAAAGCTGTTTATACTACGTTTACAGAAACATCGACAGGTGTTGCTAATGATATTAAATTTATTGGTGAAGTAGTTTCAAGAACAAATGCTGTTTTGGTTGTTGACGCAATTTCAGGGCTTGCAGGTCAGGAATTTAGAACAGACGATTGGAAGGTCGATGTTGTAGTTTCATGTTCTCAAAAAGGATTTATGCTTGCTCCCGGACTTGCGTTCATAACGTTGAGCGATAAAGCGTGGGAACTTGCCGAAACTTCAAAAATTCCTAAATTCTATTTTGATCTTAAAAAATATAAAGAATCCTATGCTACAAATGAAACCCCCTTTACTCCTCCTGTAACTCTTATTGTAGCTCTTCAAGAATCAATAAGACTTATCAAGGAAAGAGGCTTGGAAAATATGTGGAACGATCATAAAATCCTTGCCAAAGCTGCCAGAGCTGGTATGAAAGCTTTGGGCTTAAATCTTTTTGGTGAAGTCCCATGTGAAGTTGTTACAAGCGTTTCTGTTCCTGCTGAAATTGGAGAAGAAATAATTAAAACATTGAGAGAAAAATATGGAGTATCAGTTGCCGGCGGACAAGGCGATTTGAAAGGCAAAATTATAAGATTTGCACATATGGGTTATATCGGAAAAGCTGATTTGCTTGTAGGCTTTGCATGCCTTGAAATGGTTTTAAGCGAGCTCGGCGTAAAAGTTGAAAAAGGTAAGGCAGTAGCTGCAGCTGAAGAGGAGTTGTTGAAAGCATAACGTTGTTTGTTACCGGTTTGTCATACTGAGGAAACAAAACGACCGAAGTATCCAAAATTAGGCATATATCGAACAATGCAAACAAGAGAGGTTGGAAAATGTTTGGAATAAATAATAAAACAGAAGAATATAATGTTGAGTTTAAAAACAGTAATGAAACAGAAATAGAAGGAGTAAATGAGGGAAAGAAGATAGACAGTATAAACTATGGCAAACTTGTCGTCTGCAGTACAATTTTAGTATTTGTTACGTTGATTTTTGCTTGTATCTTTCCAAATAGTGGATATAGTATAATGAAAGAGTGACAGTTCCTCAATAAAGATTTTCTGGGGTAAACTTCACCTGATGGGGTGTCCATTTGTTAATTCGTTATTGTTCAGTAGCGTTTGTGAGGAGCAAGTGTCTATATCAAAAAGATTTGATAAAAGTTGTAAAATAATTTCCAATAAAGAAATCTGCAACGATTATTTTGAGTTAAAAATTAAGGCAGATGGTATCTCTAAACATTGTTTTCCGGGTCAGTTTTTTATGATTGGCGCGCCGGGCGTTTTTCTTCGTCGTCCTATAAGCGTTCATGACGTTGGTAAAAATACTTCAAGTTTTTTATATAAAGTTGTCGGTAAAGGTACAAAAATTTTGTCTTCAATGCGATCAGGCGAACTGCAACTTTTGGGACCTTTAGGCAAAGGGTATGATTTAGAAACTTATAAGGAATCAAATCATGTTATCGTCGCGGGCGGTACCGGAATAGCGTCAGTGTACTTTCTTGCTACCAAATTGAAAAAAAAAGGAATTTTATATTACGGCGCGCATGTGGCGTAGGGAACTGTCAAGGTTGTGCCGTAAAAATAAACGGTCAAATTAAAATGATATGCAAAGACGGTCCTGTTTTTAAAATTGAACAAGTGGAATTATAGATATTGGGTATTACATCTCGCGATAAACGCGTGAAAGATGTAATATTTTGTCGGTTGTTGTCACAGTCGCCCTGTTATATTGCCCATGTCCTTCTCACTTCCCATTCCCCTTTGTCTTTTTTTTGCCTCAATCTTGCGGGGTCGCGACGCGACGGACAAGGAACGCACAGATAAGTAGCGAAGTTGCAAACTTCGACTATTTGGGTAGGGAGATTGGTCGGGATTGAAGATTGGCAGAATGAGAGGTTGCTTCTCGTCGTAAGATTTTTTTCATGTGTTTGATGTAATGAAGGAGCTTAGATAATTTGATGAAACCTTGCAAGTGTGGTTCAACAGAATTTGTTTCAAATCTAAATAGCTATGATGTTTTTGAGCTGGTTGATGGTAAATTGGAATTTATAAGAAGAGAATTTGCGGATGAAGAAGAGGAGATCTTTTGTCGGAAATGCACTAAAAAAATAAAAATTGAATAACAATGAAAGAATATTATTTAAGAAAAGAATTTACACTGTATAATGGCGACTGTATTGATGTCTTAAAATCGTTGTCTGCAAATTCCGTAGATATGATATTTGCGGATCCTCCTTATTTTTTGTCAAATGGTTCTTTTACGTGCCACGCTGGCAAACGAGTAAGCGTGAAAAAAGGCAATTGGGACCTAGGCAACGGCGCGCAGAAAAATTTAAAATTTCACATCGAATGGTTAAAGGAATGTAAAAGAGTTTTAAAATTGAATGGCACAATTTGGGTAAGCGGCACATATCATTCCATTTATCAGTGTGGCGTGGCTTTAGAAATCAATGAATATCATTTTTTAAACGATATAGCTTGGTTTAAGCCGAATGCAGCGCCTAATTTGAGTTGTCGTTTTTTTACCGCTAGTCATGAAACCTTAATTTGGGCGCGTAAAAATAAAAAAAGTAAGCATATTTTTAATTACAATTTAATGAAAAACGGAAAGTGGCAAGAAGATTCTCTAAAAAAAAGTGGAATGCAGATGCGTAGCGTATGGTCAATTGGTACACCAAAACCTTCTGAAAAACTATTTGGCAAACACCCAACGCAAAAGCCGTTAGATTTGCTTAAGAGAATAATTTTGGCGAGCACTGATAGAGGCGATGTTGTGCTAGATCCTTTTACCGGAAGTTCGACAACAGGCATTGCAGCGATGCTAAATGATAGAACGTTTATTGGCATAGATAAAGAAAAACAATATTTAGATTTATCTATAAAGAGATTTGAGAATTTAAGATCAACTAAAGTAAGTGATACGGCTGCCAATAAATTGAATTGCAATTTTTTACAACCTATGTTATTAGAACCTAAAGAAAAATACGTATTAAAAAGAAAAAGGTAAATATAATGGCTAATAGTAAATCTTGGTTGAAAATTTGTAACGATTATAAAATACTTCAACATAACTTTAATAAATCACCATTTTTGTTAAGCGCGACTCAAATAAAAAAATCGTGTCAAGGATTTAAAAAAACAAGCGAGAAAGAAGTTCGTATTTTATGCAAACAAGACACCAGAAAAGATCGTCCTGATATTTTTATTGATAATAACTTGTTTTTACTGCCGGTAAAAAATGGTTTTTACAACATAATAAAAGGCGAAGGATATGTTGATATTCCTAAAGTCAACACGAAAACTAAAATATATCCTTCTAAACTTGATTTTGTGTTAGAAACATCAAAAATAGGCAACTCAGAAATGCAATATTTAGATTATGCGTATGCGAGCAGTTTAATCCGTACTTTTACGAATGACCCTTCGTTGGTTTTAACTATACGAGGCAGAAAATATACTCCTTCTTTTAGTTTTAATGCCAATAAACAAATAATACACGTAAAGAGCGTTCAAACAGAAGTAGATGCAGGTTATGAGGGAACGGCACAAGTGGTTTTAATTGAGGCAAAAGCTTTTGCAATTACAAATGTAATTATTCGTCAATTATTTTATCCATATAGACAGTGGCAAGCAATGACAAAAAAGAAAGTAACGACATTGTTTTTTGAGAAGATGTTAAACAACAATGCTTATTCAATTTGGCAGTTTGAATTTACAGATTTCAATGATTATAACAGTATTAAACTTGTTCGTTCTGAAAGATTTGAAATAGAAGAATAATATGAAACCAGACTTGAGCATAAATTTTGCGGGAATTAAATTTAAAAATCCGGTGCTTACGGCATCCGGAACTTTCGGTTATGGTTATGAACTTGAGGACTTAATTTTTTTGAAACAACTCGGCGGTATTGTAACAAAAACGATTACTTTAGAACCTCGTTCGGGAAACTTGCAACCGAGAATTGCCGAAGTAGCTTCAGGAATGTTAAATAGTATCGGACTGCAAAATATTGGTGTTAGAGCTTTTGTTGAAGAACCTCTTGAAAAGTTAAACAAAATCGGCGTGCCTATAATTGTAAGCGTTGCCGGGGCATCTACAAACGAGTGTGTCGAAACTGTAAAAATATTGAGTAAACAAAACGGCATATCTGCAATAGAACTTAATTTGTCCTGCCCTAATTTAAAAAAGAAAATAGTTTGTCACGATTTACCCTTAATGCGGAATGTAATAAAAGGAGTAAAAAAAGTGTCGAAAGTTCCTGTTATTGCAAAACTGTCTCCGCTTGTAACTGATATTGCAGAACTTGCTTTGGTGGCGCAGAATACAGGAGCAGAGGGGGTAACTCTTGCAAATACTTATCCCGCAATGGCTATAGACGTTAAAACTTTTAAGCATAAACTTTCTACTGTTAAAGGAGGAATGTCAGGAGCTTGTGTAAAGCCGATGTCTGTGCGTTGCGTATATGACTCTTATGGAAGTATAAAGATACCAATTATAGGTTGCGGTGGTATAACGACGGGTGAAGACGCAGTTGAATTTATGCTTGCAGGGGCAACGATGGTAAGCGTCGGAAGCGCGAGCTTAGTTTCTCCGAAAAAATTAATAAATATTATTGATGAAGTTGAAAACATATTGAAAGAGAAAAATATTAAATCTGCAAAACAAATAGTTGGTATGCTTAATATTGTAAAAAATAAAAGCAGTCCTTGATCCAGCATACACACTGTCAATGCTTGTGGCATTAGCACACCTCATATCCCGGTGGCTTCGCTTTCGCTTCGCCACTTTCTGAGAAAGCGGAATAAAAAAAGGAAAAGGAATATGAAAAAGATTATATTGGCTCTCGATGTTTATGATTTTAAAAAAGCTGAAAAACTTGTAAAAGAAACTAGTCCTTATATTGATGTTTACAAGGTCGGACCTATACTGTTTTTGCAGTCGGGCAAAGAAATAATAAAAATGATTAAAGATAACGGGAAAGAAGTATTTTTGGATTTAAAATTTCACGATATTCCCGTTACTGTGAAACGTTCGGTTGAATCTGCAAGAGAGTTGGGTGTGTTTAGTTTGACTACGCATTCAATAGGCGGAGAAGAAATGCTTAAAGCCGCCGCAGCTATTGAAAATAGACCAAAAATTTGGGCGGTAACGGTTTTAACAAGCCAAATTATAACTCCGGAAGAAGTTACAAGAAGGGCAAAACTTACAAAATCCTGTGGGATTGATGGTGTGATTTCTTCTCCGTTGGAAATAGCGCTTATTAAAAAAGAATGCGGAAAAGATTTTAATGTCGTTACTCCGGGTATCAGACTTTTAAAGGTTAATGATGATCAAAAAAGAGTCGCAACTCCGGAAGTTGCGATAAAAGAAGGTGCTGATTTTATAGTTGTAGGCAGACCAATACTTGAAGCTGAAAATCCTGCTGAAGCTACAAAAAATATTTATGAGAGGACTTTGATAAAATGAATCTTTCTGTAAAAAATGCAAACAAGTTATTTCGCGATGGACTAAGGATAGGTCTTTTGTTGCAGGTTGGAGGCATAGGTCCGATTTGTATGTTGGTTTTCCGTCTTTCTTTATCTTTGCCCATAGCAAAACTGTTAGTAGGTATTGTAGGTATAACGCTTGCAGACGTTATATATACCGGATTGGCTGTTCTTTCAATATCTGCTATTATGAAAAAAATACAAGGTTATCAGAGAATTTTTGATATTGTTGTGGGCATAGCTTTAATGGTATTTGGAGTATTATTTATAACTGCCGGACATGTTGTGGATTCAAATACTTTTCAAGGTCACGATCTGTTTTTCTGGTTATTTGGATTGACTATCGCAAATCCTATTACTATTTTGTTTATTACAGGAATTTTTTCACTTGAAATCAGCAAGCGAAATATGAATTTAAAAGAATCAGGTGTTTTTGCGTTTGGATTTTCGTTAGCCGCTCCTATTTTTCTGACTTTTGTTGCCTCGGTCGGCAGTCTTACAGGAAAGATTTTCCCAAGCGTTGTTATTCAAATAATTAATACTATGATGGGATTTGTTTTGGTGTTTTTAGGAGCAAGAAATATATTTTTTAAAGGCAAGAAAAAAAAATTATCTGAGGATAATATATGCAGCAAGAACAATTAAAAGAATTATTTAAGAAAAACAACGCCCTTTTAACCGGTCATTTTAAGCTTTCAAGCGGACTTCATTCCGATACGTATTTTCAGTCGGCTCTTATTTTGCAACATCCAACAGAAGCGGCAAAACTCGCTGAAGAACTAGCAGAGAAAATTAAAGAAAATAATATCGAGATTGATGTTGTTGTTTCTCCGGCAATGGGTGGCGTTATTATTGGTCATGAAATGGGAAGAGCGTTAGGTACGAGCGCAATATTTACCGAAAGAGTTGACGGAAATGTTGCTTTACGAAGAGGATTTTTTGTAAATGATGGCAAAAGAGCTTTAGTAGTTGAAGATGTTATAACAACTGGTCTTTCCACAAGAGAAGTTATAGATTCTTTAAAATCTTCAGGGGCAAAAGTTGTTGCAATTGGATCTCTTGTTGATAGAAGCGCTGGGAAAATAGACTTTGGTGTTCCAAGATATTCTCTATTAAGTCTTGAAGTGAAAAGCTATAAGGAAGGCGAATGTCCTATGTGTAAGAATGGGAGTGTTGCAATAAAGCCGGGTAGCAGGAAATAAACATTCTTAGATTTTTATAGCGAGGAAGTTTGGTCCATGAATATATTATGGGCATTTGCCCCAATTCTTCTTTTTGTATTTATTTTTGTTGGTAGCGGGATATATTTTTCTCTAATGGGTTATGCAGAGTCGTTTACTATACTACCACCTGTGGTTGCGATAGTACCGTCTATAATTTTAGCATGGGTGAGAAATCACAAATCCACAGAAGAAAAAACAACAGATTTTCTCTCAGGAATTGGCGAAAAAGATATCATATATATGTGCGTGTTGTTTCTATTAAGCGGAGCTTTTGGAGAGGTGACTAAAAGCATAAGCGCGATAGACTCTTTGGTAAATTTCATAATATCTTTTGTTCCCGGAAAGTTCTTACTAGTAGGAATATTTTTAATATCTGCTTTTTTATCAACTGCCATAGGTTCGGCTCTTGGAACAGTAGCTGCTGTAGGACCGGTAGCTGCTAATTTTTGCTTGCATGCTAGTGGTCTTTCAATGCCTGTCGCTATGGGCGCAGTTATAGGAGGGGCTTTTTTTGGAGATAATTTATCGCTGGTTTCGGATACTACAATTGTAGCTATATCGTCTCAAGGCGCAAATGTCAAAAAGAAATTTAGTATAAATCTCAAAATAGCATCCGTTGCCGTTATAATAGCTATTATTGCTATGTGGTTTTCCGTGACAATAACTGCAGATCAAATGCATGGTCACGATTTTTCTCTAATATTAATTCTACCATACGTTGCTTTGTTGGTTCTGGCTTTTAACGGAGTAAATGTTTTGGTTTGTTTGATGCTTAGCATATTATTCTCGGGTGTTATAGGTCTTTGCTATCACTCTGATTATTCTCTGCTAACATTTTGTAATGGCATGAATGCTGGATTTTTAAAAGTATATGGGGTACTTTTGCTTGGTTTAATGGTCGGAGGTTTATCTGGACTTATAGGCAATGATGTGGTAAAAGAAACTGCAAATGTTATATCCAAACGTATTTTAAGAGGTAAAACTGAATCCAAGTTGCCTCAGTTTATCATAGGCGGCTTGGCAATCATGTTTACGTTTCTTTTGTCAAATAATGTTATAGCCATAATTTGTTGTGGAAAAATAGCTAAAGATATAGCTAAAAACAATGAAATTTCTCCTCACTATTCTGCTACCATACTTGAAGTGTTCGCATGTGGAGTAAAAGGTTTGCTTCCACACGGTACGCAGGTTTTGCTTGCAGCGTCTCTTGCTGGCATATCGCCTATTAGTATTTTACCGCGCGTGTATTATTGCCATGCTTTAATAGTTGTGAGTGTATTGTTTATTTTGGTTGTAAGTAAAAGAAATTCAATTGTAAATTGATAAGAAGAGGGAATACAAATGTCTATAACAACATATAGAAAAGCAGGCGTAAACATTGAGGCAGGCAACGAACTTGTAAAAAGACTTAAGAAAAAGTTACCTAAAATAGGCGGTTTTGGAGGATTATTTCCTGTAATCGGGACAAAATACAATCTTGTCAGTTCTACAGACGGGGTAGGTACAAAGTTAAAACTTGCTTTTCTGTTAAATAAGCACGATACTGTAGGAATAGATTTGGTTGCAATGAACGTAAATGATTTAATATGTGCCGGTGCAAAGCCTTTATTTTTCTTAGATTATTTTGCCTGTGGCAAACTTAATGTGGATCAGGCAGAGCAAGTTATCAAAGGTATAGCTAAAGGATGCAAATTGTCATGTTCACAACTTATAGGGGGAGAAACTGCCGAAATGCCCGGATTTTATAAAGATGGAGAATACGATTTAGCAGGTTTTTCAGTTGGCATCATTGAAAAAGGAAAAGAAATTAACGGAAGTAAAATAAAGTCCGG
>JAIXMY010000066.1 GCA_020328045.1 Candidatus Endomicrobiellum pyrsonymphae
ATTGAATTTTCTATCCACTGCTCATCCATTTTGTTTGCTACATCTGCTGGCAGAGCCTGCTTTGTCTGATTCCATATTTGAGGCGACAGTTCACAAAGCCGTTCTTGCAGTAGCGGATATGCCAAGTCAGTCTGTTTCGTCATTTGACTCCTTAGTTCCTCGTTTGGTTCCAGTGCTATCGCCTTCGGGCTCAGTTCCTCCACTATTTCCGTCAGTCGGTTTAACGGCAGGTTTTCATCCTTCAGTTCCTCTTCCCGTAGTTTGTGTTCCTTATAAGCTTCTTGCTTCTTCGGAGTTGGAGGTTTCTTCCAACTCCGAAGAAGCAAGAAGCTTATAAGGAACACAAACTACAGGAAGGGGATAAAGGAGGCGGAGGAGGCGAGGGACAAGAGAAAGAAGGAGACGGTGGATGTGGCGGSGGCGGAGTTGAGTGAGGTGTGGAAGAGGGTAAAGGAGGCGGATGATAGATACATACGATACAATCACATTTAATTTGGTATAATTGGTTTTCTTATAAATGCAAAACAAAAAACGAAATACTTTAGAATAGTAGTAGCGCCACTAGGGAAGTATTGAATGTGGCGGAGTAATGCGCGGACACAAGTGTGTAGAGGCAGTAAACCACAAATGACCATAGCGCTGTTCTTAAGCATATATATAGTAAGTCAGCTTTTAGGACATTCAAACATAAAAACCACTATGATTTATGCTCATTTATCAAAGGAACATTTAAAAAATTCTGTTGATATTTTAGATTTCAGACACTCCGCAGCATGAAAGATTGAGAATGTGAAACAGCGTCTATCGCTTTTGTACCCAAAACGCGCCCTTTTATGAGTAAAAAACATCGGGGCGACTGGATTTGAACCAGCGACCTCACGGTCCCGAACCGAGCGCTCTAGCCAGCTGAGCCACGCCCCGACGATTAATTTTTATAACCACTTAACTGCGCTATAATTTTTTTACTTTACTTTTATAATCTTATTATTCTTGTCCACAAAAACAATTTTTGGTTCAATGGGTTTGTCTGAGAGCGCAAAACCCATTATAATTACTTCTTCACCTTCTTTTATGAGATGGGCGGCGGCACCGTTCATACAAATAACACCAGATCCGGACTCCCCGGGAATTACATAAGTTTCTAAGCGAGCTCCTGACGTATTTGAAACAACAAGAACTTTTTCCCCTATCCAAAAACCTGCCTTATCACAAATATCAGTATCTATTGTTATACTACCTTGGTATGCCAAATTGGCTTCGGTAACCGTAGCTCTAAATATTTTTGAACTTAAAACAAATTTCATTTGCATGCCTCCGCATCTTCCAATACTCTTATACACTTAAATTATACTTGTTTTTTTAAGGAACAATTTTTGCGCTTACTGTAGGTCGGCTACAACACCGCAACTTACAGTAGAAGGAACTTCAGCTCTTTTATTGTTTGAAAAAGCAGATGATTTCATTTTTCATTTTTTAGGATTTTCGGCTTCTTCCTGACATTTAATACAGTACCTTGTCCACGGAATTGCCTGCAATCTCTCCATCGGAATAATACTGTTACAGCACTCGCACTGTCCATAAGAATCTTTTTCTATTTTAGCTAAGGCATCATTTGTAGCGCTTAAAGCTATTTTATCGTTTGCAGCAAGTTCAAAATATATTTCTTTTTCGCTGTTTTGGCTTGCTGTATCTATTTCATCGCCAACATCTGTGTCTAAATTTGCACACGCTTCTCTTTGCGCATTATTAGTTTTGTTCAAAAGTTCAGTTTTCTTCCGTATCAATATTTTTTTCAAACTCGCTAAATCTTTTTTATCCATTGTTTTCTCCATTAGTTTGTAAAAACTTTTACCGTTTTTAACATTTCTGTTTCCTGACCGCTTATCCTTATATCTTTTGAAGACATATCTATGAGGTAATCACATATTTCTTTTGTGATTCTCTCTCCTGGAATTACAACTGGAATGCCAGGAGGATAAGGCGTAAGGGTCTGAGCTGCTACATGTCCCACCGCTTTTGCCAAGCTAACTTTTTTTGTATTGTTTGAAAGAAAAACTTCTCTTGGTCTCATAACCATTTCCGTAGCAAGCGACGGAATTTTAAGTATCCAGTTTTTCTGCTTACCGTGATATTTTTTATTTATAGTCTCAAGAGCTTTGACAAAGATTTCTACATCAGTCTTATTGGAACCTTCGCCCATAATGGCAACTAGATTGAACAAATCCGCATAATCAAGCTGTATGTTATATTCTTTAGCTAAAATACTTTCAATTTCATAACCGGAAAGCCCTGTTTTCGTCACGTTTACAGTAAGCTTTGTAATATCTAAATCAAAACCAAGTTTCTGAATTTCTTGCCGAGTAAAACATTTCATTGAAGATATGTTGTTATTTATATACGAACGACCCCACTCCGCAGCTTTTATAACTCTGTCAAAGTTTTCTTCACCATGCAAATATACTTGCCTTCTTGCCAAATCAAGGCTTGCAAGCGTTAAATAATTAGGGCTTGTCGTTTGAAGCATTGAAACTATTTTCTTTACCCTACTAAAGTCAATCAATTTTGAATTAAAATGAAGCGCTGATCCCTGGGACATTGCCGACAAAGTCTTATGCGTTGATTGAACACATAAATCTGCTCCAGCTTCAACAGCAGACTCAGGCAACTGCTGATTAAAATGCAAGTGAGCGCCGTGAGCTTCATCGACTAAAACAATTTTCCCTCTCCTATGACACAAATCCACTATTTTACTCAATTCTGTAACAACGCCGTTATATGTAGGACTCGTAATAAACACAGCCTTTGACTCAGGATACCTATCCAATGCATCTCTTACCTGATTGTACGTTGCGCTAAAAATTAAATCCAAATTTTGATTTATTTCAGGCTGAACCCAAATAGGCCATACGCCAGACATTATAATTCCAGCCATAATTGACTTATGCGAACTTCTTGAAACTATTATGGAATCACTCGGATCGCATGCAGCAAGAAACATTGCCATATTACCAACTGAAGTTCCGTTTACCAAAAAAAACGAATGCTCAACGCCATAGGCCTGCGCCATAAGTTCTTGAGCTTTTTTTATGGGACCTACAGGGTCGTGCAAAGAATCTACCTCATCAAAAACAGTTACATCAAATTTATAAACTTCTTCGCCGGTATAATTTCTCAATTCTTTATCTATACTTCTGCCATTTTTATGACCCGGACAATGAAAAGACGTGACACCTCTTTTTGCATGCGCCAAAAGGGTGTCAAACAGAGGTGCCTTGAATTGTAAGTTTGATACTTTTTTCACTGTGCTGCCTACCTCGAAAACATGCCCGGTAGAAGACTCGAACTTCTGACCCCTTCCATGTCAAGGAAGTACTCTAACCAACTGAGCTAACCGGGCAAAAACTATAGTCAACTAACTTTATATTGGCGCGTTGCGTCAGCTCAAAAATAGATGCAATGCGATGTGGACTGACGAAGCAGCAACTCATTCCCCTTGCTAGGAAGTCCAACGACACAGCGCGCTATTTCTGAGCTAACCATATGACTATGCGCCCTTTTCGGTAAATTTTGCCTGTTTTATTTGGTCAATATGTTCAAATATTACCTATCATAAAACAAAATTCCTCAAAAATTTAAGTAACGCAATTGTATCGATATAGTTGATTATATAACATGCTCTGAAACTCACGCAAACAAGGTGCGGGCCGGAATTGAACCGGCGAATAACAGTTTTGCAGACTGCTCCCTTACCACTTGGGTACCGCACCACCAAATTATAGAATCATTGAAAAGACGGATGAGTATATAAAAATAACATAATCTAGTCAATCTCGTGTGGTGAAAAATCTCAAACACATATATAGACTTTTGAAAAGACGTAATAAATAAAAGGAAAAACAGGTAAGCAACTATTCTTTTATTGAAGAATTCAGAGATTTATAAGAAAAAGATGGGACATAAATGTATATCACAAGATACCTGCCAGCAGAACAATAAAAGCATTACAAAAAGTCGTAGCAAAAGAGGAGTTTTCAAAAGAAATAAAAGGAAGACTTGAAGAATTGGAATTTTATAAAGAAATTGTTATAAAGCATGTCAAAACACAATAAATGCGGAATTAGATAAGTATTGCCAAGAGAAATGCTACAAGAAGATATGCGCTTCACAGATACAAACAGATAATGGGTCAAAGTTTTACGGGTTGTTTGACGAAGAGTTGAAAGATAAAACAATCGCGCATTTTTGGAATTATCCAAGAAGTCCAAATAGCAATGCTTTTATACTTTCATATGCTAGAACAATTCTTAAACGAATATGACGACGATTTGAACGATAGATATAAATATAATCAACAATTATTTGATTGATTATTTACTTTAGTATAACATAAAAAGATTTCACAAAAATCTTGATTTTGTTTCGCTTTTAGATTTTGCTATAAGTTCTTTCAGCTTGCATTTAGAAAAATCTATTGTGTTACGAGATACTACAAAAATTTGACATTTTGCGATATTTGTGTTACACTTCCGGTCGGTTCAACTAAATAGGGAGCATTGCTCCCAAAACCGTTGATGTGGAGATAACGGTAATTGTGCAGTTACAGAGAACGGGCGACGCTGAGATTCCCGTACAACGCAGATTATCAAATGGACCACGGAGGGCGCGGTCAAAAGGATTGTAGGCGTATGTTTAATCCCCAGTATTCCGCGACGCATTGCAGGCGTTACTTGCAACGAGCGTGTTAGCGCTCTGAAAAAGGGTACGGTATAGGTTCTTTCTGTTACTGTAAATCGAGGTGGCACCGCGGACAATTTCAACGTCCGTCCTTGGCATGTTTTGTTATGTCTTGGATGGACGTTCTTTCGTTTGTCCTCGGTAAAGGTGGAGAAAATGATTAGACCTTCGTTAGAAGAAGCAAAGAAGTTTTTAAATGAGTACACGGTAATTCCGGTATGTAAAGAGATGTTTGCGGATATTAAAACCTCCGTAGAAATTTTAAGAATTTTTATGGCAGAAAACAAAAAATGTTATCTGCTTGAAAGCGTAGAAAGTGGCGAAAGCTGGGGAAGATATTCTTTTCTTGGCTGTGATCCAAAGTTCACTATTAAGTGTAATGATAACAAAATCTATATAAATGACTGTGAAAAAGAAGAGTATAGTAAAGATAATCCTGTTAAAGCGCTGAGTGATATTATTTCTGTATACAAAAGCCCCAAACTAGAATATATGCCTCCGTTTACAGGCGGATTTGTAGGATATTTTTCTTATGATTTTATTAAATATACCGAAAAATCGTTGAATCTTTCAAATGTGAACGATGAAAATTTCGATGATTTTTATCTCATGCTTTTTGATACGGTTATAGCTTTCGATCATTTAAAGCAAAAAATTTTCATCATAGTTAACGTTGCAGCGAAAAATTTTGAAGAGAATTTTGCCAAGGCAGAAATTAAACTACAAGAAATAGAAAGTTTGATAAAAAATGGCATTGTAAAAAAAGAACAAAAATCAGAGTTACAATCAGACTTTAAAATGCTTCATTCTAAAAAGTCATTCGTGAATATGATTACAGAAATAAAAAAATATATACAAGATGGCGATGTTTTTCAAGCTGTAATATCAAATAGAGCTGAAGCGGATTTTAGCGGAAGTCTATTGCAGACTTACAGAATTTTAAGAACTACAAATCCGTCAGCATATATGTTTTATTTAAATTTTGGCGATATTGAAATTGCCGGAGCTTCTCCTGAAACGCTTGTTACTTTAAAGAATAAGAAACTTACCAACTATGCTTTGGCAGGTACATGTAAGAAGGGTATCGATTCCAATGAAGATAAAATTCTTATATCACAGCTTTTACATGATGAAAAAGAACTTGCTGAGCATAATATGCTTGTTGACTTGGCAAGAAATGATCTAGGTAAAATAAGTGAATTTGGTTCTGTAAAAGTAACAGAATATATGAAAATATTAAAGTGTTCGCATGTAAGTCATATAGCTTCTATAGTAAGTTCAGATATCAACGATAATAAATATAATCAGCTTGATGCATTATCTGCTGTTCTTCCTGCAGGCACTTTATCAGGCGCGCCAAAAAAAAGAGCTTGTGAAATTATTAATGCTTTGGAAAAGCATAAGCGTGGAACTTATGGTGGAGCAATAGGATACATAGATTTTACAGGAAATATGGATATGTGCATAGCCATAAGGATGGCAAAACTGCAAAATGGCAAAGTGTATGTGCAATCCGGAGCAGGTATTGTTGCAGATAGTGATCCTGAAAAAGAATATAACGAATACATTCAAAAATCCAAAGCTGTTACAGATGCTTTACAAATTTCTAAAATTTTTTAAAAGGATAAAAGATGATTTTAATAATAGATAATTACGATAGTTTTTCCTATAATATTTATCAATATGTAGGAAGTATAAATAAAGATGTAAAAGTTATAAAAAATGACGAAATGACAACTAAAGAAATAGATGGATTAAATCCTACACATTTGATAATTTCACCGGGACCAGGAAGACCTGCCTCTGCAGGAATATGTGAAGAAACAATAAAATATTTTCAGGATAAAAAACCTATACTGGGAATTTGCCTTGGACATCAAGCAATCTGCGAAGTTTTTGGCGCAAAAATTACATATGCAAAAACATTAGTGCATGGCAAAACAAGCAATATACATATTGCAAATGGCAGTCCTATTTTTAGAGGTTTGTCGCCAATTTTACATGCAGCAAGGTATCATTCTCTCATAGCTGATAGAGCAACGTTACCCGATGAATTGCTTGTTATATCGGAAGATGAAGAATCTCAGGTAATGGGTGTAAAACATCGAGATTACAATCTTTATGGTATTCAGTTCCATCCTGAGTCGATACTAACAAAAAACGGAATAATTATAATTGAGAATTTTCTCAAATTATAAAATTCAAAAATAGAGGAAAATATGATTCGAAATGCAATATATGAAATAGTAAATAAACAAAACCTTACAATAGACCAAACAAAAGCTGTTATGAATGAAATAATGGACGGTAAAGCAACGGATTCTCAAATTGCATCATTTATTACATCTTTAAGACTTAAAGGAGAAACGATTGAAGAAATAACAGCCTGCGCAATGGTGATGAGAGAAAAATGTCAAAAATTAAACCCAAAATTTGATGTGCTTGATATTGTCGGTACAGGCGGTGATGAGCTTGCCACGTTTAATATTTCATC
>JAIXMY010000116.1 GCA_020328045.1 Candidatus Endomicrobiellum pyrsonymphae
AAATTCTATTTGATTCCTTAAAATTCTATTTGATTCCTTAAGAATAATTGCGTGTCGGCTTTTTTTCTCTTCTAAGGGTACATCATCAACCAGCTCAGACGCTTTTGTGTTGGGTCGCGGAGAATATCTAAAAACGTACGACCCTCCAAATCTTATATCTTTCACCGCTTTTAACGTTTCTTCAAAATCAGATTCTGTTTCACCCGGGAAACCTACTATAATATCAGTTGTTATACTTACATCGGTAATAACGTTTCTTAACTTATTAATTAATTCCAAATAATGTTCGTAAGTGTATTTCCTATCCATTGCTTTGAGAATTTTATTGGATGCAGACTGCATAGGAAGATGTATATGAGAGCATACTTTCGGTTCTGTTGCCATTACACTTACTAAATCATCACCTAAATCTTTAGGATGATTTGTCATAAATCTAATTCTTTCAAGTCCGTTTATTGTAGATATTTTCTTGATCAACGAGGTAAAATTCACATCGTTATATTGATAAGAATTTACATTCTGCCCTAAAAGCATTATTTCTTTTGCGCCATTTTTCACAAACAAAGAACACTCTTTTACAATTATTTCCGCATCAAGACTTGTCTCCCTGCCTCTTACAAAAGGCACTACACAATAAGAACAATAATTATCGCAACCTCTCATAATGGTAATATATCTCACAATATCGGAATGAGTATTGAGTTCTTCTTGTTTTTCAGCATCTATATTGCATAGGTCTATAATTTTTAAAGCAACAATATCAATGTCTTTTGCGCCAACAACCAAATCAACGCTTTTAAAACGTTGTTTAATTTTTAGACCAAGCCTTTCTGCCATACATCCGGTAACAACTATCTTGATCTCAGGATTTTGCCGTCTAAACTCTTCCACCCTGCCAAGATAAGAAAAAGCCTTTTGTTCAGCCTGATATCTCACAGAACACGTATTGAGTATAACGATGTCCGCATCTGACAAACTGCTTACCTTTGACATTCCATAAGTCGAAAGAACAGATCCCAGCCAATCAGATTCGCATACATTCATCTGACAACCAATTGTTTCAATTAAATAATTCAAAAATTATCCCATTATTATTTGTTAAAACCGCTTGTATATTGTACAAAATTGCAATATTTTCATAACATTTTAAGATGTACTCTTTTTATTTCTAAGAATTCTCGTCAATGCTGTTTTAGCATCAACATCTCCTTGGTCCGCTGATTTTTGAAACCAGTTCACCGCCTCTTTATAATTTTGTTGAACTCCTTTTCCTCTCTCATACATCACTCCCAGATTATACTGAGCATTAGCATCTCCTTGGGCCGTGAACTGGTTTCAAAAATCAGCGGACCAAGGAAATGTTAATGCTCAGTATAATCTGGGAGTGATGTATGCTAATGGAGAAGGAGTTCAACAAAATTATAAAGAGGCAGTGAACTGGTATCAAAAATCAGCGGACCAAG